>CAZEBR010000007.1:4894-54636 GCA_964510375.1 Hadarchaeota archaeon (SeqCode) | reverse complement strand
TCCCCAAAATTAAGGCCTGCTTGAGGAGCGTTGAAAAGGGTGTAAATCGCACCCATATCATTAACGGCAAAACGTCTCATGCCCTGATCCTCGAGCTGTTTACTGAAAGCGGTATAGGGACCATGATAGAGAGGGATTGATCATGGATTTTTTCGATTTAGAGGAAAAGTATATTGCTCCCACTTACGGTCGTGAACCCTTTGCTCTGGTCGAGGGGGATGGTGTCAAGGTTAGGGATTCTGAAGGAAATGAATATCTCGATTTCGTCGGCGGTATAGCGGTTTGTGCCCTCGGTCATTCCAATCCCAAGGTGGCGAAAGCAATATCCGATCAGGCCGGAAGGCTCGGGCACGTTTCCAATTTATATCACATTCCCCCTCAGGCAGAGCTGGCGAAGAAACTGGCGGGGGTTACTCCCGGAGGAATTAGAAAGTTTTTCTTCTGTAACTCGGGCACCGAGGCGGTCGAAGCCGCCCTCAAGCTAGCGGTCAAGCACACGGGTCGCGAAAAAGTACTGGCGCTGGAGGGATCCTTCCACGGGAGGACCTCGGCTTCTCTGGGTGTCACCTGGAAAAGTTCGTATAGGGATCCATTCGAGAGTTTGATATCCTCTAATTTTGATTTCGTTAAGTTTGATGATGTGGAGGCGATGAGGGAGGAGGTAGACGAAGAAACTGCTGCGGTCATAGCGGAACCCATCCAAGGGGAAGGCGGAGTAAATGTCCCCTCCGATGGATATTTGGAGGGTCTGAGGGATATCTGTGACGACGAAAATGCCCTTCTAATATTTGATGAAATTCAGACGGGCATGTGCAGAACGGGCGAATGGTTCGCGTGCAATCATTGGGATGTTGTGCCGGACATAATCACGATGGCTAAGGCCCTCGGCAACGGCTTCCCGATCGGCAGTATGGGGGCCAAGCCCGAGGTGATGGATTCCTTCTCTCCGGGCGATCACGCTTCGACTTTTGGTGGTAATCCTCTCGCCTGCACCGCTGCCAACAAAACTATCGACATCATGAAGGAGGAGAATATCCCGGATCGTGTGGAGGAGATTGGTGGATACTTCAAGAGTAAGCTCAAGGATATTTCGGAAAAGCACGAAGTCGTTGACGAGGTTAGGGGAGTTGGATTGATTTTGGCCATGGAACTTGAAGGAAAGAAACTGGCCGAGGATGTTGTCGAAAAGGCCCGTGAGGACGGGTTTTTAATTAACAGGACCGCAAAGAAAGTTTTGAGATTCGTTCCTCCCCTTATATTGGAGAAGAATCATGTGGATAATTTAATTGATGAATTGAACACTATTTTAGAGGGCGCGTGAGAATGGAAGGAGTTAAGCATTTTACCTCCGTTCAGGACTTGGATAAGAACGAGTTGATGAGGGTTCTAGAAAAAGCTTCCAGCATGAAGGAAAAGCTGGATCAGGGCGAACCTCACGAGTATTTGTACGGGAAAACCTTGGCGATGATTTTTGCGAAGCCCTCCACCAGAACCCGCGTCAGTTTTGAAACCGGCATGACCCATCTGGGCGGTCATGCGATATACCTTGGATGGGAGACGCTACAGCTAGGAAGGGGAGAAACCATATCGGACACCGCAAAGACCCTTTCGGGTTACGTCGATGTCATAATGGCCAGGATTTTCGAACACGAGAATATCCTCGAGCTTGCCAGGAACGCCGAAGTACCAGTGATCAACGGCCTGACCGACCTTTTGCATCCTTGCCAAGCGGTCGCCGACCTGTTCACAATTTGGGAGATAAAGCAAAAGCTCGCCGACCTGAAGCTGACCTTTGTGGGCGATGGAAACAATGTATGTCATTCCCTTCTGCTTGCTTGTTCAAAAGTCGGTATGGATATCTCGGTAGTAAGTCCTCCGGGTTACGAGCCCGAGGAGGGTATCGTCGAGGACGCCAAGACTTCGCCCATGAAGACTGAGGCGGAGGTGGAAGTGACCAATGATGTGAGTAAGGGCGTGGAGAATGCCGATGCCGTTTACACGGATGTCATAGCCTCCATGGGTCAGGAGGAGGAGAGGGATAAGAGGCTGAAGGACTTTGAGGGGTATCAGGTCGATTCCGGAGTCATGGAGCGAGCCAAAGATGACGCCATATTCATGCACTGCCTGCCTGCCCATCGCGGGGAAGAAGTTTCTGCTGAAGTAATCGATGGACCACAGTCCGTGGTGTTTCAACAGGCCGAGAATAGAATGCACACTCAGAAATCCATTTTGACTTCGCTATTGGGTTATTGATTTCCACGAGTTAGTCTCGCTCTGAATAGATACAGGGTTTCGAAAAACAATTCTTTACTTTTGATGTCGAATTCGATTTCCTTGTTTTGGAGTCTTTCTAGGATTGGATCCAGCTCGGAAAGCGATGAGTGTACGAAGATGAAGCGGCCATCGTCCTTCAAGTACTCTTCGACTTGATCGAGAAATTTGTCGATAATCTCTCTGCCGTTTACTCCTCCATCCCAAGATTTTTCCAACTCGGTGTCTAGCTTCTCCTCGGCCGGAACCGGCAGGTAGGGAGGGTTGAACACGATTAGATCGAACTTATTCTTTACAGGATCGAACAGATTTCCCCTTACGAAGTCTATTTTTTCTTCGACTTCTACCCTTCTAGCATTTTCTTCGGCGCATTCCAAGGCCTTTTTTGTGATGTCGGTAGCCGTTACGTTTGCTCCTCTTTTTGCTGACAAGATCGAGATGAGACCGCTCCCCGTTCCAAGTTCCAAAACTTCTTCTCCCTTCTCTACTTTCAAATTATCGGCGATCAGGAAAGTATCCTCGTCGGGTTTGTAGACGTCTGGCCTGACCCGAAGCTTCAGTCCTTTGTAGCAAGCTGTGGACATTTGGTTCTAAAAATAGCTACTCTCGTTGTCTCTATTTAGACTTTGTTACGGTTACCTTGGGTATTCCCCGGGGTTACCTCTATATTTGAGAACTCGCATTTTTTGAGCCGCGAGAGATATACGTTCGACCGAAAGAGTCACGGAATTTGAGGTTACAAACTTAATAGAAGTCAGATTAATCTTTTGATTGAGAATTATGACTTCGGATTTTAGGAAAATAAAAATCAAGGAGATAATGGAAAAGGAAAATCTCCCGATAGTTAAAAGAACGGATCCAATGGCGAAGGTAATGCCGTTTCCAGGAGATAAGTCTCACGCTTGGGTAGTTAGGAAGGAGGGAAGCAAAAAGGTCGAAGGTGTAGTCACAGAACACGATATTCTAAGCGTCATTTCTCCGGAGGAATCTTCATATTTACTGGGTTTTCCCGATATGAGATCCTTATGTTCCAACTGTCCCGTAGGTGATATTATGACGGAGGATTTCATAAAGACGAAACCGGCAGAGACTGTCGACGATGCGTTGAACAAAATTGTAACTCACAGAGTGAGCGTGCTACCTGTTTTGGATGAGGAAGGAGTTCTGGTAGGGGAAATAAATCAGAGCCATATCACGGGGGAAGTCTCCAAAATCCTCAGCCGCGATACCGAGTGATAATCCCTTGGTCTTCTAAAAAAGGAAAAGTGCCGCGGCTCTTAAATCTACGATTACCGATAAGGACTCGTCTGAGGATTTTTATCTGATATAGCTCGTTTCGCTCTTACTTCCGCTGACCGAGGGCATCTTTATTTTGGGTGGCTTAAATTTGGACAGTTCCGGTGCTTTCTCTTCAAATTCGGAGAGATCTAGATTTAAATCGAATATCTTTGAGAACTTAGAGATAACCTCCTTTGAAGCTTGAACATCCTTGCTTTTTTCCTTGGTGGTTCCAAGCAATGTGAATCCTTTCATGCCCTTTTCGACACCCAGTCTGACCAAAAGGCCGTTCATTCCGACTATTCTCCCACTATTCAACAGTCCGACTCCACTTTTTTCGATAGTTTCCGCAGTTTCTTTGTCCGTCGCGGCCCCGACAACGGCCGATTTCTTTCCTTCGGAGTCCAAAAAGGCTGCCATAGTAATGAGTGTGTCAACCTCCTCTTCGCTCAGGATATCGACGATTTTTTCCGATATTTCGTACTGCCCTTCCGAGGACGAAGCTTGTGCGTCACCCGTTATGAGGATTAAATCCCTCTCGAATCCTTCTACGCTCGCATGATAGAAGTATATCTTCAGGTCTCTCACTTTCCCGTCCTCTCTGATGGCCCATCCGGGGAACTTGTCCGAACTCAGCTCTGCGAATTTTTCAGCTTCTAACTCTTGGATCAGGTATTTCACGGAGAGTTTCCCGATCAAGGCAATTCCGGGGAGACCCGCTATTGCTATAGGCCTGTTTAGCTCTGGCCTCTTCAGGTAATTCAGATTGAATGACATCAACAGAGATTATAGTTCCTCATGACTTAAAGAGTGTGGGCGATTGTTGTGGAATTTGCTTCCTTTAAAAACGGACAGGTGAAGGTCAGACCCTTAGCCTTTGAAAGTTTGGGGATCAGGGGCATGGCCACTTACGTCGAAACGAGCGATGTCAAAATGATCGCCGATCCCGGTTCTGCACTGGGCCCTCGCTTCAACCTGCAGCCGCACGAGCGAGAGTACGCCGCCCTTTACAAGAGCAGGGAGGAAATTCTATCATACGCCGAAGATGTGGACCTTCTCTCCATCAGTCATTATCACTTCGATCATTTCATTCCAAATTTCGAAAACTGGAAGTTTATATGGAGTTCTCCAGAGATGGCTATGGAACTTTATAGCGGAAAACTGATTTTAGCGAAGGATATTAGCGAAAATATAAACCCGAGTCAGCGGAAGCGAGGGTATATGTTCCGTAAGAAGAACCTCGACCTTGCTGAAGAGATTAGGGTCGCCGACGGACACGAGCTTGATTACGGCTCGACCAAAATCAGGTTTTCGGAACCCGCGTATCACGGCCCCGAGGAGACTAAGCTTGGGTACTCCTTGATCATGACAATGGAGACGCCCGGATTCAACCTTGTACATGCCCCGGACGTTCAGGGGCCGATGTACGAGGACACGCTTGATTACCTGCTTTCTCAGAATCCGGATCTTTTGATCGTCGGAGGACCACCCACTTACATCAGTTTTAAGCTGGAGGACGGCGACTTGGAGAATTCAAAAAATAACCTCGTCCAATTGGCGGGGGAAGTTCCGATGATGGTAGTGGATCACCATCTTTTGAGGTCGTTGGATTACGATGAGTTCTTGGAGCCCGCGTACGATGCAGCGGAGAAAGCCGGTAACGAAGTTCTCACTGCTTCCGAGCTTATAGGAAAAGAACCTAACCTACTTGAAGCTAGGAGAAAGGATCTTCACGAGAGTGAACCCGTCGAGGATGAATGGTATGAGAGTTTGGAGGAAGGGAAGTTTAGAGAGGGTTTTTGAATCGCCATTTGACTTCGAGTGAGTTTGTGGGAGGAAGACTTTTGGAATCAAAGGAATTAAAAGTCGTTCGAGATAAGGGCAAAGCGGTGTGAAATTTGGATTACACTAAAGCTGGACTGATGATTGTATTGGGTATTTCTCTGGTTTTGACTCTTAGCCTCTCTCCCGTAGCGTTGTCTCAAAACGAAAAGCCCCCTTGGGCGGAGAAAACTAATTATCTAGAGTATGACGTTAACGGTACCATGTCAACTGGCGGTACGGACGGGGAAAATGCGGAATATTCGTATTCTGGAAGTTATCGGGTCGAAGTGCTTGAAGCTAGAAGTGACGGTGCCACCGTTCAAGTAAATTTTAAAAGAAAGTGGGAGAACGGAAATAAACCTTCCTCTGTGACTGAGCCTGGGCTTCGAGAAGAAAATTGGCGATACGAACAGTCAAAAAATCCGTTCTATCTCGACAGTTCTTCCTTGAAGGATTTGAAAGAGGGTAAAATTCCCGCGACCCTGGAGAATATTTACGAGGGGACAGAGAATGTAAAAGTACCCTACGGGGAATTGGAGACTTACCATGTTCACAGATATGAAAACAGTTCCTTTTCGGTTACGACTGAGGACTATTACTACGAAGTCGATAGCGGATTAGGCGTGAAATTTCACATTATTCAAGAGGTCTCACAGGGTGGTTACTTCGAGACCGTTTACGAGCTAAATGATACGGATATGCTTGGAGAAGGCGGCTATAATTACTGGATTTGGACGGCGGCAGGAGCTTTAGCACTAATAATCGCAGCGGCTGTCTTCATGACCAAATCTAACGTAAGGTAATTTCTAATTTTACATTCGTTCCGGGGCTTTTATACCGAGCAGTTTCAGCGAGTTCTCCAGAACCTTTTTGGTGCATTTTACCAAATCGTACCGGGCCTGCCTCAGTTCCTCACTCTCCGCCTTGAGTACTGGTGCGACCTCGTAGAATTTATTGAACAGTAGGGCCAGTTCGGATGCATAAGTGGCTAACAGATGTGGTTGAAGCTGATTGCAGGATTTCTTTACTATTTGAGGAAACTTGGAAAGTTTTTTCACGAGCCGATATTCTTTATCCTTCTTGAATACCTCCGGGGAATATTCTAGATCTTTGTCCTCCCCCTTTCTAAGAATGCTGCAGGCTCTGGCATGAGAGTACTGGATGGCAGGTCCGCTGTTTCTTTCGAAGTCCAGCGCCTCGTCCCACTTGAAAACTACCTCTTTTTCGGGTGATGACCTCACGAGGGAGTATCTCACTGCTCCCACTGCCACCGCTCTTGCGGCCTCTTTTACGAATTTATCGTCCGCCTCGGGATTTCTTTTCTCGACTTCCTTCCTCGCCCTCGATACCGTCTCTTCGAGCACGTCGTCCACGGAGTAGCCTATCCATGTTCCTTCCCTCCCTTTGAATTTCTTCGAGGGGAGTCTGACGTGTTCGTACGCTAAGTGGTGGGAGTTCTCGTACTCTTCGTCCAGACCTAAAATCTTCAGAGCGGAGAAAACGACGTTTTGGGTATACTTCTGTTCAACTCCGATTACGTTAATCACTTGATCAGCTCCTCCAAAGCGGCTTTCGGGTTCCCCTTCGGGGGAAGTAGTGTAGGTTTCGGTTCCGGTGGGCCTGCTGGAGTGGCGTTCGAAGAGTAGATCGATGTCCACCTCTCCGAACTTCCAGAGCTGGTACGCAAGGTCTCT
This sequence comes from Hadarchaeota archaeon (SeqCode), assembly GCA_964510375.1. Lineage (GTDB taxonomy): Archaea > Hadarchaeota > Hadarchaeia > Hadarchaeales > JAGGTB01 > CAYLJV01. Next base: position 47,569 of record CAZEBR010000007.1, on the reverse strand, counting down.
CGCGGTGTAAACCGCCGTCCCGTCGGACCTGATTATCACCTTGTCCTCCAGCCCGAAATCTTCCAGCTTCAGGACTAGCGCGCCTTCTTGCTTTCCTTCCCCCTCCACCAGATAGGGCGTTTTCTTCAGCCGGTTCAAGGTCTGGTCGAGCATCCCCGTTCTTGTGATGTCGCTTTCCCAGACGAGCAGGTCGTAATCTATATTCAAGTCGTCGCTCGTCTCGAGATTTGATTTTACGCACCGAGAGGTCATCTCTCGGGCTTTCTCGGCAAGTTCTCCCTCACCGCTTTCGAGCTCGGAGAGCACGGTTCGGGCTTCCTCCTCTAGGGCCGGGTCATTTTCGGCCTTTTCGTGAAAATCGACGTAGAGCTTTCCCAGATAATGGTCGAACTTTCCTTCCGAGCTTTCTCTCTCCCAACCGGTGAGTGTCTGGGCCACCTGAAGGCCAAGATCGTCTATGTAGTTTTGGACTTCGACCTCGTGGCCGCGAGCCTTGAGTACTCTCCCCATGGTGTCTCCAATTATGGCGTTCCTCGCGTGCCCCACATGGAGGGGTTTCGTGGGATTGACGCTTGTGTGTTCGATTATGGTTTTTTTGCCGTTGTCATCTATGTGACCGTATTCGGTACCCGATTCGATTATTTCTTTGATCGTCATGGAAGTCAGGCTATTTTCGTCCACGAAGAAGTTAACGTAACCTCCTTCCGCTTCAATTTCCTCGATGAGTCCCTGATCTTCCGCTTTTCCGGCCAGCCTCTTTGATAGGTCCTGCGGTGATTCCTTAAGCTCCTTGGGAAGTTCGAAGCAAACTGTTGTCGCGAGGTCTCCGAGAGAGGGATCGGGAGGTTCCTCCAGCGACGCCTCTATCTCCTTATCGGGCCAATTCAGTTCCTCAAAGGCCTTCTTTAACACATTCGTTACGTCCGATCTGAATTTTTCCCATGGGTCACCTGACATCTGCCGACCTCAAAGCTCCGTAGGTTATTACACTCAAGAATTTAATGGATTTTGTTCAAGAGAGGATTGTGATACGATGTTGTTACGCGTCGGAATAGACGATACGGATTCGAAGGAAGGCATGTGCACTACCTATGTAGGTGCAGTGATTCTGGACGAGTTGGAGGAGCTGGGAATAGAGACTGTCGGTTGCCCGCGCCTAATCAGGCTGAATCCAAACTGGAAGTACAAGACGAGGGGTAACTGTGCCGTTTCGTTTGCGCTTGATTTGGAGGAGGGCGATGTCCCTAAGGTCAAGGAACTTACCTTGGAGAAAGTAGAGGAGCTCGCCGAGCTTCATATAGAGGAGACTACGCCCGGGGTGGTTTTCTATCCAGGTTCGGAGGTCCCTGAAGAGTTGGAATCCTACTCGAGGAGAGTAGTTAGAGATGTGGTGACGATCCGAGAAGCCGAGGAGTTGGCAGATAGGATAGGGGCCGAGGTCCACAAGTTCCGCGAGGGCAGGGGAATAATTGGAGCTCTCGCCGCGATTGGTTATCCTTTGGGTGACTACACTTACGAACTGATTACCTATCGGTTGGAAGAGAACAGGGGAACGCCTCGGAGGGTCGACGAGAAGTCGGTCGAGGATATGAACGGCGTGACTTATCCCGAAACCTTCGATAACTTGGATTTTGACACGGGGGAAATCAGCATAACGCCCCATACCCCCTGCCCTATCCTCTATGGAATACGATCGGAGACTTCCGAAGCGGCCTTTGAGGCTTTGGATTTGGTAAGTGAGCAGGAACCGGTAGAACGGATTCAGCTGTATAGAACCAATCAGGGCACGGACGATCATCTACAAGAGATGAGTGTAGATCAGGTGGAGCCTTACCTTTCCGTGGTCGTCGAGGGAGAAGTTTCCAGCGAGCCCGAGACGATAACCGGAGGACACGTATTTTTCTCGGTATCTGACGATACGGGCGAGATTAACTGTGCGGCTTTCGAACCGACTCAGAGTTTTAGGGATACAGTCAGGAAGCTCGTCCCCGGCGATAAGGTGAGGGTTTTTGGTGGAGTCAAGGAAAAGCCGAATCTACCGCTTACTATAAATCTCGAGAAGCTAGAAATCCTAGAACTCGAACCGGTCAAGGAGAAGGTCAATCCCGCGTGCGAGAACTGCGGTAAGAGGATGAAATCTGCAGGAAAGGGAAAAGGTTATGTCTGCGAAAAATGCGGAACCAAGGTGCCTTCCGGGGCCTCGAAGATGATAGAAGTCGACAGGGATCTTGAAACTAAGCTTTACGAAGTTCCACCGCAGGCGCGTAGACACTTGTCAAAACCAGCAGTAAGACTACGAAATTAGTTGTTTAGAACCTTAGCTTTGTTTGTTCAAGATTCCGCATGGATATAAGATTAAAAAATGGGATATATGGATAATTTTTTGAGGAATAACTAGCTTATTCGGGATATTACTCCTTCTTTTTTACTTCGTACCCGCAGCTTGTACACTTCCACTTCTCGAAAACGTCCTCTTGGAACGAGAAAGGTACTAGATCGCCTTCCTCACAAACGGGACACTTTGGAAATACGCTCGGCAAAACCTATCCACCTCCTTAACCTTTTTCATCCGGCTTCATTTTTCCTTCCGGTGGTTTTTGTTTGTTTTGTTATCGTATGGAAGTAGTAGTGTTGGTACAGCCCTCGCCAAAAAATCAATTAGGATAGATTCGAATGGATAATATGAGGTAATAATTGTGACCGAAAAGAGTCTTTCAGGGAGTTCGTCCCGGCATTTGCTTCATCCAAAATTGACGGTTCTCGTTACCTGCACCGACGAAGGAGAAAATTCCAATATTATAACGCTTGCGTGGGGGATGCCTGTCTCTATGGACCCGCCTTTGGTGGCGATTAGCGTGGGTAAAGAAAGGTATTCACACGATTTGATTTCGGATCACGGGGAGTTCGTTGTCAACATACCCGAGGGAGAGCTCTTGAACGAGGTTATTTTCTGTGGCTCGAAATCCGGTGAAAAAGTCGACAAATTCGAAGGGACTGGCCTTACGCCCGAGGAATCTCAGGAGGTAGAAACTCCCTCCATAAAAGAGTGCGCCGCCAAAATGGAGTGCAGGCTCGAAGATAAGCTGGAAGCGGGGGATCACACTATTTTTGTCGGTAAGGTATTGGCCAACTCGGTTGACGAGAGGGTATTCGATTTAGATTCCGAGATCTACGATGTGGATACTTTCGAGCCCGTCCTGCATATGGGAGGACCCAATTTTGTGACTATCGGCAAGAAACTGGATTAGCGGCGGATGGAAAAGAAGTTAAGGAATAATCCAAGTATTTCTCAATGATCAATATGAATAAGAGAGCCCATGTCTACGTCAGCGGCCGGGTTCAGGGCGTATTTTTCAGAGCAACCACCAGAAAGGAGGCCCGTAAGCGGGGGGTTACCGGCTGGGTCAAAAACCTTCCCGATGGCCGAGTGGAGGCGGTCTTTGAAGGGGACGAGGAAAAAGTTAAAGAAATGATAAATTTTTGCCACGAAGGCCCCCGTTCGGCCAGAGTTAAGGACGTCGAGGTCGAATGGAAAGAATATCAGGACGAATTTTCCGAGTTTGATGTTCGATACTGACTAGTAGTAGCTACTTCGAATTATTGATTGGAGCTGTGGAGAGATATTGATGCCGAAAAAGGTACTCGCTTGGATCGACGGCGCTGCCAGGGGAAACCCCGGACCTTCCGGTGGGGGGATCCTGTTGGAGGATGCCGAAGGGAATGCTCTAAAGGAGATTTCGGAGTATTTTGGCGATGATCTCACTAACAACCAAGCCGAATATTCTGCTTTGGTAAGGGCCTTGGAGGAGTGCAAAAGTTTAGGTGTCGATATAGTGGAAGTCCGCTCCGATTCACAATTGTTGGTCCGACAAATGAACGGCCGATATCGGGTGCGTTCGGATAATCTCATTAATCTCCACAGAAAAGCGAAAAATCTTGAGGATAATTTTGAGGGAATTTCTTATGAACACGTCTCCCGCGAGGATAATTATAAAGCCGACGAACTAGCAAATAGTGCCATCGACGATAAGGCATGATTTTGCTTTTAGAGGTAAATAATGGAAGGGAATTTTGAAAGAGTCGACGACTTGGACAACATCTATAGAGTAGGTCGGGCGCGTTACGCTCTCGATCCCGGAAACTGTTTTCTGATAGATTCCGATAAGAAGGTACTGATAGAGTCCGGAACTTCCATGGTAGTAGATAAGATAGTGGAAGACTTGTCCGAGTTAGGAGTGGAAAACCTAGACTACATCGCGGTCACGCACATTCACATGGATCATGCGGGCGGTGCGGGATTTTTGTTGGATGAGTTTCCAAACGCGAGGGTTATTGTGCACGAGTCCGGAATCGAGTATTTGAACAGTCCCGGAGATTTGAAGCGGTCCGTGAAGAGGGCCACGGGCGAATTTTTTGAGTACTGGGGCGACATCAAGCCGATACCTGAAGATAGCATGGTACCGGTTTCTGGAGGAGAGAAGTTCGGTCTTGGAAAAGGTTTTTCTCTGGAGGTTGTTGAAACGCCAGGTCATGCCCCGCATCACGTGTGTTATTACGAATCCAAGAGTAAATCGATGGCCGTGGGCGATTCGGTAGGTATTTACTTTCCCGAGGCGGACGAGTTAATTCCTACCACGCCCCCTCCCAGTTTTGATAGGGAGGAGGAGATGAGAGTACTTAGGGATCTGAAAGATCGGGATTTGTCAAGCTTGTTGTTCACTCATGAAGGATGGAGTGAAACGCCAAAGACGACGATGGATAGGTATAGGGAGAAATTAAACGCTTGGGTTTCCGAAATCAAAGACTTGAGATCTGAACTCGATGATGAGGATGTCATAGGAGTTATAGAAGATAGATACCTGTCGGAGTGGACTAAACTGTTTGGAAGAGAGGACTTTGCCCGCCAATCTCTTGAGATGAGTACGAGAGGGGTTTTACTTTATTTTGATCGGTTGGAAAAGTGATTTGCTGAAAGGAGGATTTCGGCAATTTCCCTGTAATGAACGCTGAAAACGAAATATCCTTTTAAGTGAAATCCCGAGTAAAAGGCACATATAGTTATACTACATAGTGATATTTCTTTTCTTTTTATTACCCCGTTATATCTTATGAATATGTGGAGATTTGTGAGGGGGTTCCAAGTTTCCCGCATCCAGGGAATAACTGTTTATCCAAGTCAGCCTTTGGCGGCTTCCGGCTATGCGGGGAATCCTGCCTGTTCGGCTCTGGGGGGAGAGGGGGTTTTCCCCTCCTTTTCCAATTGTTTTTCCGGAAGCGTTGACCGATTTTAACGGTTAGATTGAAACGGCTTCTCAAAATGTGCAAATCTGTGAACGTTTGCATTTTTCAGGGATTTTTTCAATCTTTATTAATAAGCGAGGAAAATAACTGGATTCCTATAGGTGACCTCCTAAAATGTCCGAAGAAGTGTTTGATAGCTTGGCCAAGCCCCTCCGAAATCTGCTCAAGGAGAGAGGATTTGAAAAACCCACTCTGCCCCAGAAAGAGGGCATACCACCTATTATAGACGGTAAAAATACTTTACTGATAGCTCCGGCTGGAACGGGTAAAACCGAAGCAGCAATTCTACCGATTCTAAACAAGGTTCTGAAAAGCTCCCGAAGTGACGGTATAAAGCTAATCTACGTGACACCCCTCAGGGCTCTGAACAGAGACATGTTAGACCGCCTGAAGTGGTGGTGCAGGCAACTGGATTTAAAGGTCTCGGTAAGGCACGGTGACACTCCCGATCGTGAGAGGAGGAAACAGGCTTTGAGTCCTCCGGACGTGCTGATAACTACTCCGGAAACGTTCCAGCTTCTCCTCGTGGGTAAGAGAATAAGCAGACACGCCGCGGCGGTGAAGTGGGTCGTTATAGACGAAGTCCATGAACTCGCCGGAAACAAGCGGGGAGCCCAGCTTTCTCTTTCCCTCGAGAGGATGCGCCGCTTGAAAGGAGGCGATTTCCAGATAATCGGTCTGTCGGCTACGGTCGGGTCCCCTGACGAAGTTGCCAATTTCTTGGTCGGATCGAACAGAGACTGCGAAGTGGTGGATGTTTCGATGGTTAGGGATATAGATCTCGATGTTCTGTATCCGGCCGTGACTGAGGAGGATGAGGCCCTCTCCTCTCAAATTTACACCTATCCGGAGGTTGCAGCGAGGCTTCGCGTGATGAGAGACCTTATCGAGGACCACGAATCGACCCTTATTTTTACAAACACTAGACCGATGTCGGAAGTGCTTGCCAGCAGGTTTAAGATGTGGGATATTGATTTTCCCGTCAGTATACATCACGGTTCGCTCTCTACATTTGCCAGAAGGAGGACGGAGGAGAGGCTAAAAAATGGCGATCTCAAAGGGGCGATATGTACTTCTTCCATGGAACTCGGTCTCGACGTCGGTAAAATTGATTTGTGTATCCAGTACAATTCTCCCCGCCAGGTCGCGAGGCTCCTTCAGAGGGTGGGCAGGAGTGGCCATAAGATAACGGAAATGTCGAAGGGAAGGATTATTGTCAAGGACCCCACCGATGGTGTGGAGTCGGTCGTGATATCGGAGCGCTCCAGGAAAAGGGAGCTTGAACCCGTTAAAATTCCGAAAAAACCTCTGGACGTGCTCTCCCACGAACTCGTGGGAATGATGGTCGCTGCGAAGGACTGGAACGTCGAGGACGCCTATCAGATAGTCAAGCGCGCCTACCCGTTCCGAAATCTCGAGAAGGAGGAGCTGCTCGATGTGTTGAAGTTTATGGAGGACATGACTAGGAGGTTGGCTTGGCTGCGAGAAGACGAGGAGGTGTTCTCCCGCCCCAGCGGTAATAGTAGGATTTTCGATTACTACTTCGGGTCCCTTTCAATGATTCCCGAGATCAAACAGTACGTGGTCGTCGACGATACCAAGGACGAGGCGGTCGGGGTTTTGGACGAGCCCTTCGTAGCGGAATACGGCGAGCCCGGATCGAAATTTGTGATGGGTGGTTCTCTCTGGAAGATAGTCCAGGTGTACCAGGACAAGGTATTCGTGAAGCCCGTAGACGATCCGGTCGGTGCGGTTCCCTCTTGGGTCGGTGAGGAGATACCGGTCCCCTATTCCGTGGCGCAAGAAGTCGGGAGCCTGAGGGGAGAATTTGTGGACTTGCTCGAGAATAACGACTTTTCCGATGCGCTGAATTCCGTTTCCGAGTCCTGGGAATTCGAGGAGGGGGCAATGAAAAGATCGCTTCAACCCGTCAAGGATCACTACGAGGAGGAATATCCGGTGCCTAAGGATGACAGAGTCGTCCTTGAGAAGGCCGAGGACACCGTCGTGGTCCACGCATGTTTCGGGACCTTGGTCAACAGGACTCTCGCTAGATTTATCGCTAGGCTGGCGGCCGACGAATTGGGCGAGTCCGTTGCGGTCACCATCGATCCGTACAGGATATTGATAAGGTCGGAGAGACTTACGCCCGACGAGATCGAGCTAATACTGAAGGGGGAGATGGAGAGGGATTTCGAACGGACTCTGGAGAACGTTATCGAGGACAGCCGCTTCTTCAAATGGAGGATAGTCCAGATAGCCCGTAGGATGGGAACTTTGGAGTCCGATGCCGAAATGACAAGTTCGGAGGTAGAACAGTTGATTAAAGGCCTCAAGAATACCCCCGTCTACGATGAAACGTTTAAGGAAGTCGTGAGAAAGGACTTGGACCTCCCTAAGTCACTTGAGGTCCTCAAAAGGATAGAGTCCGGGGAGATCTCAATTGATTCCCTGGGGGTCCTGTCGGGCCCTTCCCCTATTTCGGAACCCGCGTGGGAAGAGAGCTCCTTGACGTTCGAACCCGTTTCGCCCAAGAGGATGAAACGTCTGATACTTGCCTCCGTCAGATCGAGGCTGCTGAGTGAGGAACGGACCTTTGCCTGTGCCGAATGCAAGGATTGGACGGAAATAATGGAAGTACACGAGTTGAGCGAACCTCCTTCGTGTCCTAATTGTGGTTCCGAGAGGATCGGGTTGGTGGGGGAGGAAGTAAGATCGGTCAGGAGGACTCTCAATAGGGTAAAAGATGGTTCCAAGAAGGCCGAGGATAGCAAGACGTGGAAAAAGATTGAAAGGACTTCTGATCTAGTCTCGGAATACGGAAAGGTGGCGGCCGCGGCCCTAGTTGGTAAGGGCATCACTCCGAAGGGAGCACAGAGAATTCTGGAGGAAAAAGATGAGATCACGGACAAATTTCTGGATTTAGTCGTGGAAGAGGAAAAGAAATCATTGCTCAGCAGGTACAAGGGATCTTAGGCGCTTCAAGTTATTGAGGAGTTTAAATTCAGTTTTCTTCCGATTCTTCTACTTCTTTGCTCAGCAGGCCTTCCAGCATTTTCTCTTGGTCGATTTCCGCTTTTGCCCGCCAGTCCATTTGGAGCATCCCGTCATCTTCGGAGAGATAGCCCATCTTTGTGAATCTGTTTATATTCCTGTCCACGCGCCATTTGGGTAGCTTTTCCCTCAATAGTTCCTTGACTTCTTCTAAGGGGGCCTTTCCTCTCTTTGCTTGTATGTATGAGAGTGCGATTGTGAGGGATGCCATGTCGTCGATTCTCCAGCCGAAGGTTCTGTCCGAAAGGCGGGGATGACCCTTCATAGTGGCGTAGTATCGAGTGGGCCCGTCCTCGTCCTTCCCTATTTCCTTGATGGTCAGACCTATTTTCTGGAGCTCCTGATCGAGCATATCGACTATTTCGGGATATCTCTTACCTAGGACCTTTTTCAGCTCCCATGATTTGGCTCCGGGTTCCCGGTGCCTCTTGAATAGGATGAGCTGTGCGGCCCTCTCCATCTTTTCTCTTATCTCCTCGATTTTTTCCTCTTCTTCACTCATTTCGGTTCCTCCTCTCCTCCCAGTCGTCGTACGAGATTGCTATCGGCAAGGATTTACCGTCTTTCTCCCTCGGGGTCTCCTGGGTTTCTCTGGCCTTCAGCGTAATTTTTTCTTCCAAGGGGTCCATTTCGACGGAGGCGTAGCCGTAGCTTATGAGAAAGCTGGTCAGCCAGGCGTTTCGAATGGTCTCCTTATAGTTTTCCGAGTCGATGAATTCCCAGTAGGAAATTTTGTTTTCCTCGTCGGTCGCTTTCTTGAGTTCTTCCCACTTTTCCTCTACTTCCTCGTCGAAATCTTCCTTGCTTTGAAACCCCGATTCGGATAGCTCTTCCATGCTTATCGCTCCCGGCGAAACTTCCTCAGTCTCCAGCTCCGCACCACGCTCCGACATAGGCTCCAGATTTTCCCAGTACTCCATGGCCTCTTCTATACCGGGCTTCGATATGGATTCCATCTCCACGGTTGGGTGCCAGGAATCAACGAGCACGTAGGCCAGCTGTTTTTTCGTAAGCTCCTTGACCTTCCAGTTGACTAGCATCGGGTCGAAGTGAAGCAAGGAAGATTTGTGTTTTATCCAGTCCTCCTGCTGGGAGACTACGTCCGTCAGTCCTAGCATCGCTCTCATGTCGAGTAACAGTTCCTCGGGGTCTTCCTCCTCGGGAAAAATCTCGTCCAGTCTTTCGAGGAAATCGGACACTTCGACTTCAAACGGGTCGACCTCCCTGTCGTTTACGGATTCGGCGAGGTCGATGATTCTGTTCATCAGTTCTCTCTTCTTCTTTTTGCTGACCATTTTAGGTAGCCACCTTTACCTCCGAAGAACCGGCCGAGTTTTGGACTGCGATTACGTTGGGAACTTTTTCGATCTCTACTAACCTTCCTGGGGTTATTACCAAGTATTGGCTGTTGCTCTCCTCCATCAGGTTCAGAAGCTCTCTCATCATCATCTGTCGGTTTCGAGGGTCCATGTGTAACTCGAATTCGTCTAGTGCCCTGATTGGGGATTTTATGTGCTGTTGGAGTGCGAGAAGGAAGCACATTATTGAAGTTGATCTTTCTCCACCGCTTTGAGTATAGGCGTCAAGGGTTTGTGGTTCCGCTCCCCTAAATCCAACGGTGAGTTCGAGACCTGACTCCTCAATGTTATTGGGGTTTATCATTCTCACGTCCCCCACGGCGTTTACTCTTTCCAAAATCTGCCGGTAGGTTTCCCTGACTTTTTTCAAAAGTTCTTGAATTTCGCTTCTCCACTTTTCCTGTCTGAGTTCCAGCTTTTCTAAGGCCTTCTTTCGATTTTCTTCGGCTTCTTTCGCTTTTTCCTCTAACTCTTCCAGCCTCTCCTTGTGATCCTGATACATCTTTTCAGATTCTTTTGACACGTCATCCAAACCCGCCAACTTTGCATTGGTGACGCGGATTTCTTCGAGGATTTCTCTAGATTTCCTGTCCGTCCTCATCTTACTTCCTTTTTCTTTGGCCTCCGCCTCCAGTTCTTCAAGTTCCCGCTTGTTTTTCCTCAGATCCTTTTTGAGGTCGTCAATTTTTTCTTCCGTCCGTTCTCTTCGGAATCCAAGAATGGCTTCCCTGATGTTGTGATCGATGTAACTTTCTCTTTCGCTGTTTCGCTCCTCCTTGGTGTGGGCTATTTCGTTTCTGTTTTCCTCGATTTCTTCTTCGGCTTTCTCTACGGCCTCTTCCGGATCTCTCGAGTTTTCGGCTAAGCCTTCCAATTTCGATCTTCCAATTTTTTCGATTAAGTCGAGTTCCGCTTCGGCCCGGCTTTTTTCCTTTTCGTGGTGGACGAGGTTCCGATAGAGATCTTCAAACTTCTGTTCTAATCCGTCCAGTTTCTCTTTGGAGTCCTTTTTCTTCTCTTTAGTTTTCTCGAGATCCCTTTCGATTTGTTTGAGGTCCTCTTTCTTTTCCCTGACCTTCGAATCGAGTTTATCGACCCTTTCTTTCTGCCTCCACCACTTGGCCCATGCGTACTCTCTTTCTAGATCCTCCTTTTTTTCGAGGAGATTCTGCTTCTTCTTGTAGCGCTCATATTCCTCCTCCCAGTGATCCAGAGTTTCTTGGGCTTCTTGAAGCATTTCGTTGATCGATTCCTCTTCGCTCATCTTGTGGGAGAGATTTTCCTGCGCCTCAAATATTCTGTTTCTATAGTCGCTCAGCCCGACGGCTTCCTCCACCGTCTTCAACCTCTCCTGAGCGTCGATCGCTCCGAAGACATCGATCATCCCCTGGTGCATTACGATGAGCATATTGTCCGGATTTATGGAGAGTTGAGATAGTATCCTTTTGACCTCTTCCTTAGTAACAGTCTCATAGTTAGCCTCGTGCCAGTAGGTCCCGTCCTCCTGCAGGTATCTCGAAAGGACGTAAGAGTCGGTATCGGCGTCCGATATCGGGCGCCTACCGTCGACTGGCGAGTTGTCGAAGACTACGCTCACTCTTGCCATTTCTTCCCCCCTCCTTATCAAATCGCTCAGCTTCCGGGACCTTTCTGTATGTGACTGTCCCAACGCCACTGAAAGGGCGAGCAAGATCGAGGACTTACCGGCGCCGTTAGGCCCGCTTATGACGTTCAGACCCGGTTTTAGAGGAATTCGGGCATAATCGTAGCTCATGAAATTTTCCAATATTATTTCCTTGATGTGTGTTTTCGCATTTCCTTGGCTAGCCATTTTCATCGCCTTCTAGTTGTTTCAGTCTTAAGCTTCTTTTTCTTCTGATTTTAAAACCCCCGTGGAGAAAAATGATTTCTCTCAACCCCCTTTTTATTCCCGGCATTTTTGTTCGTGATCTTTTCAAGTTCCGGGTTGGATAGGAGCGTTAGATACAAAGTTTTTTCTTTCTTGAAGTTAGATTGGGAGATTGTTCGGGTGAAACTTCAAGATGGTAAGTACTGCGAAAGTGTTCCGAATAGGAAAGGACTCGGATCTGGGCTTCATAGCTCGAAAGCTGAAGGACTATCGGGAGGAGGAACCTTACGAGACCAAGGCAGGGGAGGGTAATCTGATAACTGAAGTCACGGATTTGGAGACCGATGACGGAACTTTGCACGGGATTTATACTCATGACACCCTCGTTACCATACACCACAGGGACGGAGAGATAGAAGTCCCAAAAACGAGGGAAACCCGACTGGTTTTTCAGGAGAGAAAGGGCGAAATTTTCCTCATTATACTGGAGGAGAAGAACAAGGCGAACAGGATAGCGAACGAGCTGAGCGAGGCGATATTTCTCAGTAAGGGAACGATCGTCGAGGCCACCATCACCGAGGAGACGCTGAAGGAACTTCATGAGAGCAATCCTCAGGCCACCAAGGTAATTTACTTCGACAATGTCGATATTCCCGATGTCGGTAAGCTCGCCCTCTATGGGTCTTCCCTCGCTGATTCCTCGCTCTACCAGGAATACTTGGATCATGGCAACATCTGGTACGCTGTTTTCGAGGTTCAGGAGAAGGATATAGTCGTTGGGGTAACCCGAAGTTGCGTCGTGGTTCTGTTCAGTAGCCTTGAAAGGGACGAATTCGTAGATTTTATTCTGGATGACATCCTTCCACTTGTCTCCTTGGAGGAATGAGCTTGAAATCATATTATCGCGGCGGAATGCTGGGTACCGGGCTCGGCGATGCGATCGGAAGGTCCAGAGAAGGCGGTGGGATGGTGAAGATTGATAGAATCAGGGATCTCGTTCGAGGGAGGGATCTGCTCCGTTACACGGACGACACTCAACAGATGATGGCTCTTGCCGATTCTTTATCGGAGAAGGGTGGATTTGATGGTCAGAATCTAGCGGAGAAATTGGTGGAATATTTTGATCCCTCCAGAGGCTACGGACCGGGGTCGAGTAAGGTCATAAGAAAGCTCGGAGGGGGTGTTCGGTGGGATGAGCCGGCAAAGGAGCTTTTCGGCGGTGCAGGCTCTTACGGCAACGGTTCGTCCATGAGAATTGCTCCCGTCGGGCTTTTTGCTTGCGGCGACTTGGAAGAACTCAAAAAACTGGCCCGAAAATCGAGCAGCATCACCCATGTTCATAGCCTGGGGAGGGATGGAGCCGTCCTTCAGGCAACCTCGGTGGGCATTGTTGCTAGGGAAGATCCCTCCTCGGAGCTCGACACGAGTACATTTCTGGATGAACTCGACAACGCTGTGAGCGAGGAGAAATACGAGGAAAAGGTCTCGAAGGTCCGCGAACTTCTCGAAGCGAATCCGGACAAGTCGGAGGTCGTGAGGAGTTTGGGGCACGGTGTAGAAGCCTTCAATTCTGTACCGACCGCCGTCTACTGTTTCTTGTCTCATCCGGAGAGCTTTGAGGGTGCAGTACTTTACGCCGTAAGCTTGGGCGGGGACGCGGACACCATCGGTGCTATGACCGGCGCCATCGCCGGTGCGTATCACGGTGCCGATAGAATTTCGGAAGAATGGAAGGACAAGCTGGAGCACGGGGACAAAATAGTGGACTTGGCTGATAGGTTGATTGAGGCATTGCCGGATTTTTCCAAACCTTAAGTTGCACTAGTAAATAACCCACCATGGATAGAAGGATTAAATAGTAGACAGGCTGATTTTTCTGGATGGAGGCTAATAAAAATGGGAAAAGAGCTCTGCTTCGTGACGGTGATTGGCGAGGACCAGAAGGGGATAATCGCCAAGATGTCGAATTCCGTCTACGAGAAGGACATCAACATTGAGGACATTAGCCAAAAGGTGATAGAAGGATATTTTGTGATGAGCATGCTCATAGACATTCAAGATTCCGATTATTCCTTCGAAGAGATAGAGGAAGATTTACAGGAGATAGGGGAGGAAATGGGCCTTCGGGTTCAGCTTCAACATGAGGATATTTTCAAAGCTATGCACAGGGTTTGAGAATGGCTTTCACTGTAGATGAGATATTTGAAACGGCTACAATGTCCCTTTTCCAGGGGCTGGACATAAGGACTGTTACTCTGGGAATTAATCTGAAGGACTGTGTTCATTCCGACTTCGACAAGTTCAAGGAAAACGTTTACGAGAAGGTAAACACGAACTCCGAGCGACTGGTGGAGGAGACCGAGAAGCTCGAATCCAAATATGGAATCCCGATTGTCAACCAGAGGATCTCGGTAACTCCCATATCACTGATCACGGAATCGCACTCTTCTGAGGAAAAGCTGGTCGAAATGGCTAAAGTTTTGGACGATGCGGTTGGGGATGCGGACGTGGATTTCGTAGGGGGTTTCGGCGCGTTGGTACAGAAGGGCGCCACTGAGGCCGACGAGGCGCTAGTCGATTCTTTGCCCGAAATGTTCTCCGAGACGGAAAGGGTATGTTCGTTCCTCAATGTGGGTAGTCACAGGGCCGGCATGAATATGGACATGATAATAAAGCTCGGTGAGATTCTCAAGGAGGTTGCCGGCGAGACGGATAATAGCACCGGGTGTGCGAAGTTCGTCGCACTCGTCAACGCTCCCGAAGACAACCCCTTCATGGCCGGAGCTTTTCACGGCGTCGGGGAACCCGAATTTTCACTTAACGTGGGGATTAGCGGTCCAGGGGTCGTCAGGGAAGTCGTCGACAATAATCCTGACTGCGACCTTACTGAACTTTCGGAGGTCATCAAGGGAACGGCCTTCAAGACCACGAGGGCCGGCCAACTGATAGGTCGGGAGTTGGCGGAAGAATTGGGAGTTTCCTTCGGAATTGTTGATCTATCCTTGGCTCCTTCTCCGGTAGAGAACGATTCGGTGGCGAGAATTTTAGAGGCCATGGGTGTGGACAAGCCCGGGGCTCATGGGTCGACCTTGGCGGTCGCTCTGTTGATGGATGCCGTCAAGAAGGGTGGTGCGATGGCGAGCAGGAACGTGGGAGGTTTGAGTGGAACTTTCCTTCCAGTCAGCGAAGATCTAGGGATGGTGGAAGCCGTCGAGAAGGGAGCTTTGAAACTGGACAAACTCGAAGCGCTTACATCGGTCTGTTCCGTGGGCTTGGACATGTTTGCTGTTCCCGGTAATACTTCGGCCGAGAAGATAAGTGCGGTCATAGCCGATGAGCTTTCCATAGGCGTCGTGAACGACAAGACGGAAGGAGTCAGAATTATACCTGCCGAAGGCAAGGAAGCCGGCGATGTTTTGGAATTTGGCGGGCTCCTTGGACGTGCCCCGGTAATGGAACTGAGTGATTATTCTTCTGAGAAATTAATTAAGAGGGGCGGGAGACTACCCAGCCCGATTCTGAGTCTAAAAAACTAGCCCAATGTCGGACGTTTTGCTATTATTGACAGATGGTTGAATTTCTTATACTCTCGCCATTGATTGTTCTACTATAAAATGGATGGAAACTGTATTTATTGATGAATACACAAAGTAATTGGAAGGGTGATGAATTTGGAGGGGGAAGCTTGAAGTTACTGGTTGTGAGCGATAGTTCGGAATTTTTGGATGAGGCTAAGAGCTTTCTCGGGGGGAGATTTGATGTTGAGACTGCCGGATCGGTCGGGGGGGCTCTTGAAAAACTCGATGCCGGTGATTTCGATGCAACGGTTTCCGGTCATTCTGGTTCGGGGGTCAATGCTCTAGAGTTTTTGAGGACTGTAAGAAATGAAATCGGGAAGAGCATACCTTTCATAATTTTCTCGGGCGAAGGTTCAGCGGATGTTGCTATAGATGCTCTTAATTCTGGGGCCAATGGATACCTAGTTCGAGAAGGAGACCGAGAAGCCCAGTACGAGAACCTATCGGATATCGTAGCCCGGGAAGCTGAGGACTGGCGGTCCCTGCGCAAGTCGGTGGAGCAGGGAGAGAGATTGGATACCCTTTTTGAAAAAGTTCTGGAAGGGATAGTTCTCCTGGACGCCGAAAGTTTCGAAATAATGCACGCGAACAGTGCGGCCTTGGACATGCTAGAGTTGGAATCGTTGGAGGATATAGAGGGGCGGGCTATCTACGAATTTGTGGTCCCGGAGGAGAAGAAAAGATTTGATACGAAAATCGAAGATGAGGTATTCGACGGCGGTGTGATGGAGGGTGTAGAGACAAAATTGATGAGGGATTCGGGCGAGGAGTTCTGGGCAAGCTTCACTGGAAGGGGCTTCGAGATGGATGGAAGGCCCGTCGCAGTTCTTTCTTTCCGAGATATAACCGAACAGAAAGAGGTGGAGGAGAGGGAGGACTTCCTGCATTCGCTTCTTCGTCACGATGTGAGAAATAAAGCCCAGATCGCTAGGGGTTATATAGAGCTGATTTCCGCCTCTGATGTTTCGGCAGAGGAGGAAGATAAATACCTTCAAAAGACGGACAGAGCGATAAGGGAGGCAGTTGAACTTATCGAGAAGGTAAGGACCCTAAGAGAGGTCGAGGAGAGGGAAGAAGCTGAGGAGATTTGGTTAGATTCGGCTTTGAAGAATGTGCTCAGCGAACACCAGTCGAAGATATCCGAAAACGGGATCGAATTAGATTATAATAAAATTGAGTGCAAGGCATGCACTAGTCCTTTGCTGGAGGAACTCTTTTCAAACATCGTGGAGAATTCGATTCAGCATTCCGATTGCTCCAAGATTAGTGTTTCTGGGGAAAAGCGGGAAGACGAATGTGTCGTGATAATAGAGGATGACGGAAAGGGGATTCCGGACGAGGACAAGGAGAAGGTTTTCGACAGGGAATTCAAGAAGGGTGAATCTGCCGGGTCCGGATTGGGTCTTTTTATGGTCAAGAACATAGCAGAAAGCCACGGAGGTAAGGTGGAGGTAAAAGATTCCGAGCTGGGTGGTGCCAGATTCGATGTCCGACTGACGAGGGCGTGTGAATAATTTATTTAATAAATAAATTTTATCGTGTTCGAAGGGAAAAATATAGACCCAGTTACTATCGGATTATTAGTATTTGTCGTGGTAGCGGCTGGGTCTTTCGCCGAAATAATCTGTCGTTGCTAAAAATTATCTAGACTAGTAAAATAGTAAATAATCCTTAGTCCCATCAATTAAAAGGAAAGAACAATGAGCTGGTGGGACCCTCTAGTCGCATTGGGATATCCCGGAATATTTATTTTAAATTTCTTGGGTGCAAGTTCAATCGTTATTCCGATACCGTATACCGTGGCTTTGATAGCGGCGGGTGCGACGGGCTATTTTAACCCTTTACTGCTCGCGGTAGTGGCGGGACTTGGGTCCGGAGCCGGGGAGTTAGTGGGATACGGGGCCGGTTATGCCGGTAGAACGTTGGTGGGGGAGGAGCACGAACGGAAGTTTAAGGCGATGCTCAAGATTTTCGACAAATATGGAGGGCCGGCGATATTTTTGTTCGCTCTCACTCCCCTTCCCGACGATCTTCTATTCATACCGTTGGGATTGGCCCGATACGATTTCTGGAAGGCGTTCATTTATTGCGCGTTGGGAAAGTTTTCGATGGCTTTAATACTCATCTATGTGGGTGAACTCGCAGGTTGGTTTGTTGGCGGGAGCTGGATCACGGCCTTCATAACAGCCATAGTTCTGATTCTAATAATATATGGAACTCTCAGGCTTGACTGGGTGGATATTGCGGAAAGGATTACTTGAATTGTTTTTGTAAGTGTCATCTGGTATGGGTAAATAGGCATCTGGGAAAACATGGACTAAACTAAATTGGATTAAGACTTTCCCGATGAAGATTTTTCGCTACTATCTCCATCATTATTAGTCCCTTCACTTTCAACTTCATCCCCCGCATCGGCGTCTTGATTCATGAATTCGGCTTTGACTTCCTTCTGTGAGTCTCCGAATCCTATACTAATCAGCCTTGTCAGTGCTTCCTCGACGGTCTCGTCGGCGATCTGTACTTTATCATCTTCAAGTTCAAGGAGAAATCCGGTAGTTATGTTTGGCGTGGTGGGGAGAAATACTATGTTTCTCCCGTCTTGGGTCGTCCCCGTCTTAAATCCGGTGAGACGAATGCCGCCCAGTTCAATCTTGACGGGTTTTTCAAATTCAGTGGTGCTACTTGATACTGTTTCGACAGCTAGCTTCGTGGCTTTGTAGATTATTCGTAGTCCCGGGATTTTGTTCATTATCTTGTCGCGCCAATCCTGAGCATACGTGCTTAGGACTGTTCGGACTAGATGTCCGATTCCCACAAGAAAAAATCCTAGAATGAGTGCCACGACCAGAAAATGGATTAAACGGTTGAATATTGGAAAATCCGTTGTCGGAAACATGTTCATTCCGGGCAAGTCCATAACGATGCCGAATAGCCAGTAAGCTACATAGAAAGTAACGAATATGGGGGCTAGAAAAACAATTCCGCTTATTAGGTCATCTTTCAGCTCATTATACATTTTTTATTATTCTCGCTCGATTGATGTCTATTTAAATGAATACCTTATTAGCCCCCTTAAATTCTCTGTCTAGAAAAATTCAGGGTTTCACTTCTCTATTTGTCGGGATTTTCATCTCTGGAGTTTACTATGATAATCATTAAATAGTTGATTTTGTTACGAATGTATGGACGATCAAGAGTTGGTCGCTATGGATTTTGGGGAAAAAGCATCAGAACTTTCTAAGAGCGAGATTATAGAAAGAGTAGGGGATATGCGCCAACTTGGATATGTGGAGTTGCAGGAAAGAGCTGATGGTCCTGCTAAAGGCTGTAGACAGGCGAGCTTTCGAACGGCGAAGGGTATTCAGTTTGATGTTTTGATTGAGAGGGCTATGGATATAACTTCACTGTATTATAAGGGTTGTAATCTTGCTTGGCGTTCTCCCGTTGAGGAAAGCCATCCTTCTTATTACGAGCCCGAAGGTGAGGAATGGAAAAGGAACTTTTTTGGAGGTCTTTTGACTACCTGTGGGCTTACAAGTTTTGGATTTCCCTCTGAGGAAGGTGACGTGTTCCATGGGAGAATTTCTAACAGACCCGCAAAAAACGTATCCGTGAATTCCGATTGGGAGGACGATAGCTATGTTTTGAGTGTCTCCGGTGAAATTAAGCAGTCTAGGCTTCACGGAGAGAATTTGACTCTGAAAAGGGAGATAAAAACGGCCTTGGACGAGAAGAAAATTAAGGTGAGGGATGAAGTAAAAAACAATTCATTTAGAAAAACATCTCACATGATTCTTTATCATATAAATTTAGGTTTCCCGTTACTTGATAAAAACTCGGAGCTTTTCTTAGAACCCGATCGGACCAGAAGTGTTTCCGGAGAGAAAGCTAGTAATGAATTGAATAAGTACGACGAGTTCCAAGATCCTACGGAGGGATATGAGGATAGAATATATGAACATAAAATGCCCTCTGATAATGATACTAATAAAGTGAGGCTAGTTAACCCTGATTTAGAAAATGAATTAGGTCTTGAGATCATTTTTAAGGAGTCTCAACTTCCTTATCTAGTTGAGTGGAAATATTTGAATAAGAGCGAATATGTTTTGGGTTTAGAACCTGCTAACTGTCCATTTGATGATAAAAGCGAATTGAGAAAGAAAGGGGAACTTCCTATTCTGGAACCACAAGAAACTCGAGAATACGAGTTGGAGTTAAAAGTTTTGACAAGTAGACCCTGAAGTATTTTTTATTTGCTGTTTCATGTTTTTTGTTTATAGAAACGATGGGTTTAAGACCGGATTTCTTTCCGGAGAATGTGACTGCTAATATTAAAGGGCGTGAGTATAAGTATTCAAAGTATTTCTTCAGGATAGATTGATAAATATGATATCCAAAGATAATTAGTGGTTAATTAGTAATGCTGTTGTAAGATAGGAGTAATTAGGAGGCCAAAATGGAAATTGAAGAAATTGAAGAGAAATTGGATGAAAGCATTGCCAACGTCCCTTGGAGATACAAAGTTCTGAACGAATCTGATATTATAGAATTCACGAACGTGGAAGTAGAGTCCGTTGCTGAGGAGAAGTTTCTAAAGGAATTGGAGGAGGAAGGTAGTAGTAAGCTTGTCGGAGGCAGTGGAAAATTTTCCTATCTGATAAAACGTGAGGACGGTAGATTATGGGCTTCCCTAGCTAAAAAGGATGGTGAAGTAATGAATGAATTAGGAGAAATAACCGAGAAGGAAGCGTTAGGGATACGAGGTCCCGATAATGCGGATGAGGGAGTACTGGGGGAGTTCCTGTCCATGTTTAGCGAGCAGAAGAGGGACAAAGAGCCTGTTTCGAACAGAATAAATTTGGATTTTAATTTTATCAATGATATAAACGTAGAAAAATCCGAAAAAACCCAAAATAAGTCTGTAATAATAATAGGGGAAGATTTTAAGATAAATCTCAGAAGCGATGGCGGATGTCAGATTAATTTTACTTAAATTCTTGCGTTTTCTGCTATGTTTTTCATAAAATTTGTTTCCCGATAAGTACCGGTTTAGCAAAACGACTTTTCATCTTTCCTCGATTGGTTTTCTTAATCATTATTTAGGCAATCGCAAGTGTGGATTATAGTTCGCCTTCTAGCTGTGCATTCTCTATTTCTTCTACTGTTATGTCTTCCTTTCGAGCTTCTCCTATTTTATCTCCGTCGTCTAGCAGTGTGACTCTTTCTATAATAGGATATATACTCCTTATCTCATGAGATATTATTATTGTCGTAATGTCCTTATCTCTTAATTTTTTAACTAGGTCGAAAACCTTTTCTATGGACTTTTCGGGTAGATTGGTAGTAGGCTCGTCGAGCATGACGAGTTCTGCTTCGAATTCTAGTGCTCTCGCTATGGCTACTCCCTGTCTTTCTCCTCCCGAGCAAAACCTTACATCGGTCTCCGGGTCGAGATTAAGATTCAAACTTTCTAATCTACTTTTGCTTCTTTCATTCATCTCGTCGTAATTCACGAATCCTGTGTCTTTTGGACAATTCTTACCCATAAAGATATTTCTTGCGATGCTTTGAATTTTTACAAGTCCTCCTTCTTGGTGGACTGTTTCGATTCCCATTTCTCTTGCTTTTTTGACTGAGTCTATTTTGGTTTCTTTGCCTTTCCAGTATAGTTTTCCTTTTGTTGGTTGGAGGACTCCGCTGAGTATTTTTATGAGGGTGGATTTTCCTGCTCCGTTGTCTCCGATGATTCCTAGTACTTCTCCTTTTTCTACTTCCAGGTTTATTCCTTTTAGCGCGTGGACTTTTCCGTAGTATTTGTGGATTTTTTCTCCGCGTAGAAGTTCGGTCATGTTCTGGTTTTTAATTGAGGTATTTTTTTATTAACTTTTCCCCGCTCTTTCTCTTTTAATAAAACAGAAATTGCACAGGAGTCTAGGCTTTATTGGATCAAATTTCCATTTATGGTTCTGGAATATTTTAACTTCGGAATATTCTCACATTCCGAAGTGCCTGAATCTGTGGGATTTGATTTGGAAGGAATTAGGAAGAAAGCCCGAGTCCGTTTAAAGCCCCGATTTCTTGTTTCCAAAACCCAATTCTTTATAAATTCCCTACTCAAAACCATAGGTAGAAAAAAATAATTGTGGATGGTCGAAAAATTGGAATGGAAGGAACTTCAGATACTTGCACTGGACCATCTTATTTGGATAATAGCGCTAGTGGCTTACCTTGTATTTGTTGTTATCGCTCCTGGAGTATTCGGTTCGGTGTTTTCAAATCTCAATTATTTGCTCATGATTGGATCGTGGCTTCTAATCATGGCTTTGGCCGAGTCCATATCACTTATCTCCGGAACTTTTGATCTAACTATTGCTGCGGTTGCTGGCATGGCTGGAATGTTTTCTGTTTTAATTTTTCATACTGGTTTTCTCGGCATGCCGCCGATATTTTTCCTTATTCTTCCGCTAGCAATAGGAACGCTTTTAGGACTTATAAATGGGATACTAGTCGGTAAGCTGGGAATAAATTCGTTTATACTTACTCTGGCAACTTTGATTATTTTTCGGTCTTTTAGGAGTACTATTCATGCTGCTCCTGTGCATGATGTTCCTGGCCCGATTCTTTTCGCTGGAAGCGGAACTTTTTTGGGAATTAATGCCTCTGCAATTATTGCCGTAGTTACAGTCTTGTGTGTGTGGCTATTTTTGAATTATACGGATACAGGTATTAGGATATACCAAATAGGGGGCGATTCCAAATCTGCCGAGTTATTAGGGGTCAATGTAGAAAATACTAGAGTAATTGTATATATGATCGCAGGAGCGCTCGCTGGCCTAGCGGGATTGATTTATGTAGGATATAACGGTTCAGCTCCAGGTACTATGTTAGATGGAAGTATTTTTTGGGTTTTCGGCATTGCTGTTTTAGGTGGGGTTAGCCTCGACGGGGGCAAGGGTGAAATTTTGAATGTGCTGGGTGCTGCGATTTTCTGGGTGACTGTTCAGTCCGGTCTTAACTTCATAGGGATCGGAAGTTATTCTAGGAATATGTTAAAGGGTGTTATCCTTCTTTCAGGTATTATTATGAATGCTTACAGTTACAGGATAAAAGAAAGGCTACTTCATTCTTCCTCTTCAAATAATACTGAGTAACTTCTAGTTTGGGATTTTTCCTCCTGTTTTTAAGTTCATCAACTGATTATGGTTTTGCTGAAGGGTAGTTGTTATTCGAATTTCTCGTTTAAGATATAATTGCCGATTTTTTTAACTCGATATTCAGGAGATAGCTACTCTTTATAATCATTGAACCAGATAGCTTCTAATCCATTAATATAACTAATTCTAGCTAGTAGCGTACTCTTTGTGGAATAGATATTTTCTAGTTTATAAAAAAACTTAAATTTTAGTTTCCTATTTACTGTTCTCCTTCGACTTCCATTTTGTGGATTTCTTCCGGTGTCCTCTCTCCTTTTTCGAACTCTCCTATCTTTTCTCCTCTATAAAGGACGATTACTTTGTCTATAATTTCATATAGGTTCCTGACCCGGGGTGTAGAAATTATACATCCTAAACCTTCTTCCTTTATGTTTTTGACAGATTCTTTTACCTTCTTTCTCGGTTTAACGGCTAGTCCTCGAAGCGGTTCGTCGAGCATGACGAGTTCTGCTTCGAATTCTAGTGCTCTCGCTATGGCTACTCCCTGTCTTTCTCCTCCCGAGCAAAACCTTACATCGGTCTCCGGGTCGAGATTAAGATTCAAACTTTCTAATCTACTTTTGCTTCTTTCATTCATCTCGTCGTAATTCACGAATCCTGTGTCTTTTGGACAATTCTTACCCATAAAGATATTTCTTGCGATGCTTTGAATTTTTACAAGTCCTCCTTCTTGGTGGACTGTTTCGATTCCCATTTCTCTTGCTTTTTTGACTGAGTCTATTTTGGTTTCTTTGCCTTTCCAGTATAGTTTTCCTTTTGTTGGTTGGAGGACTCCGCTGAGTATTTTTATGAGGGTGGATTTTCCTGCTCCGTTGTCTCCGATGATTCCTAGTACTTCTCCTTTTTCTACTTCCAGGTTTATTCCTTTTAGCGCGTGGACTTTTCCGTAGTATTTGTGGATTTTTTCTCCGCGTAGAAGTTCGGTCATGTTCTGGTTTTTAATTGAGGTATTTTTTTATTAATTTTTCCCCAGTTTGCCTGAAAGATATACTTGTCCAATTGGTATGGAGATGAATAAAATTCCCTGAATAGTAAACAGAGAGTATTGGGCGGATTAAGGCCAGGTATGAGTTTCGTCCCTTCGTTCTATTGTCTAGGCGGGTCTTAAGGATTCCAATAGGTGATTTGGTAGGTTATTACGGTTTGAAATTAGTTATTCCTAGTAGGAAACTAAAATTTGCCATCACTAAAGACTGGACTAATGGTGTTTACCAAAGCATTTAGTACTGTCAGGTTAGTGTTTCGAGTTTGTCGACTGAAGAAATTTGTGAATTAAATTTCACGAGATTTTTATGAGCAAGAATAATTTTCGAATACCTATAATAAATTCAAGATTTATAAGGAATTTAAACAAAAAGGGAGTTAGAAAAAAATCAAGTTTCTAGGAACGTGGATGTTGTGAATCGGGATAAAATTTCGTTATTTTTGATCGATAATCTAGTATGGCTAGTGGTGGTAGTAGTATTCATATTGTTTTCTTTAACTGCAGGATCCAGCTTTCTCACATTGACTAATATAAGCGCTTTTCTCAAAAACGCTAGTGTATTGGGGGGTCTCGCTTTGGCTTTAGGTCTTTGTCTCCTGGCTGGAAGTTTTGATCTTTCGCTGGCCCAGGTAGCAGCATTTACGTCCGGGTGTGGATTATCTCTTTATTTTTGGGGGTTATCTTGGCCTCTTATAATTATCATCATGCCGGTTATCGGCGCCCTCATAGGTCTTTTTTATGGGATTTTGATCGGAAAAATGAAAATAGATTCTTTTTTAGTTACTCTTGCTGGATATGTTATTTTTAAGTGGGCCCACTACGTCATTTATACATCGGCGGGAGGAGGATATATAGAAGGATCTCCACTCCTATTCTTTGGCCAAGCGAGGGTCTTTGGAATTCCAGTTTCAATTCCCATCTTTATCGGCATTCTCCTACTTACTTGGTCTTTCCTCAACTATACCAAGACCGGTTTCAGTGTATATGCCGTGGGGCATAGTTCGGACGGCGCTGAGACTGTTGGAATAAATCCCGGAAATGTAAAATTACTTGTTCATGTGATTGCAGGAGCGCTTGCTGGGGTAGTTGGTATCTTTCTTTTCGGTTACGTGGGTGGAAATATTACCGTGAATACAATCGATGGTGAAATATTCACCGCTTTTGCGGCGATAGCCATAGGAGGAATTAGCGTGCGGGGTGGAAGAGGAAACATACTACACATTTTTGGGGGGATGATTGTCCTATTTATGATCATCACTGGCACTGCTATGCTTGGTATCCCACCTAATGCAAAGGGTATGATAAGAGGATTTGTGATTTTAGGGGCGGTCATTTCATTTGCCCGTCTGAATCGAAAAAAAGATGAAATTCTTTCTAGATTAAAAGCTTAAGAATGTTTCTAAGCTCTATTTTCCTTTCCTTTACTGTTTTATAGTTATTAATAATGTTTTTATATCCATCAAACGGTTTTAGAGATAGCTTCACGGAAGTATTTCTCAGTAAGCATTATTTTAACGTGAATGGAATGATTTTCGAGAAATGAAATTATAAATAGCTCTAAGTACAGTACCAAAGAGTATATAATTAAGAATTTTAAAAATATTATAAAAAGGTGAGAATAAAATATGGAGATTGATTCTCGAGGAATTGCTAGATCGCAGATACTGTTGATTGTCGTCGTAGTTATTGCCGTCGGCGCCGTCGCAGGCTTCCTGCTTATGGGCGGCGGTGAAGATGAAACAGTGGGAACTACAGCGGAACAGGGATGGGTCCCAGATCCTCAAGTAAATCTAGACGAGGAAACACCGCATATCGGTCTTATCACTATGGGTCTAGGTAATCCTTATAGCCGCTTTAATCAAGCCGGAGTTAAATGGTACATAAGAGAAGCCGTCGGTTGGGATTTAACGGTCGTTTCGGGAGAAGCAAATGTTGAGACGCAAAATACAGGAGCTCAGGAATTGGTTAGGCAGGATGTCGATGCTATTATTCTCGGAGCGATAAGCGAAGAAGGCAATGCCAGGGTAGGAGAAATTTGCAAGAAAAATAATATTCCGCTATTGACCTTTAATAGTGATATCCAGCATAACGCACCCATAGCCTATTTCCAAAGAAGTGACTACGGATCGGGACAACAGTGTGCCGAATACACGGTCCAACGCTTGGAAGAAAAGTATGGTGAAGCCGAAGGCAAAGTTCTTGTATGCCGTGGTTTACAGGGTAGCACGGTTGAGAGACTGCGTACCCAAGGATTTGCCGATTATATGGAAGACTATAGCGGTATCGAGGTCCAGTACGTCGGTAACTCTTGGTCGGCATCCAAGGCACAACCGAAGATACAATCATGGCTCACGGACAATCCTGATGTAGTCGCAATATATGAAGAATACGGCGGATTCTCCTCGGCAGTTCAGACGGCCCTAAAGAACCTTGATTGGTCACAAGAGAAAGTAGAGAATCTCGTTATAACGAACGTAGACTGCTTCCCGGAAACTCTGCAGGCCTTTGAGGATGGTTACATGGACTTCGCCACGACTACTCCTCAGGGACCATACTACGCAGCCCCGATGGTCGGGGTTCTCAGACAATTCTGGAATGAAGGACCGGAAGCTCTTCCTAAGATAGGAGATAGATTCACTAAGGCGGATACACCTGAGCTAGTTACCGGCATTGCAGTTGGTCCCAACAATCGAAAGCCTATGCGATGGTATGCGGACGAAGAACCTACCATCGTCCCATGTGATATCATAGAGTCACCCACCGTGGCAGAAAACACTCCGTTTGTAAATCTAACGAACCGTGAAGTATACAAAGAGGATTATAACGAGGCCACCGAAGAATGGGCTGACTGGATTCCTCATAGCTGGGAAATCTTCCATTAATTAATAAATGGAAACTAAGACCCCTCTTTTCTTTTTCTTTTTACCATTTTTATTTGAGTTTCTTGTTTTCTGATTGTGATCTTCCATCAGAAGTACGGGGATATCGAGAAGTTGATGGGTGAGTGGTGCGACCGGCGGGATTTGAACCCGCGTTACCGGCATGGCAAGCCGGTGTCTTAAGCCACTGGACTACGGTCGCCCGGAAACAATCCTTGTTTGATAAAATAATTAAGCTTTTCTAAATCTTTCCGTTTTTTGAGAGCTTATCCTATCAGGATCGACATCAGTTGCCCGCCCAGGATCAGCCCGGCGGTAAAGACCGTGATGGCCGTGGGCAGGGCTCGAGCTATTGACATCCGCTTCATGGGACCATCATCTCCAATTTCAATTTCTACGGTATAGACCGTGAGTAGAAGGGTGATGATTATGACGTAAGTCCCGAGAACTCCGAGAAATGTGGGGGAGGATATCCTGACGTTCATTCCGAAAATCGGCATACTCTGGGTCTTTTCCGAGAGCACCTGCTGGAGCTGGACCGTGACGGAGGCCACGAAGGGGCCGAAAAATAGTGCGACCGATTTCATGGAGCTTATCACGCTCTGGAGCGTGCGGCGCACCCGCTTTTCTGCCTCGTTCATCCTCTTGAGATGTTTTCCGGTTTGCAGAATTGCTTCCCCCGCAGTTTCGCTGCTACGATTCAAAAGGCTCACGAGCATCCGAAAGGTATGGAGGACCGATTTCGAATGTACCTCCTTCAGGGAACCGTCCTCCGGGTCGAAGAATGCGGAACGCGTGCTCATTCCCCCCATTTTCAAGTTCGTCGAAGTTCTCTCGAGAATTTTTGAAATTTGGCCTCCCTTCGTGGTTTCGGCGGTTTTCAGGAGCGCCTCCTCCACCGGGATGTTACTCTTCAGACGGCTGCCGAGCTGGGTGAGCGCGTCGCAGAATTCCTCCTCCAGTTCTCTGTTCATCTCTCGGACTTCGAACGTCTTAACCGAGCTAAGATAGCAGAACGCGGTTATGGAAAGGGAAATCCCCCATAGTGCTGCTAGAGTTATCATTGTGTTCGAAAGCCCGAGTAGGATCGCACCGGATGGAATTGCGATTAGGACCGAAACTGATACCGCGATGGCCTTCCTCCTATCGTCCTTCGAAGGTATCTCGGGGTTGGAGAAAGGTTCGGGCCGCTTCGAAAGTATATGCCTTTCGAGAATGTAGACTCCGAGGGGGAGGATGAGGCAGTATATGAGGGCCAGCTGGGTCCCGCTTAGCCTGAAACCGGTGGAGGATATTACGGGGAGCACGGCCAGTAGTACTAGGGGCAATAAAACTCCGATTCCGTATATCACGGTGGTCGGGAGCTGTACGTTCGCCGCAAATTTTTCCATCCGGTTTCTTATCCCTTCGAAACTCGTATTCAGAGCTTGATCCAAGATTCTTTTTCTCGTTCTCTCGTTCCTCTCCGATATCGAACTCTTGATCAGATCTATTGCCCGTTTAAGCTCGTTATTTTCGGCACCCCAACCTTCCGAAAATTTTGATAGTGCGTCGTGGACGTTTTTGTGGACCCCCAAGCAGGCTTTCCAGATTTCATTCCGAAAGCTGTCTCCTACGGATTTTTCAGTTCTGCTCGCCGAAAAAATTGTTGCTTTCTCTAAGTTGGGATTTATTTGTAGGGCGACGGTCAGGTAACTGATAAGTCTTGGAGTGCCCTCCAGACTCTTCTTTCTCCTCTTCTTTGCTTTCCATTCCGGGTAAGATCCTAGAGAGAAGTAGAGGAGCACCGGTAAGGAGCTGGTAGCCGCGGGTACTAGCAGTGATAGCCTCATGACGAGGGCTAGGATCAAGAAACTCCCGCAGATTATTCCTCCCGTCAAGGCTCCGAAAGAGGCCAAGGCTACTACCTCCTCCGGCGAACATTTCAAATCCGACAAACGAAGGTTTTTCCTGAGTTCTTCCGGCGGGTCTTGAGCGTCCTTTAACGGCTCGAACTTTCCGATAAACTCGGCCGTTTGGCAGTAAATCTCCCCGATTTTCATCGCTTGGTGACCTCGCCGAGCCAGTCTTTCCAGCGGGAGAAAACTCTACTATAATTGATCCTTCCCTTGTCTAGCTCTTCCTCGAGGAGTCTGTGAAACGTCAAGTTCGATTCAACGACCCTCTCGGCCTCGAGCAATCTGGAGTTTCCAGTGGAGGAGGCCTTCTCGACTAACTTCTTTTGAATTCGCGTGCGGAGGTCCAAATTTTTCTTCAATTCTCGCACGGACATGGACCACTTTTCTGCTATCGAATCTAGAAGGTGAGATTCGTTTTCTTTGAGCGAATCGGTAACACTCAGTTTGTCTTCTTCGGGGTCATGGCTGAGAAGGTCCGTAAAACCGTCCTCCTTTAACGGGTCTTCCTGCCACTCCTTTTCCACTTCGCTGACTTGAGTCAGCCTTCGTTTCCTCTTTATGCTTCCCCCGACCCGTATCGGAGAGGCGACCGCTATCAGATCGGTGGCTTTGAAGGAACTGGGCGGGATTCCGAGATCGTAGACTACCCTTTCGAATACGTCTTTGGTGGAGGACCCGTGTATCGTACCCATTACAGAATTTCCGGCGGCACCGACCCTCATGGCCTCGTAGAGTGACTTTGTTTCGGGTCCTCTGACCTCTCCCATAACGAGCACTGATTCCCCGAGTCTCAGTGCCGACCTGAGAGCATTCTCGGCTTCCATTTCCAGCTCGGAGCCGGAGCTCGAAGGCCGAATCTGTAGTCTTTGTGCCTTGTATCCTAGGGATTTCATTTCCTTGATCGGCAGTTCGGCGGTGTCCTCCAGACAAAGTATGCGGTACTTTGGGAGGAGTTCGAGCATCAGTGCCCCGAGGAGCGAGGTTTTGCCTGCGCCCCTGCTCCCCGTTATTAGTATGGAAGCCTGAGAGTCCACCGCGAGACTCAACAGTCCGCCTGCCTTTGGGGTTAGAAAATTTTTGCTTATGAAGAGGGGCAAAGTCCACGGGGTAGATTTGTGTCGACGGATTGCCATCGCCAGCCCGTCGGGGCTGAGGGGCTCCTGAATCGCGGCCACTCTGACCTTTCCCAGGTTCAGGTCGAGGGTGGGATTCGCCTCCGAGAATGGCCTACCGCTTATTGCTCTGAACCTCGAAGTGAGGACTTGAGCGTCTTCTGGCGTCATGAATATATTAGAAGTGCATTCCTCGAATTCCTGGTGGTAAATGTAAACCGGATTGTTTCCTACGGGCGCGTCGACGTAGATATCTTGGATCTTGTCGTCCGATAGCAAGGTCTCTATGATTCCTAGTCCCGCAGTGAATTTAGCTAGGGATTTGGAGAGTCCTTCTATCCTTTTTTCCTCTAGGTCTATCCCCCTTTCCAAAGCCGTCTCCATTATTAGACTTTTGCTTTTCTTTCTGATTTCCTTCCGAGCCAAGTCCGGATTCAGATTTCCTTGGGTCTCCAGCAGTTGTCGCTTGACATCTTGTATTACCCTTACGTGTTTCGGAGGAAGGTCATATTCCGGGGGGAGTATGAAATAAATGTACTCTAGCTCCTCTGGCGAATGGTAAATTCTGATTTTCGTTTCTCCGATTCTGTACGCCTCCACCAACTCGGTTTCTTTCGGAGTTTTTAGCTTCAGCTTTGATCTGAGGAAGCTCGGACGGGATGTGGGAGAAAATAGTTCCTTTAATCGGTCAGCTTTACCGTTTCCCTCTTCGATTTTTTCCATGATCTTCGTGTCCGACAGGATATCGATGGCGGGCATTATCCCCTCTTTGAGAAAGTGCTCCCTGCACTCCTTGCACTTTTCGGGGCCTCTCCGAGAACTTTCCTCTAGTTTCTTTTTCAGTTGCTTCAGTTTCCCTTTGGCCTGGGCGGGTTTGCTTTTCGCCTCACTCCAGATTTTTCTTATTTTCTCTTCCCTCTCGTCCTCGCAGTCGGTGCAGGTATCGGGAGTAAGCGTTTTCAGCGCTAGATACTTCGAGTTTTTCAGCGCTTCCACATATTCTTGCAGTACGGACAAGTCTTTTTCTCGGTATTCTTCGACGTATTCTCCGTCTAGGAGGATCTTGTCTACATTTGCATTTTTTTCGAGGTTCTCGATCACGTCCTTCATGCAGGAGGGAGTGCTGGAGAGGGAGGGTTTTTCTCCACAGTTCTTGCAGTCGAACTTCAGAACTCGTTTATTTCCTGCGGATAACACTTGTGGGCTCAACTTTGTCCCCTCCCCTCCTCGAGTTTTTCTTCGCTGGAGCACAGCTCCTCTATCTTCATTGAGATATGGTCCAGTTCAGATTTTAGTTTTCTCTGTTTTTTCGAGACCTCCGCTATCTCCGATTCAAACGCCGAAACTCTTTCTTCCATTAAGGAAAGATCCTGTTTGATTATTTTGAAGGATTTTTGAAGTTCCCTTATCCATCTGCCGTGGGCGGCTTGAATGGATTCTTCGTCTTTACTCAGCGTTTCTTACCTCCCTCAGAAGCAAAAGCCATCTCGTGATTCGATTTAGACGGTCCGTATTTTCTTTCGTGATGGATTCTATTTCGTCCTCGCCCCTGTTTTTAATGGCGTTGGACAGTTTGGATACTGTCAGACTGTCAACCGATTCTTCATTTTTCAAATTCCGGACCAAGTCCTCGATATCGGCTCCGTACGCCATCTCGTTCCATCTTTTTTTGAGTGCCGCTTCGTTTTTCTTTAGGAATTCTCTGAGTGCGAGAACGTCGTCCTTTAACTTCGACATATTTTGTTCCCCCAGTTGCTGCCAGTCGGAACTGAGAGAACTTTTCTCTCTATTTTGGACATCTCTTGAGAGTTTGGAGAAACGAGTTTCTAGTTCGGAGAGTAATTTACTGTATCTTTTCCTCTTCCCTTTCTCAAAAATTAGTTTTTCAGATATTTCCGCCGAGCGGATAATCTCTTCTGTGATTTCTTTTCCTTTCTGAATTTTATCGGGTTCTATATCCAAGAAACTATCCATTTTTTCTAGTATTTTTGTGATAGTGTTTTCGATTGTTTTTAATCCTCCTGATTTCTTTTCTGACTTCTTTTAGCCAGTTTTCGTAAGGTTGGTCCTTCTTTTCCTCGTCCGATGCTCCTTCAAGTTTCCCCCTCAACCTTTTCAGAAGATCCAGCTCTGCTAGTCTCAGCAGTCTATCCACCGGGATTGGAGGTTTGTCGGCGGAGATAATCTCAATGGCGCCGAAAACCCCTAAGTGCCAAGCGACTGCTACGAGCGCAATTACCAGTATGGTTTTTTCCATTCCCCCATCGCTTTTTAAGCGGGTAGTGGATTAAAAAAGAGAAAATTTATTTTTCGGTCAATTTTGTAACGCTTTACCTCTCACCGATATTTCTCCGGGTTCTCCTTCCATTCCGGATACCTCGATTTCGGTTCCAAGGATTTTCTCGACCAGCTCCACGTTGGTCAGGGTATGGGACGTCAGCTCCGTGGTGGATATTATGGATTGCCCTTCCGCTAAACTCAGATAGGGAATAATCTGGTCGGTTAGATATTTATCTAGAGCTTTTCCTGTTTCGAGTTCATCCAGAAGTTTTTCAGCGGCTTCTTTTCCGACCTTCTCGGCGGGTTTCCCCTTTTCTCCGTGCCCGTTTGAGCCCAATATCGAGCCGTTTCTCGTCTCCGCCCAGAGAACGACTCCAGTCCCGGGACTTAGATGCGGATCTTCGGATTTCTCGTAATACTCTACCTCTATACCTGCTTCGTGGCCAGCTTCCGCTAGTCTTTCCTTTGCAGCTTCGGCCTGCCTCTTCGCGATGTGGCTTGGAAGTTTAACGCAGTGGGATACTCCACTGATTTTGCTTACTTTTCCAGCTTCTGTGAGATTTAACGGCTTGAGTTTTTCGATGGGATTGATTTCTGCTTTAATTATTCCTCCTCCCTTCGGGTAGTGACCTCGTTTTACCAAGTTTATTTCGGCATGATATCCTAGTTTTTCTAAAATAGGAATGGTGACATTTTTCAGGTAGTCTATCGGCGGTGCGAAGGGATTGTCGGTTCCTCCTTTTACTTCGATGGAAACTGGCTCTTCAGCAAAGGCCGCGGGAATCATCACAGACTGAAGTATAAGTGTAGTGCTCCCGGCGGTTCCTATATCGACCTTTATATCTTTCCCGGTGTTTCTTTTAGGCTCGAATACTACTTCCTCGGACCCGATTTCGAGGCCTTTCGTTTTTGCTTCAGTGAGCTCCTTCAGGGATTTAACCGCATGTAAATGTTGATTGGCTAGGCCGGGTTTCGATCTGTTGGCTCGGATATTGTATACTCTAATCGGTTCGCTCTTTATCGAGGCTAAAGCTAGGGATAATCTGAGAACAGAGCCACCGCCTTCGCCCATCGAACCGTCTATTTCCAACATTTTATCCTGGTTTGATATGTAGGGAGATTTCAGTTTTATTCTTTCTTTTCATCTTCCGTGTACTTTTCTAGGTATACGTCGAATCTGGCGCCGCCTAGATCAGATTCGTTTAATTCCACATCTCCGCCGTAAGTTTCTGCTATCTTTTTTACTAGGTGAAGACCCAGCCCGCTTCCCCTACTGTTTTTTCCGGACCAAGATCGATCGAAAATTTTGTCCTTGTTTTTTTCCGGGATTCCTTTGCCGTCGTCCTCTACAATTATCAATGCCTTGTCGTCTTTTTCCTCCACTTGAACCCTCACTACCTTTCCCCCCGAGTGTTGGATACCGTTGATGATGAGATTTTCGAATAGATCCCTCAGGAGTGGTCCTCCGTAGACCTTGTTATCTTTTCTTTCGTCTTCGATTTCAACGTTCTTTTACTGAGCGCGGTCCCGATTTTCATCTATTACCTTGCTTATAATAGCCCCCACGTTTATCTCAATAGGTTTATGGTCCTTTTTAGTCTTTCTCAGAGCTCTCACTTCTTCAATAAGGTCGTAACCGTTTCTAGAAGCCTTTATAGCTTTTTTAAGGAATTTTTCTTGCTCTTCGGAGGTATCCGTATCCTCAAGAAACTGTAGGTATCCTTGAATAATTTGTATTTTGTTCCTCAGATCATGTCTTAATAGTGAGTGGAGAAATTCCTGTCTTTCTTCTGCCTTTTTTGCTCTGGTGATGTCCCTCGATATTGCCAGTACATCCACGATTTCTCCGGTATCGGGATCGGGCACCGGTGTGAAAATGGTGTACAGCCAACAGTCCGATATGTTCCATTTGTGCTCTAATTTCACTGCTTCGCCGGACTCAATCGCTCTCTCGACGTGTTCAATAAACTCTTTCTTGTCTTTTTCGGGCAAAAACTCCGTGAACTTGCTCCCAATAACTTCTTCTTCGCTACTGTCGAGATAAGTAAGAGTTTTTTGGTTTGCATACATGCATTTGAAATTCTTGTCGATTCGATACATCAAATTTCCTGACTGTTCCGCCATCAGAACAGCTTGTTTTTTAATGCCCTCAAATTCTCGCTCCGTCTCTTTGTACTCTGTGATATCTTTCAGTAATCCGAAGGTCCCTACGACTTTACCTTTCGAGTTGTGTCGCGGAAACTTGTATACGGATAGCCACTGGGTTTTTCCGTCGGGCCAGGTTATTCTTTCTACCTTGCCATTGATGGGTTCATTGTTCTGCATTACTCGGATATCTTCCTCATACATTTCCTGAGCTTTTTTGTCAGGGAAGATATCGAAGTCGGTCTTTCCTTGAACTTCCTCCCTTTCTAACTGCAAATGATGTAGCATCGAGGCGCTAACTTCGGTGTAGTGGGCATCTCGGTTCTTGAAGTAAATTGGATCGGGATTATTTTTCAGCACAGTTCGGAGAATTGCATTTTCGTCCATGATATTCTCTCCCATCAGTTTCTAATGGTTGATTGGTTAATATTTGTCAGCTTCTTGCTAACTATTTCTTTGAAGAATTTTCTAATTAA
This sequence comes from Hadarchaeota archaeon (SeqCode), assembly GCA_964510375.1. Taxonomy (GTDB): domain Archaea; phylum Hadarchaeota; class Hadarchaeia; order Hadarchaeales; family JAGGTB01; genus CAYLJV01. The sequence continues at coordinate 13,440 of CAZEBR010000007.1, read as the reverse complement.
AATGAGAAAAGGTTTTTTATTCAGTATATTTTTCCAAACCTGCTGTTTTCAATAGCTCTTTCTTCTTTCGCTCTAACTGGTCTATTGTGTTTCTTTCTCCTTTTTTCAAATTTTTAACTCTACCAAGTTTGCTTTTGCTGGTCATTTTTTCTTCCATTTCTTCCAGTTTTTCTAGGAATCTTCTGTGAATCATTTGGGCCCTGGACCATGCCTTATAAGCTTCGGCTAAACTTTCTCCCCCCTCCGGGCTCTCTTCTATCTTCTTTTTCCTTTCGTTGATCTTTTTTGTTTTTTCTATGACCTTTTCGGCCGTATTTAGTATTTCTTCGCGTTCAAAGGGTTTTTCTATATATCCGACCAAGCCTTCTATGTCCTTTCGAAGCATTTTTACGAAAGTCAACTCTTCGACCGTGAACATCACAACGGGAACATCTTTGAGGATATCTCGCTTGTCCAGTTCATCGAGCGTTTCCCAACCGTTTAGTTCGGGCATGTTAATATCTAGGAGAATGAGATCGGGATAGTCCGGTGAAATCTCCTCCAATTTTTCTAGGGCGTCCTTTCCATTTTCCGCCGGTACTACGTCGTGATTTTCTTTTTCGAAGTTGAGCTTTACCAGTTCTCGTATATCCGGCTCGTCGTCTACGATCATTATCTGAGCCATATAAACCTCCACTATCCATGTTGGTCTGACAGTTTTTATCAGTTATAGGATTTTTTGTCCTTTTAATCAGTAAATTAGTGTTCTAATCGAAGACAAGCTTAACCGTCAAAAGAGAAATCATGTTCTAAGAATTAATTGGATATTAAATTTTGAATCCCTGAGTGACGTTTTCAAATATCGATTTGTGGCGGATAACAGCTTTTTATTCGTTTTTCTACTATATTTTTCGCTCGTGGAATCCGCAGGGGTAATATTTTCTTGGGACAATTGTTGTGTTAGTGGTCAGATTGGGTTTTAAAGAAAACGTACTGAACCTTGTTTCGAAGGTACCCGAAGGAAAGGTTACTACTTATGCTGAAATAGCGAAGGCTCTCGGGAGGCCAAAGGCTTTTCGGGCTGTTGGAAATGCATTAGCGGATAATCCGAGGCCGGTGGAAATCCCCTGCCACAGGGTTGTAAAATCGTCCGGGTATCTCGGTGATTATAGCTGCGGCGGAAAGGAAAGGAAGAAAGAACTCTTGGAGAGGGAGGGAGTCAAAGTAGATTCCCAGAGAGTCGACCTTGAGAAATACTTGTTTAATGATTTCTGAGGATTTAAATTTTATTTTTCCAAAAATTTTATAATCTTCGCCAGCGATTTCTCGCTTGCCTGGTTTTTTACCTCTAACCTGTTTCCAGAAAAGTTAAATTTTTCGACCTCCACCCCGCTCGGGTGGGATAGACCTACGTAAACGGTTCCGATAGATTCCTCCGATTCGTTTCCGCCTGGGCCAAGCAAACCGGTGGTGGATAGGCCAATATCCGTATCCGCCCTTTCTCTGATTTTTTCGGCCATTTTTCGGGCAGTTTCAGGACTTACGACTCCATGTTTTTCTATCTCGTCTTCATCGATTCCGAGTAATTCAGTTTTGGTACTGGTTCGGTAGGTGACGAGTCCTTCTATGAAGTAATTCGATGACCCGGGAACGTTGGTTAGCCTGTTCGCTATTAAACCGCCAGTGCAGGATTCGACCGTTGCAATGGTTTTTTCCGCTTTTGTGAGGAGATGTGCGACCTTTTTTTCGGTTTCGGATTTTACTTCGATTGTGGGTTTAAGCCGGTTTTTCATATCTATCTCATCCAAAAATTCAGCCACCTCCTTCGGAACAAGATGTCGCCATTCTTCGTTGTTTTTTATTCTTCTTCTAACTTCCGTGGCTGACCATTCACTTTTGTTGAATTCTTTTACCCTCCTAATTTTAGTTTTTGTACCTTTAAATAGACGGAGAACAGTTCTTGAGTGCACATAAAGGTAATCGAACGGTGGAAGAATATTCTTAACATAGTATGGCCAAGCGGGATAGCATTCAATGTCCGGAACGGGAAAAATTTCATAAGGTTCTATATTCCGATTTTTTAACACTCGTTTAATCATGTTTATTCTCTCCCCTCCGGACAGAGGATTGTCCTTTTCTCTCTCGATTTGGGCACTCCCGACTCCGATCATTATGGAATCGCATTCTTCGTCCATTTTTTTGAAGACCGAAAAATGACCTTTGTGAAGAGGTTGGTACCTTCCAATCGTCAATCCCTTTTTCATCGGTTTTTCACCTTTTCAATAATCGTTATTTGGTCTTTAAAATTTGATTTTGATATTTAATTTATCAGTGTTCTTTAGTCCCAATTTTCTGGCAATATTGCCCTGATTTTTTGCTATTTCTAGGAGCCCTGTGTCGCCGATATAGGATACATTTTCTCCTTTTTTCGCATCAGCGAAAGTTTTCCTGAATGGAACATCAAATTTTTTTTCTCCGATTTCTACTTCTAACGTTTTTTCGTAGTTGATTAGTTTCATGATGTCGTTCTTTTTTATGTTTGTCACCAAATTTCCGAAATTGTCTATGTTTAAAATTCGGCCGAGAATCTTGTCGTCCTCAATTCTTGCTGCTCCGAAACCCAGTTTCTTCATTTCCTCCATCTTCGGACCCATCTCGGATATTTTAGCCCCTTTGCTCAGATGTGCGGCAGCCGGTGCCATTACGTCCCTTCCGGGGAAGGTGTTTGAGACATTTTCTCTCATTACTTTCTCGTTTTTGATTTCCCTGATTTCTTGGACCCCGTATTTTTCAGCCACTAAGCTTAAAATGCCGTTGTCCGGTCCAACGAAATTTAAACAGTTCTCGGTTTTCACTGCGATACAGCTCAGCTCCGTTTCCGTTCCGGGGTTTATGATTGCTAAAAAAGTGGAGTTCTTTGGGAAAGTTACAACCGCGTTTGATAGAACGAAGGCACCCTTCTCTATGTCGTGTTCTGGTATCTGATGAGTTATGTCCACAATTTTTGCCTCCGGATTTATCGACAGTATCGACCCCTTCGTCGCGGACACGAAATAGTCTTTTGTTCCAAAGTCTGTTATAATTCCTATAACGGACATCTTCTCAGTTTTGTCTTGAGCTGGGGTTTATTTAATTTGTGTGTGGTAGATAGAGTTTATGAGGAAAGATACATGCAGATGAGGGAAGCGAAGAGAGGAAAAGCGACTGAACAGATGAAAGAGATTTCCAAGGCAGAAGGAGTATCCACTGATAAAATAATCAAGAGAGTCGCGTCCGGCGAAGTGGTGATTCCGAAAAATAAAACGCGTGAAGATGTTATGCCTCTGGGCATCGGCAAGGGACTTCGAACTAAGGTAAATGCGAACATCGGAACCTCCCCGGATTATTCCGACGCTGATGAAGAGGCAAAGAAAGCGAAAGTAGCCGTTGAATATGGTACGGACACTTTGATGGACTTGAGCATCGGCGGGGATATCGAGGAGGTCCGGAGAAGGATATTGTCGGAAATCGATGTTCCTCTTGGCACCGTTCCAATCTATCAAGCAGCCATCGAGGCAGCCGATGAAAAGGACGTCGTCGATATGAGTTCCGATGACATTTTCAATGCGGTAAGAAAACACGCTGAGGACGGTGTTGACTTCGTAACGGTCCACTGCGGCGTCACCAAGGACACGGTAGAATCTTTACGAGAGAGGGGCCGCCTATGAACTTTGTCAGCCGCGGGGGATCTATTTTGGCGGCTTGGATGCTTCATAACGATGAAGAAAATCCCCTGTTTGAGGAATTTGATTACCTCTTGGAGCTGGCCCGAGAATTCGATTTAACCCTGAGTTTGGGCGATGGTCTGAGACCGGGTTGTCTATCTGACGCCTCGGATCGGCCTCAATTTGAAGAACTTTTCACCTTGGGCGAGTTGGTTGAGCGATCCAGGGATGGAAACGTTCAGGCGATGGTGGAAGGCCCTGGGCATCTACCTTTGGATCAAATAGAAACGAACGTCGAAATGGAAAAAAACGCTTGTAATGACGCGCCTTTCTACGTTTTGGGACCAATCGTCACGGATGTTTCTCCGGGTTACGATCATATCACGGGCGCGATCGGAGGTGCCCTCGCTGCTTGGAAGGGGGCAGATTTTCTCTGTTATGTTACTCCGTCCGAGCATCTTTGCTTGCCGAACTTGGAGGATGTTAGGAATGGAGTCATAGCTTCTAAGATAGCCGCCCATGCGGCGGATTTTGCAAACGGGATCGATGTTGAAATGGATGAAAATATGTCAAGGGCGAGAAAGGAGTTTGACTGGCCCAAGCAGTTCGATTTGGCAGTCGACTCGAAAAGAGCTAGGAGGTTGAGATCGGATAGACCTTCAGAACTCGATCCCGAAACGTGTAGTATGTGCTCAGATTTTTGTGCTCTGAAAATGGTTAGAGATTATCTTGAGGATTGAAAGCAGAGCATTTTCTCCGTTTTTTGGATTAAACTTTTAACAACTGAAATAAAAGCATCTACCCCCAGATGCAAGAGATGAGGTAATAGAATGGATTTTGAACATAAAAAATTGTTTTTGCCCGGGCCGACCGAGGTAAGAAAGGAAGTACTGGACGCTATGAATGAGTGGATGATCGGACATAGATCGGATGAAATGACCGATTTATATACAACGATCGTCGAGGATACGAAGAAGTTTTTTGATACTGATCGCCATGTAATCATACTCACCGCTTCAGGAACCGTCTTTATGGAAGGGACAATTCGTGACTGTGTCGAGGAAAGGGTCTTATGTACCACTTGCGGGAGTTTCAGCGAAAGACAGCGAAAGGTCGCCGAAAGGTGTGGAAAAGATGTCGACAGGTTGGAATACGAGTGGGGAAAGCCGGTTAGGCCCGAGGACGTTAGGGATGCTTTGGAAGATGAGGATTACGATGCGGTCACCTGCGTAATGAACGAGACTTCTACTGGAATTCGAAATCCCGTCGAGGAGATAGGTGAGGTTCTGAAGGAATATCCTGATACCACATTTATAGTAGATGCGATTTCCTGCCTCGGAGGGGATTATATAGACATAGACGAAAGCGGGATAAACGTGATATTTACTTCGTCCCAGAAGGCTTTTGCCATGCCGCCAGGACTTTCGGTCTGTATTGTAGATGATAAAACTTACCAGAAGAGCAGAGATGTTGAGGGTAGGGGCTGGTACGCGGACTTTGAAAGGAATATTGAATATTATAAAAGAAAGGGCCAGACCCATCAGACTGCAGCTATTCCTCTGATGCTCGCTTATAGAGAGCAGATGAAATACATGCTGGATGAAGGACACAAGGAGCGGGCGGAGAGGCATAGGGAGATGGCCGAGTATACTCGAAATTGGGCCTTGGAACATTTTGACATGTTCCCGGAGGATGGCTACTGGTCGCAGACGGTCAGCGCCGTGGAGAACACAAGGGGGATTAACGTAGAAAAGGTCAGGCAGAAAGTAGAGGAGAAGTACAATATAGTATTTTCTAACGGGTACGGTTCACAGTTAAAGGAAAAGACATTCAGAATCGGTCATATGGGGGATCACACCGTGGAGGATGTTAAGGAGCTGACGGATGCGATAGAGGACGTCGCCGGACTTTGAGTGCGGTGACCGTAGCCTCCGAGCTTTTCATGAAATTTCGAAATAGTAAGCCTTAATTAAATCACGGGAAAATTATAAAGCGTGAGTTTATGTCTCTAACCCCGACCGATTACATCTGGATGGATGGAGAACTTGTACCTTGGGACGAAGCAGAGGTTCATGTTCTAACTCACACGTTGCATTATGGTCTGGGAGTTTTTGAGGGAATTCGTTGTTACAATACCGAGATCGGCCCGGCCGTTTTTAGACTGAGGGCTCACATGGAGCGGTTTCAGAATTCCGCCGACTTGGTGAAGATAGACCTGCCTTATTCCGTCGATGAAATGATCGATGCGGTCAAGCTTACTATCCGGGAAAATGAAATGGTGGACTGCTACATTCGACCCATAGCGTATTATGGATACGGGAAGATGGGGCTAAGTCCGGAAGGAGCGCCTGTCAATGTGGCGATAGCGGTCTGGCCTTGGGGTTCTTACCTCGGCGAGGAGGGTCTTGAGAAGGGTGTAAGGACCACTATTACTGACTGGAAGAGGATCAATTCTAGGATACTTCCGCCTCATTCAAAGACGGTTGCTAATTACGCGAATTCTATACTCGCCAAGTTAGAGGCTCTCGAGAAGGATTACGACGAAGCGATCTTACTTAATTTGGATGGTAACATTGCTGAAGGGCCCGGGGAAAATATCTTTATAGTCGAAGACGAGGATTTAATAACTCCGCCTTTGGATTCGGATGTTCTGAAGGGTATAACGAGGAATTCAGTCATGAAGATCGCAGAAGATATGGGTGTTTCGGTTAGGGAGGAAGATTTTCAGGAGGATCGGTTAAAGAGTGCCGATGAAGCGTTTTTCACGGGCACCGCGGCAGAAGTAACGCCTATAAGAGAAGTCGACGACACCGAGATAGGAAACGGCGAGAGAGGGGAAATAACCGAGAAGATACAAAAAACCTTTTTCGATATCGTCAAAGGAAAGGACGATAGATATACAGACTGGCTGGATTTTGTAGAGTGATTTTGATTCCCGAACATCTGTAGTCGAACTGTTACGGAAAAACTGATAAAAAGGTATAATCTATTAAACTTTTGTAATGATACGATGTTGGATTTTTTAGGGTCTCAAGCGCCAGTTAAAATGATTGAATTGTTTTGCAAGAATCCGGAGAAGGAGTTTTACTCTAAAGAAATTCAAGAGAGACTTGACCTTTCCAAAGCTACCAATATAAAATGGTTAAAGAATCTGAAAAGGAATGAGATTATAACCGAGAAATCGGAGGGGAGGAAAAAATACTACAAGTTAAAGTGGGGGAGCCCCATCGCCAAGCAGCTCAGGGTTCTGATCACTTTGTCCGAGCTTATACCGACGCTTAGAGAATTGGACGTGATAAGGAACGCCTATTTGGTTGGTCCTTCTGCCAGAGGAACGGACTCTCCGGATAGTCCCCTAGAACTTCTCGTCATGAAGAGAGGGGATTCGAAGAGGATAAGGAAAGCCTTGGACGAGGTATCGGAGAGGATTGGGAGGAACATTGAGGCCAATATAATGTTGCCGGTGGAATATGCCGATCTGGCCAGGGAAGATCCCAAGTTACATGAGAGATTGGAGCGAGAAAAGATACGTCTCCCGGTTTCATGAGACATCGGGGCATGTTTATGGATGTTATCGGACTATATGTCGATGATGTCAAAATGTTTTTTAGTTAAATTTATTTTTTTCGTTTTCTGCGATGAACGAGCATGAAAATCTTGGCGGTAACTGATTTTCACGGGAAGGACAGTTCGAAAGAAAATTTAAGAAATTTGATCTCTGACGATTACGATCTTCTCCTGATTTTGGGTGATATTACTCAGTTCGGACCGGCCCGGGAAGTTAACGAAGTTCTTGATCTTGTGGAGAAAAAAGATTTTCGCAGTCTTGTGATCCCGGGAAACTGTGATCCTGAGGAATCGATAGAGGTTCTTGAGCAAAGGGGAGTCAATTTACATTCCAGATCTATCTATTTTGGAGGAGTAACCTTTGTGGGGTTGGGCGGTTCCAACGAGACTCCTTTCGACACTCCATTTGAACTGTCCGAATCCGAGATAAAAGAGAGATTGAACGATCTTGCCCTAGAGGTGGGTGGGGACTGGTTTCTGGTGACTCATGCTCCGCCCTTTGAAACGAAAGCGGACATGGCTTCGGGGAACGTTCACGCCGGTAGTAAGGGCGTTCGGGAGATAGTGGAAGAAAAGCAACCCCTAGTGAATGTCTGTGGACATATTCATGAGGCTCGCGGGTTGGACAAAATCGGCGACACTAAGGTCATAAACCCGGGCCCGATTATCGAGGGATATGCTGCGGAGTTTGTCTATAAAGATGGAGTGAAAGTAAATCTTATCGAGATTTAGCCTGTTAACTATATTACGCCGGTTTCTTCTGCCAGTTTCTCTGCTTTCTCTTCGGTCAATCCGTTCCTTAACACGGTATATCTCCCGGGTCTTATTTCATGGGCTATCGTGAGTGCTTTTACTATGTATTTTGGATCGATACCAAGTTCCCTGCTGTTTGTGGGGCAACCCACGGTTTCGAGGGCCTCTTTCTTGGGTTTCCAATCTCTTCCATGAAGTTTCATCATCATTATCGATCCTACCCCGCACTGTTCTCCGTGGAGGGCCGGTTCGGGAGCTATCTTGTCGAGGGCATGACTGAACAGGTGCTCCGCCCCGCTAGCCGGCCTGCTGCTTCCCGCTATACTCATGGCGACGCCGCTGCTGATTAGGGCCTTCACGATTTTTCGGGCGCCTTCCTCGGTACCATTCTTTATAACTTCGACGTTCCTTTCGACGAGTTCGGCGCTCATACGGGAGAGGGCGGCCGCGTATTCGCTGTATTCTTCATCTTTTTCTTTTTTTGAGAGTTCACAGTCTAGGACTGCGGTATAGTTGGCGATCATGTCTCCGCATCCGGATGCG
>CAZEBR010000007.1:0-4738 GCA_964510375.1 Hadarchaeota archaeon (SeqCode) | reverse complement strand
GAGGAAGCTATTCCATCGTGGGACGCTGCTGTCGGAACACTCACGAAAGGCTTGTCGTTTTTATATGCTACGTATTTTGCGGCATCGATACATCTTCCCCCGCCGACTCCCAAAAGAAAGTCGGAGTCTTCGGATTTTCTTCTGATTCTTTCCACCGTTTTGCTGTCTGCCCTTTGGATAATTGAATGACTTATTTCCGTGCTATCTTCCGAAAGCGACTTTTCGATTTTCCGCCCCGCGATCTCAAGGGTGGTTTCGTCTGCCACCAGATGCCCATTCTTGCCTAGAGAGAGATGCTCGCAAACCTCCGGCATCTTCTCTACGGCGTCTGGGCCCATCCAGACTTCTCTTGGAAGCTCCATTCTCTTCAATTTTTTTACAATAAGAACCACCAGTGCCAATTTCTCTTGGTCGTGTTTTCTAATTAATTCGAGGTTTAAATATTCCAGAGGGAACTTGGCTCCTCCGTTTAAATAAGGTCTGTGGGAGTTTCCTTGCCGAGCTGGGAAATTATTTATATATGAGGGGGAGATAAAGTCAAGTGTCCTTCTACGGACATTTTAAAACTTCGAGGGGTACGTTGGAAGAACAATTTGAAGACCAGTTAGAATATCTCAAAGGCACGACTACGGTAGGACTCGTCTGTAGTGATGGAGTAGTTATGGGTACTGACAGCCGAGCGACTGCCGGATACGAAGTCGCCAGTAAAAATGCCAAGAAGCTGTACCAAATAACCGATCGAATTGGAGTTACGGTCGCGGGTAGCGTAGGGGATACTCAAGCTCTCGTCCGGAATTTAAGAGGAGAGGCTAGGTATTATCACCGCAGTAGGGAAACCCCGATTAGAGTTGGAGCTGCTGCAAAGCTGGCTTCCAATCTCTTCAGGTCCGGGGGAATGCTTCCTTACTTGGCGATTTTGATAATGGGTGGCTTTGATTCCAACGGTCCGGGCATGTACCTGCTCAGTCTTGATGGGTCGAGGATAGAAGAGAAAATGGTTTCTACCGGGTCCGGATCACAAGTGGCCTATGGCTTGCTTGAATCGAAGTACGAAGAGAGTCTTGGGGTGGATGAAGGGCTCCCCCTAGCCGCCAATGCTCTTAATTCGGCCATAGAGCGGGACATAGCCACGGGAAATGAGATAAAACTAGCTAAGGTAACTGAAGGTGGATTTGAAAGAATAAATTCCGATAGAGTCTTGGAATTCATCGATTAAATTTCATAGTAATCGTCGTATTTGGTGTTGTTTAAAATGTCAGCAGATGAATTAATTGAAGAAATAAAACAAACTATTCGAGAAGAGACTTCCTTCGCCGGCTCGGTCACCAAGGTCGATTTTGAAGGGCCGAAAGTGGTCGTCTACTGCGATAATTTAGAGCCGCTTGTCGGTGAGGGAGATTTCGTCAAAAACCTGGCCAGGGAAATACAGAAGAGGATAACCGTTAGGCCGGATCCCTCCATTCGCCTGCCTCCTGAGGAGGCGGAGGAAAGGATCAGGGATTTGGTGCCCGAGGATGCCGATATAACTAATATAACGTTCATTCCCACTATCGGCGAGGTTAATATCGAGGCCGGAAAACCGGGTCTCGCCATCGGGAAGGGAGGAAAACTACTCAGAAAGATCCTAAAAGAAGTGCGGTGGACTCCTAAAGTGGTGAGAGATCCTCCGATAAAATCCGATGTAGTTCAAAATATCCGTAGATCGGTCATTCAGGAGGCGGAGGAAAGACAGGAGATATTGCGTAGAATTGGCCGAAGGATCCATCGAGAGCCGAGGGGTGAAGACGATTGGGTGAGACTGACGTCTCTGGGCGGTTCTAGAGAGGTAGGGCGGTCCGCCCACTTGCTTCAGACTTCCGAAAGTAAGATACTCCTTGACTGCGGGATAAATGTCGCCAATAAGGGAAAGGACGCTTATCCCTACTTGGATGCTCCAGAGGTAAGACTGCAGGAAATAGACGCTGCGATTGTGACTCACGCTCATCTCGACCACTCGGGCTTCGTTCCGTACTTGTACAAGTACGGCTATGACGGTCCGGTATACTGCACTCCCCCTACGAGGGACCTCTCGGTCCTCCTACAGCTCGACTATGTGGATATCGCAAGGGAGGAGGGTAGCGATATTCCTTACAGCAAGAAGGAAGTGAAGGAATTTGTTAAGCACACTATACCGCTGGATTACGGAGACGTTACCGATATCGCTCCCGATGTTAGGCTGACGTTTCATAATTCCGGCCACATTCTAGGGGCCTCTCTCGCACATCTCCACGTCGGTGAGGGATTGTATAACGTGGTTTATACTGGCGACTTGAACTTCGAGGAGTCTCATCTTCTGTCCCCAGCGGAGTACGATTTTCCCAGGCTTGAGGCGCTGATGATGGACAGCACCTATGGTGGTTCGGACAGCACCCAACCCTCCCGCGAGGATTCCGAGGAGAAATTCCTGAATATACTGGATAGAACTCTCGATAAAGGTGGAAAGGTAGTAGTTCCCGCCTTTGCTGTAGGTAGGGCTCAGGAGCTCATGCTGATACTCGAAAAGTACGGCCGGGAGGGACACCTCGAAGACGTTCCGGTTTATTTGGATGGTATGATCTGGGAAGCCACCAGTATACACACGGCCTATCCCGAGTACCTTTCGTCCGAGCTTCAGAACCAGATTTTACATCAGGATCGAAATCCATTCCTTTCGGATTTGTTCGAGAATGTAAAGAGTAACGAGAAAAGGGAGAAAGTGATAAGCGGTGGACCTGCGGTCATTCTCTCCACTGCGGGCATGATGGCTGGCGGACCTATACTCGAGTACTTTAGAAGACTGGCTCCCGATCCCAGAAATACTCTGGTATTCGTCGGCTATCAGTGTGAAGGCTCTCTGGGTCGCAGGATACAGAAGGGCTGGAGGGAGGTCCCCATGCAGAATAACGGGGAGAGGGAAGTCGTGGAGGTCAACTTGGATGTCGAGACCGTGGAAGGTTTCAGCGCTCACTCCGATCGGAATCAGCTTATAGACTTTGTTAGGAAGTCTTCCCCCAAGCCTGACAGAGTGATTTGCGTGCACGGCGAAAGCAGAAGGTGTATCGATCTCTGCAGTTCTCTTCATAAATTATTCAATATGCGGACGCAGGCTCCGAAGAATTTAGAGACTATAAGACTACACTAATTTTAGCTCTTGAATTCGATTTAAGAACAAAAGCTCTGATAAAGATTTCGGAGCTTTACAGTTCACAAATTGCTTTTGGAATTCTTATGGGCGGGGAATCCTTTCGCTTTTTCGCCTTAGGCTTTTTCTCTAAACTGGATCTGTACCAGTTCCGGTGTTGCGATTATCCGGGACTCCGAGAGTCTTCCTACGTCTCCTCCGATATCGGCGGCCACGCCTTTAAGCTGGTCTACCGCTCGTTTGAGTTCGGCAGGGTCTTCATCCATTAGCGGGGAGATGTTCAAAATTATGATGTTCCCGTTTCTAAGTTCGCTGGTGACTTCTTGTATATCTACCAGACTCGTCAAGTCCACACTTTTTACGATTATAGGCTCGATTTCGCCGACTCTCTTACTTTCTTTAGTTTCGGCAACTTCTATGACGGGTATATCCCCCATAGTCTCGGATTCTGAGTCATCGCTTGATTTTGCCGATTTATCTTTTTTCTCCTTAGTGAAGATATTCTTTATCGAGTCCATCCTTATCAACAGAAGTGAGGTGCTTTCCACTATATTTAACTTTTCCCTAAAATTCGTCTTTTAAATCCCATAATTCGTCTCCAACGTGGTGTTTATTCTCGATTACCTTTCCTTTTTCCCCGATGAGGGATGGACCGTCTTTAAGCGCGTTTCCGAGGGCTATAGTTTTGTTGTTTTTTTCGTCCTCTATGTTTACGATTTCTCCCTTTGCGATCGATTTATCGACGTTTACTACTCCCGGGGCCATCACGTCCGCTCCGTCGGTGATGTGTTTTACGGCCCCCATGTCTACCGTTACCTTTTTCATTGATAGCCTGTCCGCGAAGAATATCAGCGGCATGAAATCTCCGTCCTTTTTGATGAAAGCCGGTCTTCCGTCGATTATAATGATATCTTTTCCGTCCTCCAGCTCGGCAGTTTCGACCGTTCCATCGAGCAGATCCTCGATTTGATTCCCGAACCTCGGTTTCAATTCCTCTTTCATGTCCCTTATGTCCGAACTTCTTATGGGATGTCTTTTCTTGATTGACATCAATTTTAATAACACGTTATTCTTAAATAGAAAGCTGGTTAAGGGGCTTTGATTCCTATGTCATCAAACCAGAGACCTCTCGACACTCTGAACGAAGCAATCGGATCGACCGTATTGATCAGGTTGAAGGGAGGCCGAGATTTACGAGGCGAGTTGGTGTCTTACGACACCCATGTGAACTTGGTCCTTAAGGACGCCGAAGAGATTCAAAGCGATGAGGCGAGCAAACGTTACGGAAAGATGGTAATTCGTGGAGATAATGTAGTGTTCATCTCTCCCGCGAGGTGATTTCGGTGTCCAAAGGGACGGCCGCGAAAGGCAAGCAGAAAAAGACGGTTCACGTTAAATGCAGGCGTTGTGGAAACAGGTCATACAACGTCAAAAAAGGAGTCTGTGCCTCCTGTGGATACGGCCGGTCTAGTAAGAGAAAAGATTAAATTGAAGTTGTTAGACTCCTATTGAGTTAAACAAAAGCCATAAGAGTCCAATCTATATCTATCGTTTTGAAGGGCCGGTAGTTCAGAGGTA
>CAZEBR010000006.1:50771-56747 GCA_964510375.1 Hadarchaeota archaeon (SeqCode) | reverse complement strand
ACCCACGGCCTCCCGGTTATCAGCCGAGCGCTCTGCCACTAAGCTACGGGCCCTCACTCAATACATTCCGAGGCTCCTTTTTGTAATCCGGTCCTCAACTTTGTTAGATTTGCTAATAAAAAAGTAATTGCCCTATAGCTAAAAAAGTAATTTGAAATTTAGCAACTCCCAGGATTCCGGTTCACACGTTCCTAGGGTCTTCCGACCTCTCCCTTCGCGAACTTGCGTCGCTCTACCCGTGTTCCTCTTCCATGTGCTCCTCGGCGAGCTCTATTATCCCCTTTTCGGTCAGGGTGGGCCCGATGGTATTTCCGCACTCCGGGCACTCCCAGGTGTATGTGTTGAGCTTGAGCTTTTCGATATTCTCCTTGATGTTCATTCTCGATCATTCCCGACTCGAATTATCTTTTCCGGAGGTTATAATTTTAATCCCCTCGCCGCCGAACGCCCTCCCGGGGAGGACCGTCCGGATGGGCGGGTATCGTGGTTTTTTGAACCATGAAATCCTATTTTTGACTGGAATCGGGGTTAAAAAGTGGATGTCGACAGGAAGCTGATCTTAGTCGTGCTGGCGATCGGCGTGCTGGCGGCCTCTTCGGCGGCCACCCTGATAGAGCTGACCGACGCCCCGGCCCTGACCGTGGCGACCTACAGGATGGTCTTTGCCTCACTCATCCTGGCCCCGATCGTATTCGCCTTCTACAGGGAGGAAGTCCTCGGTCTGGATCGAAAGAACGGCCTGTTTATCCTGATGGTGGGGGTGTTCCTGGCGGTTCACTTCGCCACGTGGATAAGGTCCCTGGATTTGATTCCCGTCCCCGACGCGATCCTGCTGACCAATTCCAATCCGATCTTCGTCGTCGTCCTTTCCTACGTTTTCCTGAACGAGGTTTCCTCGAGGGGGGAGCTGGCCGGGGTATCGACCGCCATCCTTGGGATGGTCCTGATAGTGTATCCGAAAATTTCCCACATCGGCAGCTTCGTCGGGAGCCTCCTGGCGGTCGTCGCCGCCGTGACTTTCTCGGGCTACCTGGTCTCCGGCAGGGACCTGAGGCAAAGATATTCGCTGATTCCGTACATATTTCTGGTCTACTCGACCGCGGCTGCGACCCTCCTCTCGTCCTCCCTGGTACTCGGGATACCGTTGAGCGGATTCGGCGCGAACGTCTATTACATGATGTTCTCGATAGGCCTCATACCGACGGTCATAGGTCACTCGGCGTTCAACTGGAGCGTGAAGCACCTCAGGGCGACGGTGGTGAGCGTCGCCACCCTCATGATTCCGGTCGTGGGCTCCCTGATAGCTTGGCTGGTTCTCGGGGACGCACCGACCCCTTGGACGTTTGCCGGCGGGGCGCTGATACTCGGCGGAGTGTACCTGGCCAGCCGGGGCTGAATCCGTCCCTTCCGCCCAGGTTTACCGGTTGATAGTTATTGGATGAACGTCTAAACTAACGACATGCCCGAATGGGAAACTCACAGGCGCTGGGCCAAGCGATTTCTCGAGTGGGGAGATCTGGATCACTCGGACGAAAACCTCGAGCACCTGGTCGACTTTCCCCAGGTTTCGGGCTTCGTTCCCGTGGAAACTCACGATTTCAACCGCAGGATATGGAGGGACGCAGGCAACAGGAACCACATACACAACGCCTTCGGGGAGATGGGGGACCTGATCATGGACCTGCACTACTGTCTGGATTTCCTGAAGGAGGAAACCGACCGGAAGGTGTTCATGCAGAAGTGGAAGCTGACCTTCCCCGGCATCGATGAGAAGGAAATAGAGATCTATCCCAGCATCATAGAGCTGGCCCGGTACCTGGCCAGCAAGGTGAGGGATCTGGACATAAACATGCGCGTGTTCAAGTTCGTGATCGTCAACTTCAGGGAGATAATGGCCCAGCTGGTCCGGGAGCACGGTTACGACCCCGGCAGGCTGAGGGACTGGGACAACTCGAACTTCAACCGTCTGATCGAGGAGCTGGACTCCGTCCGGTAATCCGCATCCTTTTAGATTTCCACGGGCTTGGGGTCGGTGGAGTACCGCTCGTTCTTGGAGAGCTCCGGAATGAGGAACTCGTAGGGTGTGTTAAATCCTTTTTTCGGGATTATCGTGATCCTGGTCGCGTCGCTCGATCCCGGGTCGCCGGCCGTGTAGAAGAAAACCTTGCACATGTCTCCCTCCTCGTCGAGCGCCGCCGCCCCGTTGTTGTTTATGTCCTGGATTTCGTAGACCGTGAAAGTTCGAATGAGGCCGTTCTCGTCGACGGGGGATTCCAGATAGTTCTCGTATATCCCTGGCCTGACGTAGGTCCGCTGAACGGTTCCCGCGCCCCTGTTCGTATCCCAGGTTTCCTGGATCACGGCGTTTTCCAGATTGATTTTCTGACTTCCGGGATAGGACCTTACCAGCATTTCGACGCTTTCGATTCTCCCCTCCTCGTTGCAGTAGCCGATGGCCGATACCACTTTCACACCCGTCGATACATCGGGCACCGTCTCCCTGACCGTGGCCTTCGCCTGGGTTTCAAGCGATTGACCGGTGTTTATCAGGACTCCTGCCGCCACCGACGAGACCGTCACTATGGAAACGAAGACGACCATCGTTCCTATTCCCACGAGGCCGGAGTTGTCCATTCGGTCGGTTTTTTCGAGAATTTTTCTCACCAAACTTTCCAATTATCAGTTCTGATTATCAACACTGATAATCAACATTGATTATCAAAACTGATTATCAAAGTTGATAATTACTAACTAATAGTCTGTGGGTGTCCACTAAAAGTTGTTTCGAAAGGTCTCGATCGGCCCGAATTTAGCAGCATTGTTAGAATTTTTTTGATGGTATGTTTGGATTTTCGGGGTAGATCGTAAAGGTCTAAGTGGGTTTCACCTCCAAACCACAATATGGAGGTGAGAATGACAACATAGGGAGATATGCCGGTTTAGATGTTCATAAAAAGTCATGTCATGGTGTGATTGTGGATGAGTCCGGTAATGTTCTTGAGAATGAGGAGTTTGAAAACTCTGTCATTGGTGTTGAGCACTTTTTCTAGGGATATCAGGATGTTGAGGTTGTGATCGAAGCGTCTTAAAAGAGCTCTACGTGAGGGGGCACACGGCACCCCCGTGAGGAGAACCGTGAGGAAGCACCGCAATAAAGAAATCACGTGCACGCCGCACACGCAGCCGATTTTCCGAACAAACGGCAAATTCTCTCCAAAAACACGTGCGGAATACGTGTGGGTGCCGAGCTAAAGACGTTCCAGACTGTGTCACCGTTATTACTCTATAGGGGTGTATAGGTTCAAAAAAGGCCAAAACCAGCGTGTGAAGACCGTCGGGTAAACACACGACCAAGCTCGACCGCAGAACCAGTCAAGGAGGGATACAGGGAAAAAGGGAGGAATCAACAGGTGAAACAGAGAACGTTTCCCCTCTCCGCGGGGTTTTTCTCCTCTGGTCTTTCCCTCTCCATTCTTTTATTCTTCACTCGAGCCTCTCTCTCCGGCCTCCTTCTCTCCCACCGCAAGCAGAGGTTCCTCGTAGGCCCGCCCTTTTCCCTATTTCACATTTCCTCTCCGACTTCGGAGCCCGCCATTCTGTGAAAACCTTGTCGGCCAGAAAGGACCTCCTCTAAAGGGGAAAAAGGGAAAGTGAAAGGGATAGAGATGGGAAAGGGAACCAGGGACATCCCGAACCTCCCGAGCGAAGCTCGGAAGTCCAGCCAAGCTGGGCTCCCGGTGGCCAATGGGCTCCGTCCCTCCAAGGGAAAAGAGTGAGAGTGAACGGGAGAGAGGGTGGAAAGGGAAAAAGCGACGCTGAGGCCTCCCGGCGCATTTCTCCGTTCTCTCGCGAACGGCAGCGGTGGGAAGAAAAACTCGGCGTCCCGCTCGCCATTTCTCTCATTTTCACTATTTTCCCTTTTTCCCCCGAGGTCTCCATTTTCCATGTCTCTTTTCTCTGTTTTACCTGCCTGTGGTGGATTGGAGAAAAACGTTCCCCTTCACCCGCGCCAATATGCCCCCCTTGGACCCATCTTTTGTCCCCTCGGCGACGGCGAAAAGGTGAAAAAGTGAAGCCCCCAGTTCTGTGAAAGAACTGGAGGGAAGGGGACGGGGACAATATATCATAGACATCCAACCCAGAAAAAACAGCGGCATCCGGCACGTAAAATGAGCTGTCAGAGTTGAACCGTTGGCATTGAACTGAGCTGTTTCCATGTTCACTCGTTTCACTGTTCCTCTGTTTTCCCTGTTTCCCATTTTTGTTCCCTTTTGCTCGGCAGTGGTTTATGTACCCTATATTAACCTATATCTTCAAACCATGCAGTCGAAACGATTCGGGGCATATCTCTTTCGACCTGAGGTTTTCATTCACTGAAGGCACTTATTTGGGAAAACAGGAAGGGAAAATTGTTTAGAGAGAGTAGTATACTCTCGATCACTCGAACTTGAGTTCCTGCTAGGGGGATTACCGAGGTTCTTAAAAAGAAAAGCTTTTATGGGAATAACCCACAAATAAACGTGTGGGATAATGGGAAAAATCGTAGAGCTTGATAAGAGGGGGCGGCTGCTTTTGCCCGCCGAAAAAAGGAACAAGATCGGAAGCAAACGGTTCCTTTTGAGAGAAGCAGAGGGGAAGCTGGAACTCGAACCCTTGCCCAATGCAGAAGAGATAAGAGGGAAGTACGAAGGATTGGTGGACAAGGACTTGGATGAGCTGGAAGAAGATCAGGAAGAGTTCTTGAGGCGCGGGGAGCGGTAATGGAGATACCGGACAGGATTATGATCGAGGCCGATCTGTTTATATCCTACTTGACGGGAGACGAGCTGGAGCCAAAATTTTCCAAAATCGTGGAAAGGGCCGAAAACAAAAAGACGAAACTCCTTTCCTCCTCCGAGGTTTACGACGACATCATATCCGCTCTGAGGAGCCAAGAAGTAGAGCTGGAAAAGGTGCTAAGTTTCGTGTCAGATATCAGGGCAATACCCCACGAGTCGATTCCGATGACCACCGAAAAAGCCAGAATAGCGCTTAATGTTTACAAGAAACATAGAGGATCCAGAAAGTTGCATTACTTCGACTCATTCCACGTGGCCACTGCCCGTCAAGAAGCTCTACCGTTACTTACAAGCGATAAGTACATACTTGAACATGCGGACAGCCTAGGCGTCAAAACAATCAACCCAAGAAACCTGTGAAAGTTTTCGCCATTCAACTTCTGGCCGGAGGGCGCTGGCTTTCTGGTAATATTTTTGTAAACAGATCATGAGAACCAAACTCGAAAAGTAGGATGATTCAAACCCGGCCGTCCCTGTTTCTCCTGTGCCCATAACTCCGGGAGTTGAAGCATAGAAATGAGGAGAGAGCTTGTCGCGCCGTGCGGCATGAACTGCAGTCTCTGCGTTTCTTATTTCGGTTACACGGTAAACGGAAAAAAGAAAAAAAAGAACCCTGCCCGGGCTGTAGAATACGAGATAAGAACTGTGCTTTTTTGAAGGCCGAATGTGAAAAACTTTCCGAAAAGAGAGTCGAGTACTGTTTTGAGTGTGATGATTTCCCGTGCGATGACCTTGAAAAGCTCGACGAAGGCTACAGGGGGAAGTACGGCATGAGTATGATTGAAAATCTTCAATTTATCAAAGAAAACGGCATCGAAGCTTTTCTCGGACAACAGGAGGAAAATTATAGATGTCCGGAGTGCGGCGGCACGGTGTGCGTTCATACCGGAATATGTTACGGCTGTGAAGCCCCCTGAACAAGATTTGCCGCGAAAGTTTGACTCGAAGTTAATCCTTCACTGATACTCCGCCGAAGGCCACGAATCCGGTGACAGTCAAATCGGGCACTTCCTTTTCCCCTTTCCTCTTTTCGGTTCTGGGTCTTTCGTCCGATGCTCCGCCCAGGAAGGGAAAGACCTCCATCCTGACCGACCAGTCCTCCGGGACCTTGATGTCGACACCGCCAAATATAGCGAAA
>CAZEBR010000006.1:37940-50687 GCA_964510375.1 Hadarchaeota archaeon (SeqCode) | reverse complement strand
CGATTTCGTCGGCCTCGGACTCCGGCGACGGGGTCTTACCCAGTCTGTTTATCAAAATCCCTATCCCGACTATTATGAGCACCAGGGGCCACATGTTGGATAGCGATAATACCGGAAGCAGGTCCAGGAGTTCCAGCTGGATTACTCCGAAAATAAATATGATAATGATCGGACCTGCAAAATTTTTGAGTCTATTTTTGTAGAGTCCCCATATTCCCAGCAGGATGAACAGCGAGGGGATATAGATCAGGAGCTTGCCGGTGTCGTATACCCCTGTGGTTTTCAGTAGAAATAGCCCTCCGATGATGAGGAGGATGATTCCGAAAAAAGTCTGACTTGAGATTCCTCTTTCGTCCATATGGGCTCACATCCATCCATTAATTCCGATTTATTAATAAATATATTTTTATTTTTTATCTCTCAGTCCTGTAAGTGTATTGATTCTCCCATTTGGTCCTTTCAGGAGGGGTGGTTTTGGGATATTCGGGCTCGAATTTTGTCCTTTATCCTCTGAAGTTCTTCCCGGTCGTACAGGAGGAAGGGGTCTTCGTTCCTCGGGATCCATCCCTCGACGATAATGAATCCGTCGTAGGGTTCCAATTCGCTCAGGACGGCCTCAAAGTCTATGTTTCCCTGACCTATCGGGAGGTGATTGTCCTCTCCGGTGTTGTCGCTCGCGTGGATGTGTGCGACGTCGTCCTTTAGCTCTCTAGCGTATTTAACGGGGCCCTTGTCGGTGGTATTCGCGTGGGCAATATCCAGCGTTAACTTGAGGTTTTCCATATTTACCCTCTCGAGCGTCTTTTTAATCTCGCGTATTCCCACGCACATCGCTTTTTTCTTTGAGGAAAGATTTTCCAGACAGATTTCGACCCCGGAATCCTCCGCGTATTCCGCGATTTCCTTCAGTCTCTGGACCATCTTTTTGAAGGGCATTTCCCTTTCGAATTTTCTCGAGCTCACGTATCCCGGGTGGACGACTATCCTTTCGGAGCCGAGATATCTTGCCAGCTCTATACATTCCTTGTGTTGTCGGACGGCCTCCTCCCCGATCCCACTGTTCATCGTTCCCAGATTCGTGTCGTGATAGGGAGCGTGGAGGGACACGCCGGCGTCGACCGTCGAGAGAGCGTCCTTTATTCCCTCCCACGTCTCGTGGCTGTTGTCCGCTGCCCATTCCTTGAAAAAAGGGTCCTCGCAGTGTATCTCCACGGCCTCGAAACCGAGATCGTCGACTGCGTGAGAGATGGCCTTCTGGTGGTCGAGTTCCTTGTAGTCCCAGAGGATAGCTATTGAGACTCCAATTTTCATGCAGTTTTACCTCCGTATAGGTGGGATATCCAATCTTTCATTTATTAAACCTTCATAGTGAGCATCGGCCGTAACTTCGCCTCGATTTCCCCGAGCTTGAGCTCCGTGGTCTTGCCGATTACCCTTTTTCCTCTGTAGGAATACGGTAGCGAGTTCGGATCGATGAACGCCATTTTCCCGAACCTTGAGACGCCCTTGCCCTCTCCCACATCCGTTAAACCGGGTGCCGGTTCCATGCCCGAAAGTATGTAAATTCGACCGAAGCTCGTGTTCCTCACGTCCATCTCCTCGTAGGATAGTTCGAGTTCGTAGCCCCCTCCGTGGGGCAGTACGTTGATCTCCCCGAGCTCATCCTTCAGACCCAGTTTCTCGGCCCTTTCCTCGAATTCGAGCCTGTGCATGACCTCCTCGCTGATGTTCTTCCTCCCCCTGAGCACGTAAGTGGGGCAGTCCCACCTCAGGGCCACCGGAAAGAGGAGGTCCCCGTTTCCTCCTTTCGTGTCGTAACACCCCAGTCTGGCCTCGTTGCGTCCGAAGAGCCCTTGGTGTGTGATGTTGGAAATCGTGCCGTGGCTTCCGACCACTTCCTGAGCTATTATCTCCCGCCTCTTCTTGCTGAAGGATTCCAGGTTTTCCCAGTCCCGGTAGTACTTTTCTGCGTCCTCTCCGCGCAGCACCGTTATTTTTCCGAGGGGTGTATCCTCTTTTTCGCCTTTCTCCGTCCACGAGTAGACCTCGTCCTTTAGCTCGGGACCCGACCCGTGAAGGATTGCGTAATATGCGTCTTCAGGGAATTCGTCGGATATATCGTCGGATATTTCCAGGGGTTCGTAGACTTCGAAGAAGTGATTGCCCCTTCCGAAGTCGGGGATTATCTCCGTTCCGTCCAGTTTCAGGTTCCTTTCGTTTACCTTGGAGGCCCTTTCCATCAGTTCCTTCTCCGAGGGGAGGGAGTCAAGCCGCATGAGTAGCATCCCGCACCCGTTGGGCCTTATTTCGGGGAAGGCGATATTTTCGTCCTGCCAGCGGATCACGCCCCCGTAGCCGAAGCCGGACATCCAGCGCCCCTTCTTTCTTGTGATCGTGGCGTCGGGGCTAAAGACGCAGTAGGCTCCGCCTTCCAGAACGTAGATCATCTTCCCGAGCCCGTGAAGCATATTTTTGTAGGAGAGGGCCGACGCCAAATCCCTCAGTCCCATCGAAAAAATCCGTTCTTGAGCGAGTTTTAGGAGTTCATCGCCCGAGATATCGGATAAATCTTCTTTCAATGTCAATCATATCCCCCAGTAAAAATTGGATTCGGTAATATATAATTATTCTTTCTTAATTTTTTGGAAAAATAGATTATTACCTTTTCTTCTGATTTATATTCATATTTATTAACTTTATTATTTTTATTTTGCCTTTCTCTGTCTTTTTTCTGAAATGAATGTTTCTATTTTAAATCATTGCTAATCCGTTCCGGTAGGTGACATATTTGCCTCATCGCTTATTTTTAACAGAAGTTCCGTTGGTCGATCGGCGTCACCGTTAACAAATCCTCTTCACAATGTAGTAGTGAGATGAAGAACAAGGAAATAGCCGGGATACTGTACGAGATAGCCGATTTTTTGGAGATAAAAGGGGTCGATTTCAAGCCCAGGGCCTACCGCAAGGCCGCCAGAAACATCGAGGCGCTGACGGAGGACATAGAGGGCATTCACGAGGACGGAGAGCTCGAGGAGATTGGGGGAGTGGGGTCGGCCATTGCCGAAAAGATCTCGGAATACCTGGAGACCGGGAAGCTGGAATACTACGAAAATTTGAAGGATGAGGTACCCGTCAATATCACGGATTTGACCAACATAGAGGGAATCGGTCCCAAATCGGTTAAGAAGCTGTACGAGGAGCTGGGGATAAAGACCCTGGAGGACTTGGAGAGGGCGGCGAAGGACGGGAAGGTGGCGGAGGTGAAGGGATTCGGGGAGAAGGTCCAGGAGAACATTTTGGACAATATTGAATCTGCCAAGAGGGGCAGGGAGAGGAAGTTAATTGGAAAGATATTCCCGCTCGTTCAGGATCTGGAGTCCAGGCTCGCGGATGCCGACGTTTTCGGTCAGGTCACCGTAGTGGGTTCCTACCGCAGGCGAAAACCGACCATCGGTGATATCGACATTCTGGCCGTCGCCGAAGAGCCGAAGGGGGCCATGGATTACTTCTGCGACCTCGAAGACGCGGAGAAAACTCTCGTGAAGGGGGATACCAAGTCGTCCATCGTCCTCTCGGGAGGCATCCAGGTCGATCTGAGGATCGTCGACGAGTCCTCCTACGGATCGGCCCTGATGTATTTCACCGGCTCCAAGGACCACAACGTTTCCCTGAGGAGCAGGGCCAAGAAGAGGGACTGGAAGCTGAACGAGTACGGACTGTTCGACTCCGAGGACGAGAGGCTGGCCGGCGAGACCGAGAAGGAAGTTTACAAAAAGCTGGACACGTCCTATATCCCTCCCGAACTCCGGGAAAATACCGGGGAGATAGAAGCGGCCGCCGAAGGATCGCTTCCGGATCTGGTGGAAGTGGGGGATATCAGGGGAGACCTTCAGGTCCACACCAGCTACACCGACGGCTCCACGTCCGTCAGGGAGATGGCCGAAAAGGCCTCCGATAACGGCCTCGAGTACATTTTGATTTCCGATCACGGGCCCTCGCTCAAGGTTGCGGGGGGTATAACGGAGGAGGAGTTCAAAGAACAGCGGGAGGAGATCGAAAAGGTCAACGACGAACTGGAAATCGAGGTCCTGCACGGCTTGGAGGCCAACATGGGAAATGACGGCCTGGACGTTTCGGGGGAATGGTGCGAGAAGTGCGATATCCTCTGCGTGGCGATGCACGACCGTCCCGAGAACCCCACCGAAAGGATCCTGTCCGTGTTCGACGAGTATCCCGTAGACATCCTGGTCCACCCGATGGGGAGAAAACTTCTCGAAAAGGATCCGCTCGATATCGATACCGACAGGGTCGTCGAGAGGGCGGAGGAGGAGCACATCGCGCTCGAAATAAACGCGCAGCCGGAGCGGTTGGACCTCGACTGGCGGAACGTGAAGAAGTACCGTGGACGGGTAAAGTACGTCGTGTCAACTGACGCTCACTCTAAACCCGAGATGGATTTCATGCATCTGGGGGTCTCGCAGGCCAGGAGGGGCTGGTGCGAAAGGGAAGACGTTTTGAATACACAACCGCTCGATGAGTTGAGGTCGTATCTACATGGTTGAGGAACCATCGGACAATCCCTACGTTCGCGATCCCGAACTGGATTTCGGGGAGGTCGAGGAGATGGATGAGGAGGATGCGGAGGCGGAAGTGAAGAAACTGAGGGAGGCCATCGAGTATCACGATCACCGCTACTACGTGGAGAACGATCCGGTCATCTCGGACCGGGCCTACGATAAGCTCTTTAATAGATTGGAAAAGCTCGAGGGTGAGTTCGGGCTGGAGGACGAAAATTCGCCCACCCGCCGGGTCGGCGGGGAACCCCTGGACTCGTTTGAGACCCGAGAGCACGTCGAGGAGATGCTGAGCCTGGACTCGTCCGAGGAAGAGGAGGAGGTGAGGAGGTTCGACGAGCGGGTGAGGAAGAAGTTGGGCGACGTCGACTACTCGGTGGAACCTAAGTTCGACGGTTTTTCCGTGGAGATCGTCTACCTCGACGGGGAGTTCGACAGGGCCGTCACCCGGGGAGACGGGACTAGCGGCGATGAGGTGTCGAAAAACGTCAAGACCATCAGGACAGTTCCTCTGAAGCTGAGCGGAGCCCCCGAACGTCTGGCCGTCCGGGGCGAGGTTTACATGCCGAAATCGGGATTTCACGAGCTGAACGAGGAAAGGCTGAGAAATGACAAGGAACCCTTCGCGAACCCCAGAAACGCCGCCGCTGGCTCAATTCGTCAGCTGAACCCCAAGATCGTGGCGGAGAGGCCCCTGAACATCTTTTTCTACGACATACTGGAATGCTCTAAGGAGGTCGCCACGCAGGAAGAGGCCTTCGAGCTAATGACTTCCGTCGGCCTGAGGGTGAACGATTTGAATGAGGTCGTGGACGACATAGAATCCTTCATCGACTATCGCAACGAGATAATGGAGATGAGGGAGGACCTCGAGTACGACCTGGACGGGGTAGTCATTAAGGTGAACGACTTCGAGAAAAGGGAGGAGATGGGTAAGACCGCCCGCCATCCCAGGTGGGCCTTCGCGTACAAGTTCCCGCCCAAGACGGGCGAGACGACTGTCAGGAGGATCGTCGTTCAGGTCGGCAGGACGGGGAAGCTGACTCCCGTAGCCCTCTTAGATCCGGTGGACATCAAGGGTGTCACGGTCAGCCGGGCGTCCCTGCACAACGAGGGGGTGGCCAAGGAGCTGGGCGTTTCGGAGGGTGCAAGGGTTAAGGTGGAGAGGGCCGGGGACGTAATCCCCGAGGTCAAGGAGGTGGTCGAGTCGGGGGGCGAGTTCAGCATGCCTGATGCCTGTCCGGTTTGCGGGAGCGACGTAATCGAGGAGGGAGAATATCACTACTGCACCGGAGGAATTTCCTGCCAGGCTCAGCTAATAAGATCAGTTCAACACTTCTGCTCCAAGTCCGCGATGGATATCGAGGGGGTGGGGGAAAAGGTCGCCAGAAAACTAGTCGAGGAGGGGTTGATCGAGTCCATCGAAGATATTTATTCGCTCGAAAAGGACGACCTCGTCGACCTGGAAAAGTTCGGCGAGAAGTCGGCCGGGAACCTGATCGATCAGATAAATGAAAGCAAGGATGCGGACCTGTCTAGGTTTATCTACGCACTGGGCATACGGCACGTCGGGGAGGAACGCGCCAGGTTGCTCGCTAGGAACTTCTCTCTCGAGGAGTTGGAGGAAGCCGAAAGGGAGGAGCTGGAGATGGTGGAAGACCTCGGGCCCGAGGTATCCGCCAGTATATACTCCTTCTTCAGGAACGAAAAAAACCGGGAGATATTGAGAGGGCTGAAGGATAAGATGGGTGAGTTCGAACGCAGGGAGACCGGAGATGAGTTCGAGGGCGTAAAGATGGTTTTCACGGGGAGCATTGAGGGCTACACCCGCAGCGAACTGAAGGGACTCATGGAGGACCACGGGGCGAGCGTCACGTCATCGGTCAGCGGAGAGACGGATTTCTTGGTCGCGGGGGAGAATCCGGGGAGCACAAAGCTGGAGGATGCGAGGGATTTGGATACGGAAATTCTGGAGGAGGATGAATTCAGGGAGAGATTTTTGTCTCGAGTTACCTGAATCTGGAAAGAATTAAATCGAGAAGGGAACATAAATTGATTTGATAAATATAAAGATGGAGAATCTGATAAAATGGATTATGAGGATATTGTGGAAAAGCTGAAGGGTGGCGATAATTTTTCCATCGTTAAGCTGGACGTACTAAGAGTACTAGCGGATAATTTCGGAAAAAGATGGGAATCGGAGCTCCTTCAGGATTTAAATCTATTTAGAGATTATGTAGGGAGGAGCAAAGTTTCTGAAGATGATTTGGAGGAGGCTCTGGAGGAATTGGGAGGGGAGGATTTAATCGATATGGACGATAGGCCGAGGGCGACCAGGGAGGGTGGAGAGCCCGATTCTCTAGTATCCCTCCTGAACTTCGAAGAGGCGGAAAGGGTCTTTTCGGAAGATGAAGCCTTGTTGGAGTACAGGAAATCCCGAAGATAGCGACGAAATCTGTTGGAAACTAAAAGTGAGTGAGCTTTTGGATTGGCCCACATCCACAGCTGGGGATCCAAATCCGTTTTCCTACTTCTGACCTAGTCACGGCTTAATTTTCGGCTCCGACGAGACGAGTGAGGTACTCATAACCCGCACGAGTCCCCCGCTTGGGGTCTCTGTCATTATCGTACTTGATTGAAGCTAGACCGCTGTACTCGATTTCGTGGAGTGCGTTTATCAGGGCAAAATAGTTGATGTAGCCCGCTCCGGGCTCGCAAATTTCAATCTCCGATCCGGTACCGGGATTGATGTCTCTGAAGTGTGCATGGAATATTCTTTTGGAGAGAGTTTTTACTGCCTCGATCATTTCTACGTTGGGTCGTTGAAAATTTGTGGGATCAAGGCAGAGACCGACACAGTCCGAGTTCGTGCCGCGGAGAATTGCCTTCCAATGATTCAATCTTGCTGGAAATTCTGGATTGTTCTCCATGGCTAGTTTCACTCCTCTTTTGTCGGCGTATTCTTCCAACCGTTTTAGCCCTATGCTCGTGGAGTAATACATGTATTCGTGGATTCCCGAAGATCTTGCGGGTATCCCCTTTTCAGAAATACATAGCAGATCCGCATCGAGATTTGCGCACAGGTCCACATAGGGCTTAAGGGTTTCGAGGGTCTCATTAAACTCCTTGTGAGGCGCGCAAAAATCACTTTTTACAGAAATTGCTCCTATTGAAAGCCCCATGTCCCTGGCAATGTCTCGTTTTTCCTTCGCAAGCTCGGGGTCGTTTAAGGCCTCTTCGAGGTGTCCTGAACACTCTGATCCTATCTCGACTTCCACCGAGCCGAATCCGATTTCGGCCAGTGCGGAACACGTCTCTTTCCAGGTGTCCTTACAGAACCCCGCCGTGCTACTGCATAGCCTCATAAAATTATCCCTCACATATACTATTCCGCTACTTTTAGCTTATAACTAAGCATTGTTGGAACGAGGTCATTTTCGAGCCTTTTTTGGACAATAATAACCAAAAGGAGGAACAATTGCATATAGGTAGGGATTGGAGTGGACCCGTCGGGATTTGAACCAAAGGTTCACGGTATTATTAATCACTTACTTTTTTTGGAAAAATTAGATAGTAGGTGAGGAAAAATCGGCAGAGTAGAACGAATGGTTGTTTAATCGGTGTAGTGACCACTTACGAACCAAAAAATAAAAAATGATTCAATAAAAAGGGATATAGCGTGGTAGATCAATGAGTATTCTGATCAAGGACGGTAAAATAGTCGATGGGACAGGGAGGACTTGGTATCGGTCC
The DNA here is from genome assembly GCA_964510375.1 of Hadarchaeota archaeon (SeqCode). Taxonomy (GTDB): domain Archaea; phylum Hadarchaeota; class Hadarchaeia; order Hadarchaeales; family JAGGTB01; genus CAYLJV01. The sequence goes on along the minus strand of CAZEBR010000006.1, from coordinate 42,360 downwards.
GATCTTTATGTTGAAGACGGTGAAATCGAAGAGATATCAAAAGGCATTTCCAGGGAGGCGGAGACTAGGATAGACGCCGATGGACTGATGGTGAGTCCGGGTTTTTGGGACATCCATACTCATGATGATTTTGTTATAGCGCTTGATGATCATCCTGATTTGATGGAGGGTAGAGTAAGGTCGGGCGTTACAACGGTTGTTATGGGGAACTGTGGGTACTCTCCACACCCTTTGAGCGATGAGTACTTTGAAGCTTTCAAAAGTTATAATTCATTCGCTGACGCTGGCCTTACCTATGATTGGAGGGATTTAGAAGGCTTTTTCGATTATTTAGAGAAGCAAGGAATTATTTTAAATGCCCTTACCTTGGTCGGTCAAGGATCCGTTAGAATAGCTGTGAAGGGTATGGAGCCAGGCCCTTCTGATGAGGAATCTATTGAAGAAATGAAGAGACTAGTGAGGATGGAGATGGAACAGGGGGCCTTTGGCATGAGTGCGGGTTTGGTGTATCCCCCCGGCATGTTCACCCCTCATGATGAATTGGTGGGTCTTGCTAAAGAAGTTGGAAAGTACTCTGGAATATACGCCAGCCATATTAGGGGATTGAGTGAAAATCTTCTGGAGGCTGTGCAGGAAGCGATACAAATAGGTGATAGGGCTGATGTGCCCGTACACATTTCCCATCTCCTTCCCGCGGGAGAGCCTTATTTCTGGAAGGTCGATTCGGTTTTAAATATGATAGAGGAAGCTCGGGAGATAAAAGGGATTGATGTTAATTTTGATTTCTTCCCGTATGTTGGTGGTAATACTAATTTATCCTCAATTTTCCCACCGTGGGCTTTGGAAGGTGGAGTCACAGCTCTGCTGGACAGGTTGAAAGACTCAGAAATGAGGAAAGAGATGCTCGAGGATATGAAAAATCACGTTTCAAGCTGGCCACCTGAATGGGCACATAACCTTGGGAGGGCTCATGTAGTAGATCAGGAGGGCGGTTGGGACAATATAATGGTGGCATCGTGTGGTAGTGAGAAGAACAAAGATCTAGAGGGTCTTACTATAAAGGAAATAAGTGAAAGAAAAGAGAAATCACCCTTTGACGTGGCCTGTGATTTGATGCTTGAGGAAAAGGGGGCAGTTATGGTGGTTTTCTTTGGCTTAGGCGGGAGAAGAGAAAGCAGCTATAAATCGAAACCCCTGCTCGATTTGATAAACCACCCTTATAGTGCTATAGGATCGGATGCTATCCTTGGGAAGCGCTGGGAACACCCGGCGGCTTGGGGTATAACCTCCAGGGTGATAGGTAGATACGCAAGGGAGATGAACTGCATTACAATTGAAGAAGCAGTAAAAAAGATGACGTCCCTCCCCGCGAGAATGATTGGTGTTGATAATAGAGGAATAATTAGGGAGGGTTCACCTGCAGATATTACGATATTCGATCCAAAGGTGATAAAGGACAGAGCTACCTATAAAGATTCCAAACCACCTCTTGGAATTGAATATACGATTGTAAACGGAACTGTTCTGCTCGAACGAGGAGACTATTACAAAGATCGCTTGCCGGGAGAGGTAATAAGAAGGGAATAGGGGTGAGTGGACCCGTCGGGATTTGAACCCGAGACTCCCACCTTGCGAAGGTGGTGCTCTACCAAGCTGAGCTACGGGCCCTCCTATTTCCGGGTTATGGTTAGCATTGATTCCCTTTATTTGCTTTCTCGTTTCAAATCTCGTCACCCGCTAAAACCTGCGAGGAAATACCGTTTTAGATCGCTCCGTATCCGGCGGTGACCTGCTTATTTTCAAACGTTCAGAGAGAAAGTGGTGCGAGAGCGGTAAATATCTGAGCATTTTCCCGTTCTAGAAGATGACCCTTAAAAGGGTTACCGGCCTATTCCTTTTAGTGTGCGTTTTAGAGGTCAAGAAGATGGAGATTATCTCTTTGGGTTGCGGAGGTGGAAGACACCAGACCCTGGATCAGACGTTCAAAACCGGGGGTTTCAGAATCCGTACCGAAGAAGTGAACATGCATGTCGATCCCGGTCCCGGAGCCCTCCTCCTGTCCAAGAAGCTGGGGTTGGACCCCGAGGATTTGGATGCCGTTTTCGTTTCCCATTCCCATTTGGATCATTCAACCGATGCCGAGGTTTTGGTCGCAGCGGCCAATCAAGACGATTCCGGTAAAGGTAGGTATATAGGAAACGAGAGCGCCGTCGGAGGCTTCGAGGACCTGTCTCCGGCGGTTTCCGAGCACCATATGAAGAAGACCGGCGAGGTAGTTTCCCTCTCTCCCGGCGATACCGTCAGTTTCGGTGACGTGACTCTAGAGGCGACCCCCACCGTGCATACCGATCCGACCTGCATCGGCCTGAAGGTTCATACCGACTCGGGGACGATAGGGTACACCTCGGATACTGAATATTTCGAGGAACTCCCGGAGTCGTTCGAGGGATCCAGGGTCCTGATGGCGAACGTTACCCGCCCCGATTCTTACAGGATAGATAACCATCTATGCACGGATGACTTGGTCGAGATCCTGAAAGAGGTCGAACCCGATCTGTCCGTGATCCTGCACATGGGCATGCTCTTCCTCCGCAATACCCCGACGGACGAGTCCGATCACGTCGAGGACGAGACGGGGGTTAGAACCGTACCCGGCATGTTCGGGACCAAGCTCGATATAGACGAGGATGAAATAAAGGTCGGAAGGAAGTCGATACAGGCGGATTTCGGTGCATTTTGACTCCTGGGGATTTATCCCTGCATTGCGGCGGCGAGTTTGATCGCCTGATCCCTCGAGTATCCCCTCTCCTCGAACTTCTTTACTATCTTGGCGACGAGTTCCACTTGGAGGTCTATGTATTCCTCGTCCTCGAGAATCGCGTTGATCTGCTCCTTGCTAATTCCGATGTTGCTTCTCGTGGCGTCCTCCATTCTCTCACCTCCCTCGTATTGGGTTTCGGATTCTTCGGTGTAAGTTTTACCGACCCTATGCCCGTCGAGCGCCGAGAGCGGTGTTCGCGATCGAGAGGTCCGCCCAGAGCTACGTTTAATATTTAAAATGCAGAGGGATATGAAGTAAAAGGTAAGATACCATGGATATGCCGAAATCGTACGAGCCGGAAAAGGTCGAGGAAAAGTGGCAGGAGAAATGGAGGGACCTCGGACTGTTCGAGTTCGATAGGGACAGCGATGACCCGGTCTTTTCCATCGATACTCCGCCCAGGTACGCGTCCGGTGACCTTCACATGGGCCACGCCAAGAACTACATAGAGTTTGAGATAATCGCTAGGGCAATGAGACTTCTCGGATACAACGTGTTCTTCCCGGTCGGGTACGACGACAACGGCCTGCCGACGGAGAGGTACGTGGAGGAGGATCTAGGAATCAGCAGGGAGGAGGTCGGTAGAGAAAAGTTCGTCCAGAAGTGCAAGGAGGCCTCGAGGGATCTGGAGGGGAGGATGACTGAGATGTTCAGGCGCATCGGGATGTCCTGGGATTGGCCCAACCTCTACAGGACGATAGACGACTGGTCCGTGGAAACCGCCCAGAGGTCATTTGTTGATCTCTTCCAAAAGAACAAGCTGTACAGGAAAAAGGACCCGATTCTCTGGTGTCCCTACCACGAGACCAGCCTGGCGCAGGCGACGGTGGAGGACAAGCAAAGACATACCAAGCTAAATTACCTTTACTTCGAGCTCGAGGACGGAGAAAAGATAGAGATAGCCACGACCCGTCCCGAATTGTTGCCCTCATGCGTCGCGGTGTTTGTGCACCCGGACGACGAGAGGCATCAGGACCTCGTCGGCAAAAAGGCCAAGGTACCCCTGTTCGACTATGAGGTTCCGATAATGGAGGGGGAGGAGGTCGACCCCGAGTTCGGCTCGGGAATAGTGATGGTCTGTACTTTCGGGGACAGCACCGACGTCGAGATGTGGAAGAAATACGACTTGCCCCTGAAAATTTCCATAACCGAGGACGGGCGGATGAACGGGAAGGCGGGGAAGTACGAGGGCATGACCATCGAGGAGGCCCAGAAGGCTATCATAAGGGACCTGAAGAGGGAGGAGATAATTTTCGATCAGGATGATTTGCAGCAGACCGTGGGTGTGTGCTGGAGGTGCGAGACCCCGGTCGAGTTCATACCCACCGAGCAGTGGTTCGTCGAGGCGCTAGAGTACAAGGACGAGCTGGTGAAGCTCGGCGAGGAGATCGACTGGTATCCCTCGTACTACAGGGAGAGATACCGTGACTGGGTCGAGAACCTGAAATGGGACTGGTGCATATCCAGGCAGCGCGCTTACGGAGTCCCCTTCCCGGTATGGTACTGCCAAGACTGCGGCAACGTCGTCGTCGCGGACGAGGAAGATCTGCCCGTTAATCCCAGGACGGAGGGCTACGAGTGCGGCGAGTGCGGCTCGAC
>CAZEBR010000006.1:0-37921 GCA_964510375.1 Hadarchaeota archaeon (SeqCode) | reverse complement strand
TTGGATGACTTCGTCTTTGACCCCTCAGATTGCCGGAAAGTGGAAGGGGGACGAGGAGCTGTTCGACGAAATTTTCCCGATGTCCCTGAGGCCCCAGTCTCACGACATAATCCGGACATGGGCTTTTTACACGATTCTCAAGGCATTTTTCCACCACGGCTCGATCCCCTGGGAGGACGTGATGATTTCGGGATACGTGTACACCCAGGAGGGAGTCGGGATGAGTAGCAGCAAGGGGACCGGTGTGAGTCCCGAGGAAATCATAGAGGAGAGGGGTGCCGATTGTCTCAGATACTGGGCCGCGGGGGCAGGCACCGGCGAGGACATAATCTACGAGGAGAAGGATGTCGTCAGGGGAAGAAAGATTCTCAGAAAGATCTGGAACGCTTCCAGATTTGTCGGGATGCACCTCGACGATTACGAGGGTGGCGAAGTCGAACTTGAAACGATAGACAAGTGGATTCTCACCAGATTGAATGACGTCGTCGAGGATTGCGAGGAGCATTACGGGAATTATGAAGTCAGCAAGGTCAGAAGGAAGATGGAGAACTTCTTCAAGAACGTGTTCTGTGATAATTATCTTGAGATTGTTAAGCACAGGCTATATGAGATCGAAGAGTACGGAGAGGAAAGCCGTCAGGCCGCTTTGAAGACTCTTTACAAGGGCTTGATTTCGTGTCTGAAGGTTTTCATGCCCATAATACCTCATATTACCGAAGAGATATACCAGAAGCTTTTCAGGGAACGTGAGGGAGTGGAGAGCATAAACCTTACCGACTGGCCGAGTATTAGTGAGCATTATCTGGACGAGGAGTCCGAGGAATTGGGACAGCTCGCGAAGGATATCATCGCCGAGATCAGGAGATGGAAATCGGACCAGGGGATTCCGTTGAACGAGGACTTGCCTTCGGTGCGGTTCGGAGTCGATCGAGAGACCGAAGAAAGGGTAACTCGTGTGGAGGGGGTTATCAAGGGAGCGATAAATATTGACGAGATTACATATGAGGAAAATGCCGATCCCGGAGACGGGATAAAGGTTCAGGATCAACCCGTCGTGATTAAGGATATCCAGACTCCCTGAAGTTTTGGAGATTTTGAGTCAATCGCTTTATTCTTCTTCGTACTCGTCAGGCGGCAGAATTTCTGTCCCCGTGTGCGACGAACCTTCCAATATTTTGGGCAATCGACCAATTTCTTTTTCGCCCACCACCAAGGCTCTGATTCTGTTCTTCTGGATCATCTCGGCGGCGAAGGGATCAATTATGGCCTTCATGCCGGGTTCGAAGTCCATCTTGGACATCAGCTTGGCGAGTTCCTTGGTCGATATTCTCGATATCTTTTTGGCCTCTGAGTCCTCCTTGGGATCGCCCGTGTAGAGGCCTTCGACGTCCGTCACAAAAATGAGTAACTCCGAATTGCTCGAGTCGGCCAACTCGGCGGCAACAGCATCGGTCGTATGTCCCGGTTTGGTCCCCCCCATGACCGGGATCTTATTTTTTAGGGAACTTCTGATTGCCTTTTCGAAGCTAATCGAGGGATCGTGTTCCGCGTCGTCCCCCAGAGCGGATATGAGCAACCTCGCGTTCAGCTTGGTGGCCTCGATGCCGATATTATCGAGTTCATTTTTGGAAGCACCCAGTTTCTTGCCGGCGTCTATGTAGGATCGAGCCGTGTTTCCCCCGCCTGTCACCACCAGTATTTCGTGGTTCCTTTTCTTTAGGAGCTGGAGAATTCGCGCCGTCTTTTTGATCATCCCCAGTGCTATTTCATCGGGATTAAACACCGATCCTCCAAAATTAATTGTAACTCTCATCTTCGTTCCCGTATTAGTAAACTCCGAACTATCAAAAAAAGTTATTTCTATCCGTGCGCTTTTTCCTGCGATGAGTTTGTCGTGGGATTGTCACTTTTGAAGGGACCTCTTACTGATCCCTTGAATGGATTTTCTATCAAGGTTCTATAACTATAAAAAACATAAATCAGTCACAGCTACAAAACGAGCTGGTTAAAATGCCCGGAAAGAGCAAGTCGAAATACGAATACAGGAAGCTACTGGACAAGCTTGAGGGAATCAGAGGCAGGGGAACCGAGCTGATTACGGTCTACGTGACCCCCGGTTACGATTTGAATCAGGTTATCCAGCAACTGCGGGAGGAGGAAGGAACCGCCCAGAACATCAAGTCGAAGAATACGAGGAAGAACGTTGTCTCGGCACTACGAAGGATCATAAACTTCCTCCAGAAGTATGCGGAAAAGAACGGCAGCAAAGCTCCCGAGAACGGGATGGCTATCTACAGCGGTAATATAACAGGGGAGGAGGGAAAGACGGACATCAAGCTCTACTGGGTCGAGCCTCCCGAGCCGATTCAGTCCAGGATATACCGCTGCGACAAGGAGTTTCTTCTGGACCCTCTCCGGAAATCGATTCAGGACGAGGAAAAGGTAGGCCTGATCGTCCTCGACGCCAAGGAAGCGACCATAGCGACTCTGAAGGGGAAGAGGGTGAACGTCGTGAGAAACATGACCTCCGGCGTCTGGGGCAAGCACAGCAAGGGTGGACAGTCCGCGCAGAGGTTCGAGAGACTCAGGGAGAAGGCCCTGAAACAGTTTCTGAAGAGGGTGGCGGAGGACGCCAACAGGGAGTTCGCCGAGGACGAAAAGCTGAAGGCGGTACTGGTGGGCGGTCCCGGCCCGACCAAAGAAAGGTTCCTCAAGGAAGACCTCTTGAAAAACGACGTTCAGGAGAAGGTAACTTCAGTTTACGATACCGGCTATGCGGACGAGCAGGGAATAAAAGAACTCGTAAACAAGGCGGAGGAGGTTCTGAAGGACCTCGATGTCATGAAGGAGAAGAACCTTATACAGAGGTTCCTCAGAGGCGTGGCCTCGGGTGACGAGATGGCCACCTACGGCGTGGGCGAGGTCAGGAGGCATCTGAAAGGAGGGGCGGTCGACACCTTGCTCGTCTCCGAGGATCAGAATTTTACCCGTTTCAAGGTCCAGTGTCAGACTTGTGGGCACGAGTTTGAGGAGGTCGTCACGGAGGAGGGGGATTACAGGAAAAAGGTCTCGGGCATGCCGTGCCCCGAGTGCGGCAGGGAAGACTTGAATGTCGTCGAGACCGAGGACGAAGTTAAGAACCTTTGCGAACTCGCCGATCAGACCGGTGCTGAGGTGGAGTTCATTTCGACTGAAACGGAGGAGGGAAAACAGTTTCATAATGCATTCAAGGGCGTGGGGGCGCTTTTGAGGTACGAGCTATAGGGGCTATTCAAAAAAGACGATAAACAAAATTTTACTCTAAGTGCCCATTTTCCAGGATTCCCCGTATTCCTTCTGTTCCCTGGTTTGTTGCTCTCGCTCAATTCCCATCGCTTCCAGTTTCAGTTCCGCCACACTTCTGTCTATTTCATCTGGCACTTCGAGGACCTTGACGGGAAGTTCTTCTGTCAGCAGGTGTTCCAGCGTCAGGGCCTGCAAAGCGAAGCTCATGTCCATGATCTCCATCGCGTGACCCAGCGATTTCTTTCCGGCCAAGTTTACCAGCCTACCTTCGGCCAGCACGTGCAGCCTTCTTCCGTCGCTCAACTCGTATTCGGTAACGTCGTCGACAATCTCCTGAGAACTCTCCGAAATCTCTTTCAAGCCCTCCATATCTATCTCCACGTTGAAGTGACCCGAGTTGCAGAGTATGGCTCCGTCCTTCATCTTTTCGAAGTGTTCTTCCCTCACGATTTTGTAGTTTCCAGTGGCCGTTACGAAAATATCGCCGTATTCCGCGGCCTCGTTCATGTTAGTTACTTTGAAACCTTTCATCGCTGCTTCGAGAGCTCTGATCGGGTCCGTTTCTACCACGGTGACGTCCGCTCCCAGCCCGTTCATGCGCATGGCTATTCCCCGCCCCACGAATCCGTATCCGGCAACCACCACGCTCTTTCCCGCGATTAGTGAGTTGGTTATGCTCATTATTGCATTGACGGTGGATTCTCCGGTTCCGAACCTGTTGTCGAACAGACTCTTTGCGGGCGTGTCATTTACGGCAAAGACGGGTATTTTAAGTTCCCCCTTCTTTTCCATGGCCCTTATCCGGTTGACTCCCGTCGTCGTTTCCTCCGAGGCGCCCCTGATGTTTTCTAGAATCTCGGGCCTTTCCGAGTGTGCCCGGGTAATCAGGTCGGCTCCGTCGTCGATAAACGCATCAGGTTCATGATTCAGGACCTTGTCCATGTTGCCGTAGTATTCTTTCTCCTTTTCGTCCCGCCAGGCGTAGATGTTCGCGCCCTTGTCGGCCAGCGCCCCCGCTATTTCGTCCTTCGTGGAAAGGGGATTTGATCCTGTGACCGCGATCTCTGCTCCTCCGGCTTGTAACGTTCGCAGAAGTACCGCACTGGATGATTCCAGATGTAGGGCCGTTCCTACGGTCGTGCCCTCGAGGGGTTTCTCCTTGGAGAATCTCTCCCTTATCTTCGCGAGGACGGGCATGTGTTGCTTTGCCCATTCGATGTACCTTTCGCCCTTCGGGGCCAGTTCGATATCCTTTACGTCATACGGCATTTATTCTACCTTCTCAGTGAGGTCTTTGGAAGATTCCTGACAACTTTGTCTAACCTCTTCCTCCTGTAAAGTCTTGACATCCCCGTCCCGCATCAGGAATTTCCCGTCGACGATTACCGTTTCGACGTCGCTCCCGTTGCTCGAGTAGGCGAGGTGGGACTCTACGTTGTGAACCGGCGTGTGGTGGGGATTCTCCATGTCCACCAGGATTATGTCCGCCTTCTTACCCTCCTCCAGCGACCCGATTTCGTCCTCCCTCCCGATCGCCTTTGCGCTTCCTATGGTGGCCATTTCGAGTGCCCTTTTGGCGGGAATAACGGTCGGGTCGTTGCTACCGACCTTGCCGAGCGTTGCGGCGAATTTGATTTCCTCGAACATGTCGAGCGAGTTGTTTGAAGCCGCGCCGTCGGTTCCCAGTCCTACCGTGACGCCCTTCGAGAGCATTTCGGGAACCGGTGCGATTCCAGAGGCGAGTTTCATGTTGCTGACGGGATTGTGGACCGCCTTCACGCCCTTCTCATCGAGCATGTCCATCTCACTCTCGTTCAGCTTAGTGCAGTGGGCGGCGGTAACTTCCGGGCCCAGGAAATCGATGGATTCCAGAACTTCGGGCGGCCGCTCGCCGTGCATGTCCTTCACCGTTTTTACTTCCCGCTCGTTCTCCGAGAGGTGAATGTGGATACCGACGTCGTGCTCCGAGGCCAGTTCTTTTACCTCCTGCAAACAGTCCTGCGAGCAGGTGTAGGTGGAGTGGGGTCCGAACATAGTTCTTATCCTTCCGTCGGCCGCCCCTTCGAAGTTTTCTATCAGGCTTACTGCGGACTCCAGTTCTTCCTCTCTCTTATCGGGATCGTTCTCGTCGATTATCCCGTAGCAGAGCGTTGCCCTGAGCCCGGATTCCCTCACGGCCTCGGCGACCTCGTCCATGAAAAAGTACTGGTCCATGAAGCAGGTGGTGCCGGATTTTATCAGTTCCAAGCACCCTAGCCTGGAACCCTCCCGGACGTGGTGGGCCTCCAGATTTGCTTCTAGGGGCCAGATTTTTTCCTGAAGCCACGTCTGCAGTTCCATATCGTCCGCGATTCCCCTCAGCAGAACCATTCCTAGGTGAGTGTGAGCGTTTATGAGTCCGGGTAAAACTGCCTTGCCTTGGGCGTCGATTACGGTGTCCGCGTCTTCTTCAACCTCCTCTCCGATTTCGACGATTTTGCTACCTTCGACGGCTACGTCTCCCCTGCTAAATACTTCTCTATCTTCGTTCATCGTGATTATGTATCCGTTTTTGATCAAAATTTTAGACATATTTCAAACCTGTACAGTTGTAATTGGATTCCAGATAGAATTAGAGTTCAGTCATAAAATATCTGTCCCTATTCGTACTGTTAGATTGGAACTAACGTTTTTTCTTAGGAATTTTTAAATCTCTGAATCTAGTTATTACTAAATCCGTGAGAAGACATGTCGAAGAAAGAAGATCCCGAGAGAATTATGGTTACATCGGCCCTACCCTACATTCACGGAATTCCACATTTGGGTAATATAATAACCTCGGTTCTTCCTGCGGATGTCTACTCCAGATACCAGAGGTTGAGGGGCAAGGACGTAATATACATCTGCGCCTCGGATTCGCACGGCACGATGTACGAGGTGGAGGCGGAGAAGAGGGGTATAGAAACGGAAGAACTCGTCTACGAGAACCATGAAAGGATCAGGGATATGTTCGAGAAAGTAAATCTCGATTTTACTTATTACGGTATCACCGATTCGGACGAAAACAAGGAGATAACCTACAGGATTTTCGACAAGCTTGACGAGAACGGGTACATTTCCGAGAAGGAAATAGAGCTTCCCTACTGCGAGAACTGCGAACAGTTTCTCGCCGACAGATGGATAGAGGGCGAGTGCCCGGTGTGTGGCGGGCTGGCTCGTGGTGATCAGTGCGACGATTGCGGGACCCTGCTCTCTCCCGAGGAGATTATAGATCCTTACTGCGTCCACTGCGGAGAACGACGGATTACCTTCAAGAGCTCCCAGCACCTCTTCTTCCAGCTCCAGGAGTTCGAGGACTGGTTGAAGGGCTGGGTAAGGGGCAGATGCGGTAACAACCTCACCGAAAGCGAGACTTTCTCGTGGCTGGACGAGGGCTTGGAGGAAAGATGTATCTCCCGAGATGCAGAATGGGGCTTCAATGTTCCGAAAGATGGGTACGAGGACAAGGTTTTCTACGTCTGGTTCGATGCCCCGATCGGATACATCGGCGCCACGGTCAGCTGGGCCAAGGAGGCCGGCGAGGATTGGGAGGATTGGTGGTTCGGGGATGACACCAAGTATGTCCAGTTCATGGGCAAGGACAACATTCCTTTCCACACTATCATTTTCCCCAGTATGCTGAAGGGCACGGGCGAGAACTGGACCCTGGCCGACAAGATAATGGCCGGCGGTTTCCTGCTTTCCGGCGACGTGAAATTTTCCAAGAGCAGGGGGAGGGGTCTAAATTTGGAGAATTCCTTGGAGATAAGGGACAGCGAGTATTGGCGTTACGTGCTCATGTCTCTGTATCCCCGGAATGATGACACGACCTTCAGCTGGGAGGTCTTCATGGATAAGATAAACAACGAGCTGACCGATTCATTCGGAAATTATATCCACCGAGTTTTGAAGTTCACCGAGGATAATTTCGATGGGAGAGTCCCGGCCGTGGATTTGGAAAGGGAGGAGGAGAAATTCCTCGATGATATCAATGACAAGATTGAGGAGATCGAATCATCCATGGAGGAGTTTAAATTTAAGGAGGCGCTCAGCAACATAGTAAAAATATCTTCGCTCGGAAATCAGTTCTTCCAGAAGAATAAGCCCTGGAAGACCATAAATTCGGACAAGGAAAAGTGTAAGAGGACTATAACCGCGTGTGCCAATGCGGTGAAGTCCCTCGCGATATTGATGGAACCGTTCTTACCCTCCACATCGGAAGAGATATGGGATTTCCTCAACCAGAAAACCGATATTCATGGTGAAGATTGGGAACGGGCGAAGGAGTTTGACATCGCCGGAACTAGAATAGATAGCCCCGAACCCCTATTTGAAAAGGTGAAGAAGGATGAGCTGCCAGAATTTGAAACTGAAGGACCAGAGGAAGGAGGTGAAAATATGATAAGCTTTGAAGAATTCCAGGATTTAGATCTTCGAATCGGTGAGATAGAAAGCGCGGAAGAGATTGAGGGGGCTGACAAACTGTATAAACTAATCATCGATCTGGGCGACGAGAAAAAGCAGAGCGTCGCCGGGTTGAAAGAAGTATATCTCCCCGAGAATCTGACAGGGAGGAAGGTTCCGGTCCTGGTAAACCTAGAGTCGTCGGAACTGATGGGAGTAAAGAGCGAGTGCATGATACTAGCGGCGGACGTGGACGATAAACCGATACTGCTGGAGCCGGACAGGGAAGTGGAACCGGGAACAAAGGTAAGGTAAGTGAGTATCTCCCCTGTTCTTAGTTTTCATTTTTTAATCTTGTTCGTACGATCACGAGTGGGTGACCGATTTGCAAAGGCTTGATTTGCACGTTCATACCGTTCATTCTGGCGATTCTCCCTGCGAGGTGAAGGAGGTAATCGAGTCGGCCAAGAGAAAGGGTCTCGACGGCGTGGCCATCACGGATCACGATAGCGTCGAGGGTCTGGAGGAAGCTTTCGAGCTGGCCGAGGAACGGGACTTCTTCGTCATACCGGGGATAGAGATTTCCAGCATTGACGGCCACATTCTGGGGTTAGGAATCGAGGAGAAGGTTCAGCCCCAGCTTTCTGCGGCCGATACGGTAGACAGGATAAGGGACCTCGGCGGCATAGCGATTTCCGCACATCCTTTTTCCCTGAGCTTGACACCGTTTTCCGCGCTTGAGGCCGATTTCGATGCCATCGAGGTTTTTAATCCGAGGAGATACATCGGCAATAGACTGGCCAAAAAGTATGCTCTGGAGGAGGGCATCCCCATGACAGCCGGGTCGGACGCGCACTATTGTCAGGAGATAGGAATGGCCGGTGTCGAGATTGATTGCGAGCTACGGTTGGAGGAAGTATTGAAAGAAATAAAACTAGGGAGAACAAAGGTATTTGGTGAGACCTTACCGCTGACGGGGTACGGGAGAAGAATATTATTCAGATTACCGCTATAAATGACCGAGATTGAGGTTGAGGGAGGACCCAGCCTTGTCTTGGCTGGGCTCCCCCAGGGACTCCACCCCTTTGTCGGAGGCTGGACCGAGGAGGTGGGGTGAGCTTGCTCCGCTGATTAATAGGATCGTCTGGACGGTCTTCTCGAGGCTTCGATCTACCCTAGCGCCCAGAATTCTTTGAGCCTGAGGATTAACTTTCTCGCTTACGATTCTTCCGATTTCGTAAGCCTCGGATATGCTTACATCGGCACCTGAAACGTGCATTATGACGCCTTCGGCGGTCGAATAGTCCACGTCTCCCAGCAGGGGACATTCCAGAGCCTGCCTGACCGATTCGGCTGCCCTTTCTTCCCCTTCGGCTTCTCCGGTCCCCGCGAGCATGATGTTTCCGTCTTCCATTATTGCCTTGACGTCGGCGAAGTCTAGATTGATGAGACTGGGACTCATGATGGTTTCCGATATTCCCTTGAGGATTCGAGTGAGAACTTCGTCGGCCATGGTGAAGGCGTACCGCATGGGTAGTCCGGAGGCCATGTCGGAAAGGCGATTGTTATCGATTACTATGACCGAGTCCGCGTGTTCTCGGAGATTTTTCAGCCCTTTCTTGGCCTTTTTCGATTTTTTCTCGACCTCAAAGGGCATGGTCACGACTCCCGTAACGACTGCTCCCTCTTCTTTCGCTATTTTCGCTGCCACGGGAGCTCCGCCCGTCCCTGTTCCTCCTCCCAGACCACATGCCAAGAAAACGAGGTCCGCACCCTCGAAAATTTTTCTAAATTTTTCAGATGAGTTTTGTGCCGCTTTACGGCCTAACTCGGGAGAACCTCCAGTTCCCCTTCCTTGAGTAATTTCGGTCCCGATGGCGATTTTCTTTTCGGCCTTTACTTTTTGAAGATGAGCTTTATCGGTATTTATGGCGGCCATTTCGACTCCGTTAATCCCCTTGGATGCGACCCTGTCTACGGTATTGTTACCTCCCCCTCCGATTCCGGTGACTACGATTTTGGGTTTTTGACTCTGAAGTCTCTCTTCCATTAACTCTTCTGATGAGGATGATTCTTCAGGTCCTTTGAGGGCGTTTTGAAGCGGTCCTTCCATTTCCAATTTTTTATCCTCCGCATCTGGTATTTTCATTTTTTATCCCGGTATATTCTATTCTTCTTCCTCGACGGAGGTGTAGCCTTCTTCTTTGGCTTCCTCGCCAAGTTGGAGGAGCTCTTCACGTTTCTCGATGTTGTTGTCCAGCCAGGACTGGATCATGTTTCTGATCACTTCCGACCGTGTGTTTCCGTATACGCCGATGAGGTCATCGACGACTTTCAGTTGTACGCCACCTAAGAAAACTCGCACTTCGGCCTTCTTCTGGCTTTTTTTGGGCACCTGGTTGACCTCCGACTGCAGTAAAGTGACAGTCTTACGTCAGTTTTACTGCATTAGTTATTTAGAAGGTACGATTTATTTAAGCCTTTTGTTTATTTGACGGGAAATACGCCCAAATTGGCGGAAAATATGAGAAATTGGTAATCCATATAAGGGATATTCGGAAATTGATAGGTGAGGTTGGTGATTAATATGAATTCGTCCAGAATTTTGGGTGGATTATTGTGTGTAGCTAGCGCGCTGGTAGCAATACTTCATCTCTACTTCGGATACATGACGGGCAACACATTGATTCCCCCGCAGGGGCTGGCCTTTGCTCTGCCAGTTACGGTTTTCCTATTGGTTGCTACGGGCCTTGGTTTCTGGTTGGGTTGGATAATGGCGACCACCAAGGAAGCCGAGCCCGCATCCGTTCAGGAAGACGAGATAGAAGGCACCGAAGAAGTGGAAGATTGAGAAATTTATCCTGAACTATTTTTAACCTCCATTACATCTAAAGGTTGGAAGGTGTTAGACTGAAATACAAGGGATGGATTGTAGCCGGGTTTGTCGTTGCTCTGGCAATATTTTCGTTCTATCATCTTTCAGTTGCCGGATCGGATTATACGGTTTTGACCACGTCGGACAGCGGATATTTCTACGGCATAGGGCGTGATATTAATCAACAGGATGGATTAATCGATGAGTACAGTCTCTCCCACGCACCTCAGGGAAAGTCGGTAAGTAAGCATGATCAATTCCAACCGCTGATGTTGGTCACCATGTACCGGGGGCTGCATTCCGTGAATCCTGGAGTTAGCTTAATGGATGTTTCTAAGTTTTTCTCTCCGTTCCTGTTTTCATTAGCTTTGGTCGGGGCATTTTTAGCCGCGAGAGAGCTGGGCGGCGATATTGCGGGCTGTGCATCGGCTCTCTTCTTCGCCACCATGACCGGATCTATATATTGGACCAAAATAGGAGCCTTCGACAGGGAAATCTCGCTGATTTTCTTCGGGACCTGGATTTTCTATCTCCTTGCAAAGGTCTTCCGAGCGGAGGGTAAAGAGTTTTTAAAATATTCAGTACTTGCGGGTCTACTCTACGGAATGTTTGTCATAACTTGGACGGGTGCGCTCTCCCTTGCGGCCGTTATCGGTTTTGCCGTCGCTCTGATAATACTTGAGAGAGCGGTTTCGGGACTGGGGATAACTCTGACGGCTCTTCCCTTCCTGGCCGTCGGTTATAAACTTTCCCAGTTCAACGGCGACATTGCGGAAGTCGTGGGTGTTTTGGTCCTGTTGCTGGGTCTCGTCAGAATTTCGAGGGACTGGGACTCGTTGAAGAAAATAGAAACCAGAATAATATCCGGCATTAGGGCAAACGTGAGACCCATAGCTGGAGTTTTGAGTTTGATCGGAATATCCACTCTAGTTGCTATGCTTTTGGGAGGGTATAGTTCCAACCTATGGACGAGCCTGTTTGCTGATAGAATACTCGGATTTTTGGGGATCAGTTTAGGTGGTGGGGGTGGAGTCTCGTTCCCGACGATTGCCACAGAGATGCAGGCCGCTCCCACTTCCGTGGGAGGATTCCTGAGTTCTCTAAGCTCCTCTTATTTGTACAATAACGAATATCTGACCGGTTTTACGATAGGATTGGTCTCGCTTGCTATTTTAAAGGCCGCATGGTCCTCGGAAAGGAGGGAATTATTAGCCTTTGGATGGCTCATGATCGTGCTGCCGATGCCCCTCTCTCAGGCTCGTTTCTTCCGTCTGTTTTGGCCTCTGTGGCCCATATTGGCCGGATTTGGATTGGCCGTACTGTTCAAGGGTACTAAAAATGCCGTGCTATCGAGATTCTTTTCTACCTCGACCTGGGTCGATAAACTCCGTCATCCTTTGGTGATAGCTCTCGTAGGGTTAATACTCGTGGTGCCGTTCGTTCACAACGCGACTGCCTATGCTACGCCCGAAAGTCCGTCTCCTCACGGGTCGACGCTTCCCTCGGTTTATAATGCCCTCATGAACTCCTACGGCTGGTTTAGGGAAAACGAAGCCACAGAAAATTCGATAGTAGCGGTCGAATGGAGTCACGGCCATCTATTGACCGGTTATGCAAACAGGCCCGCTGTCACGGATGGCGCTCAAACTATGAGAAGGGAGGGGGAATGGGAGGAAGGTAGCGGAATTAAACCTCCTGACTACATACAGGGCGTCAGAAATAATCAAGGTTTCATTTATGGTTTGGATCAGGATCATCCTTCAAGGCCTTATACCATCGACGGCAGAAGGGTTGACATCGAATCCCAATTCGGAACCCACAGCATGTACAAGACCACCGAAGATAACGAACTTAAGTGGTTGCTCGAAACATACAGGGATAATTACGGCGTTAAGACCGATTATATTGTATTTAACGAGGGTCCGAGGAGAGTCAATAGCTCACTGTTTACTTACATCAGAAAAATTGTATGGGATAGGAACGACGTTCCAAAATCATCGATGGAGAACCAACAAGGGGATAACACGGTTTTTGTCTTCGACAACGAGGAGATAGTACTCAGAGCGAGTAGCACAACGACCGGAACTGTGAGTGTGGACGGGATAACTACAAAGAGTGGAGAGAATCTCAGGGGAGTGATAGCGCTTCGGCAAAGCTCTGATCAGGGGATAAGCTACGCAGGACACAAATTCTTCCCGAATCAGAAGAGGGAAAACCTCCTTTTGGTGATGTATGATCAGTCAGGGAACGTCACCGATGGTTTCCTCTTCGAGTTTGAGGGACCCCCTATGTTGTACCGGGCCAATCAGGACTACGATATGCCCGACTTTTTGAAAAAAGTATACACGACTACCGAGCAGGGAATACATGGGAATTACACCTCTCGAGTAGATGTATTTAAGGTAAAACATGAGGACATCTAGATAAAGAGAATATGAGATGGTAGAATGAAAAGACCGAGGGGTACACGGGATCTGTACGGAGAGGATCTCCACCGCATAAGAAAAGTTCAGAACGGTTGCGAGGAAGTTTTCAAAAGGTACGGTTACGAAGAAATCGAAACGCCGATTTTTGAAAAGCTGGATCTGTTCACCCAAAAAAGCGGCTCCGAGATAATGGACCAAATTTACCATTTCGAAGACAAGTCTCAGAGAAAGCTTGCCTTAAGACCGGAACTGACCGCTCCCTCCATTCGCTTATATAATAACGATCTGAAGAGTAGATCTAAACCACTCAAGATTTTTTACTTTGGCCCCTGTTTCAGATACGAGCGTCCGCAGGCCGAAAGGTGGCGCCAATTCCTGCAGGCCGGCGTCGAGTTGATAGGGACTGACCGCCCCGAGGCTGATGCGGAAGTGATTTCGCTCACCCACGACGTTTTCATGAACATCGGACTGGACGACTACACCCTTAAACTGGGCCACATCGGACTGTTGAGGAAGGTATTGGATTACGGAGGAGTTTCCAGAGGGGATCAAGATCCCATTTTGAGGGCTATAGATAGCAATGAGGAGGAGAGAATACGGAAGGAGATGGAGGAGGCCGAGGTTTCCGATGACGCTATTGAAAAAATCATGGAATTAATCGCCCTTGAAGGCGATGAGTCGTCGGTGGAGAGGGCGGAGGACCTGGTCGGTGATATTCCTGGGGCGGGGGGAGTGATAGATAATTTCCGCAACGTACTCACGAGGCTTCACCAGATGGAGGTCAAGGATTACGAGATAGATTGGGGTATAGCAAGGGGGCTGGAATACTATACCGGTACGGTTTTCGAGGTGTACATCGGCGACGTTCAGCTGGGCGGTGGAGGCCGGTATGATGATCTTATAGAATCTCTCGGCGGTGAACCTACGCCCTCTGTCGGGGTTGGTTTCGGCGTCGACAGGATGGCCATATCTCTGGACAAGAAAAATGGGAATCTTGATGAAAATGGTCTGGACGCAATCCTTTTACCTACCGAGGATTCGATGCTGGAAGATAGTTTAAAAATGGCCAGGAACCTACGTAGGGAAGGTTTCAAGGTTGATATGGACCTGATGGGCAGGAGTTTGAGCAAGTCCTTGGGTTACGCGGATTCGAGGGACTCGAGGTACGCCATTATCGTCGGCCCTGACGATATGTCCGAGGGTAGAGTCACGATTAAGGATATGGACACGGGTGAACAGGAGAGAATTTTCAAAGAAGCTATTTCGGAAAGGCTGAGGTCTTAGATAGACTCCCGAGGGAACTTTTGATGCTTAGCGAGGTAAGGGAGAAGCTGAAACCTTGGGTGGAAAAATCAGCTCGTCCTTTTGTCAAGGCGGGCTTGAAACCCAACTATATAACTGTGATCGCACTTTTGACCGGGTTGTTTGCCGGTATTCTTTTTGCTTGGGATAGGCCCTTTTGTGCGGGAATCGTGGTGCTGGTCGGGGGATACTTCGACATGATAGACGGTGCAGTGGCCAGGGCTATGGGAGAGGTTACCGAGTTCGGCGGTGTGTTGGATTCCGTCTTTGATAGAGTTGCCGATGCGGCCTTGTATGTAGGAGTGCTAATCGGGGGGGTCGAGAGCATATTTGGGGAGCCCACCTATCTACTGCCGGTCTTCGCGCTGATAGGAAGTTTAGCGGTGAGTTACGTGCGAGCCCGGGCGGAATCTGCGGGGACCGGTGAGCTGGATGTGGGAATTGCCGAGAGGGCTGAACGCTTAATAATTTTGACTCTAGGGGCACTTTCCGGTTTCATCTCGTACGCACTACTCGTAATAACTGCACTGACGGCTATCACTGTGGTTCAGAGGTTGTATGTCTCTCATCAAAGATTAGCTTCCGGTGGTGTCTCCGAATAGTTCTTTCTGGAGATTTTCGAGGTATTCTTCCGCTTCTTCCAAAATTTTTTCCCCCTTTGAAGTGATCTTGTAATATTTTTTAGGACGACTGCCTTCTTTCCTCCATTCGCCGTCTATGTAGTCCTTTCTCTCCAGCCTGTAGAGAACGGTGTAAGAAGTCGTGAGCGGGGGTTCCCATCCAAATCTCTCGTCCACCTTTTTTCTAAGCTCGTACGCGTAGGCGGGCTCTTCCGTCAGGAGCCTCAAAAGATAAGGCCAGAGTAGTTCCTCCCTCGTTTTTTTCTTGAGTCTCTCGATTGGCATGTTTTCCCCGTTTTCGCCTGACCCGGAAATCTTATAAAGGTTTTCAGACTTGAAGTATTTCAAGCTGTGAAACATCTTGGTGTCAATAAATGGGTGAACTAAACGTCGCGATTGCCGGTGTGGGTAACTGCGCGTCCTCTCTTGTACAGGGAGTTGAGTACTATAAAGATGCAGAGGAGGGGCAAGATGTGCCCGGGCTTATGCATGCTAATTTTGGTGGTTACCGTGTCAAAGATATCAATTTCGTGGCCGCATTCGACGTAGATGCGAATAAGGTGGGAAAGGATCTTTCTAAAGCGATTTTCACGAAGCCGAACTGCACGATAAAGTTCTCCAATGTTCCGGAACTCGGCGTCGAGGTCATGAAGGCACCTACCAAGGACGGCCTCGGAAAATACTTGAAAGGCAAGCTTCCGGTGGATGAGACTCAGGAACCGGTAGATGTGGCTCAGGTCCTAGAAGAAAGGGATGTGGATGTGCTGGTAAGCTACATGCCGGTAGGTAGTTTCGAAGCCTCCAGGTTCTATGCTAGGCAGGCTTTGGAAGCGGGTGTCGGCTTCGTCAATAGCATTCCGGAGTTTATAGTTTCTGACGACGATTGGGCCAAGAAGTTTGAGGATGCGGGAGTTCCCTGTGCTGGCGATGATATCAAGTCCCAGGTGGGAGCGACCATAGTCCACAGGACCCTTACGAACCTCCTCAAGGATCGAGGCGTGAAGGTGGAGGAGAGCTTTCAGCTGAATGTGGGGGGCAATACTGACTTTTTGAACATGCTGGAGGAGGAGAGACTCACTTCGAAAAGGACCAGCAAGACGGAGGCAGTTTCCTCTCAGGTTCCTTACGAGGTACCCCTTAGAATCGGCCCGAGCGATTACATACCGTTCCTTAATGACAATAAGGTGTGTTACATTTACATAAAGGGCAAAAAATTTGGCGATGTACCCTTGACTATAGACCTAAAGCTTTCGGTCGAGGACTCGCCGAACAGCGCCGGCGTGGTGATAGATGCGATCCGGGCGGTCAAGCTCGCAAAGGATAGGGGCACGGGTGGCCCCCTCAAGAGCATTTCCGCTTATTCATTTAAACACCCTCCAGTTCAAATGCCCGACTCCGAAGCGAAAGAAGCCGTGGAGGAATTTATAGCCGGTAAGAGGGAGAGGTAAAATGAAGCTCGATTCCGTGATAGTGGGGCACGCAACCGTGGATATTAATGTCCTGCCTCACGGGGTAATCGAAAATATTCTTGGCGGCGCACCTACTTATACGGGGTTTGCCATTACTTCCCTTGGAAAAGAAGCGGGCATCGTATCAAAGATCGGCAGTGATTTCCCCGAACAATTTCCTCCACTTTTCAGCAAATTTGGATTAAACACCGAGGGCATCCTGACGACTTCGGGCAAGACCACGAAGTTTGAGAATACTTACGAGGATGACGGGTCGCGAAAGCAGGTCTGCAGAGAGTCTGCCGATAAAATTGAACCGGGGGATTTACCGCAGGCTTACATGAACGCGGATAGTTTCTACGTCTCCCCCGTGATGGACGAGGTACCTTCTGAGACTTTGGCCAAGATTACCGAGGAAAGCGATCTCGCGATGTTGGACCCGCAGGGTCTGTTCAGGGAGTTGCACGAGTCGGGTGAGGTAGAAATGAAAGTTCCCGACGATCTTGAAAAGTATCTGGGGATGGTCGATATAGTCAAGCTCGGTAAGGACGAGTACGAGGTTTTCGATCGCCCAGAAGACGAGGTTCTGAAAGAACTGTCGGATATGGGGCCCGAGATCTGTATCATAACTCTAGGGGAGAAGGGCTGTAAGATGCTCGTGGACGGCGACTTAACACACATAGAAAGTCTGAATGTCGATGTCCAGGATCTAACCGGAGCAGGAGACGTTTTCGGTGCTGCATTCCTGTCGAGATACATGGACACGGGTAGTCCGATAAAATCGGCTCGTTTCGGAAATGCTGCTGCGGGCTTGAAAATCGAATACAAGGGACCTACCGGATTTCCTTCCGAGGACGAGGTTCTCGAAGCAGTAAAAGAAAGATACTGAATAAGTAAATATTATTTTTTAGTAAGATTTGGCGAAGTTTACCCAGTGTTCCGCATCTTCTCCGCACCTGACGCATTCCTTATTTTTTGGCTTGTCGTAATCTTCCGGCATATTTGTGATTTTTGCCGTTGTTTCGTCCTTTATGGCTTCCTCGCAGGATGTTTTCCCGCACCATGGCGCCTTGATGAAGCCGCCCTTTTCGTTTACTATGCTCTTGAACTCTTCGTAACTTTCGGTCTCCCTCGTGTTTTCTTCCAAAAAGCTTCTTGCGTTTTCCAACAGGCTCTCGTGGATATCGTCCAACATCTCTTCGACTTTCTCTTTCACTTCATCCCGGTTTATCGTGGCCCTTTCTTGGTTGTCCCTTCGGACCAGCGTCAGTTCGTTCTCCTTGACTTCGTTTGGGCCGATCTCTATTCTCAACGGGACGCCTTTGAGCTCCCACTCGTTGAACTTCCACCCGGGAGTCTTGTTTTCCCTGTCGTCCACCTTCGTATCCCCTATCTCCTCGGATACTTCGTACGCGGTTTCCTTGATTTCTTCCTCATACTCCTCGTCGGCGGGTATCGGAACTACGACAGCTTTCGTGGGAGCGAGTTTTGGCGGGATAACCAATCCTTTATCGTCGGAATGAACCATGATCATGATTCCAAGTTGTCGTGTCGTAATTGCGTAGGTGGCTTGATGGGGATACTTCTCTTCCTTGCTCCTCCCGCTGTACGTGATATCGAAAGCCTTCGCGAAGTTCTGTCCGTCGTAGTGGAAGTCAGGTCCCTGTATAGCCTTACCGTCGGGTAACAGGTACTCTATAGACCAGGTGTTTACAGCTCCTGCGAACTTTTCCTTGTCCGTTTTCCGCCCGACGACGCCGGGCAGGGCCATGTAATCCTCAGAAACTTCCTTGTATATATCGAGGATTTTTTCCTTGTCCTCCAGAGCTTCCTCTTCGGTTTCGTAGACGTTATGGCCTTCGTTCCAAAGAAATTCCCTGGTTCTTAGGAAGGGAGTAGGATGCTTGAATTCCCATCGGATGACGTTGTTCCACTGGTTTAGCTTGAGCGGAAGGTCGCGATATGATTTGATCCACTTCTTGTAGGACTCGTACATCACAGTTTCGGAGGTCGGCCTGATAGCGAGTCTCTCGTTTAACTCCGACTCACCCGCGGCCGTTACCCATGCAACTTCGGGGGTGAATCCTTCGAAGTGAGTGGTTTCCTTTTCGAGAAGACTTTCGGGTATGAGCATTGGGAAATAGGCATTCTCAATCCCGATGTCCTTGAATCTATCGTCCACTTCTTTTTTGATTTTTTCCCAGACCGAATAGGCCATGGGTCTATATACTATGCATCCGCTGACTGCGGAATAGTCTGCGAAGTCCGATTTCAGAATAATTTCCTGATACCATTCGCTGATGTTTTCTTCTTTTGACGTCGTGATGCCTTCGTCCTTCGACATTCTACCTCCTCTACTTCCTACCACTTTTTGAGTAGTAAATTTTTAAGTTTTTCATCCGATTGGAGAAAGTTGAGGATTTTACCCTATGAACGCGGAAAAGAAGGGAGTTTGGCCGCGAAATTAAGGACCTACGTAACGGTAAACTTTGCTCGGTTTCCCGCGACCACTCTTGGGAAGTTTTTCTTCGTCCGTCTCTTCCACAAGATCGTATTCGCTCATCCTCTTGACCAGTCTCCAGACGGATGTTCTGGAGACGTCCGTCTTTCTCACTAGCTCGGGGACCGTAAATTCTTCCATTTTCATCATGTGCCTTACTATATCAACGTCCCTGACGGTCATGTCCTCGAGTCCCTTTTCCAGAAGTATCGTTGTGGCATCTTTTTCGATCTGCCTACTTGCGACCCAGCCTATCAGCGAGACTATGCCCATTCCGGCTCCGATGGTCATGGAGAGATAAGCTTTACCGGGATTTGTCCGTAAAACGTCAATTCCGAATTCTGGAGAGCTTCCCGGGTCTTCGTTAGTCTGGATCTGGGGGTCTGAGTCTTCGGAGCCGACGTAACCGCCTCCGTAAGTATAATCTATCACCAGATAAGAAAGTCCCGTGACTGAAACAAAAACAATTAACGCCAATATCAATCCGAAGTGTTTCCCTCTTAGTTTCATGTTATGTTGAATTCTCCGTTTTAAGGGTATAAATTTTGTTGCGTCTGCGTTACAAAGTTTATTTTTATTTATGGAGTAGGTAAAGTTGAGGTGATAAACATGAAGAGGATAACTGCCGTAGTAATCGTCGCAGCTCTGGTCTTTTCAATCGGAGGAATAAGCTATTCCGTTCTGTCAATGAATGATAACGCCGATGCGGGCGGTGAAAACGGTTCTCTGGATGATAACCAGTTCTCGTTCGAAAGCGGCATGGAGAATTGGAGAAAAAACGGAACCGATCTCGATAATCCTCCCGTTGATTGGTCTATTGAGAGGTCTCAGGAACTGGCAACGGACGGTGAGAATTCTTTGAAGTTCTATCTTTCAAACGTGAACGATGCTGGAAAGATCTGGATTGAAAAGGCGTTCGACGCGGACCCGAACTCATACTACAGAGTGAACGTGTCCTACGATTTCGCGAGTGCAATTTACGGAGATTTCAATTTGTGGAGAATAATCACGGGGGTATCCCCGAATTCTCCGAGTGATGCAAAAGATCTGATGTTTCAGGGAGATGCAGGGAACGGAGCGGATAACAATGTCGGATTCAAGTGGTTAAAGAAAAGTTACGAGTTTGTAGCCAAGTCGAGCCAGGATAATGAACTTTACGTTTACATCGGAGTGTGGGGCACTTGGGAAACCGATCGTACCTATTACGTAGATAACGTTGAGGTAGAGTTCGAAAAGTTGGATTCGAGCGACTTTGTCAGCGAGGAAAAGAGTAAGGAAATAGCTGAAAACTTCGTGAAAAACTCAGCTACTTACGAATTTGATGGTTATGATCTCGAACACAAGGAAACGCTTTACCCGGAAATCGCCAATTGCCCAAGCTGCTATACCTTTGTTTTCGAGTTCACGTCGAGTCATGGCGGTTACGGCGATCGAACTGGGGAGCCGGTTACGCAGGTGATTACTCCGCACGAGGCCCATGTAACTCTCGAGAACGGAGAGATCGTGAACGCCGTATTGGATAACAAGTGGGATATGATCGAACAAACCATGATCGAGGGCGCTCTGCCGCCGAGTCAGTAGTTTTCAACTGCGTTTCGCTGATCTCGAGGTTTCGACAAAGGCAAAATCAACCTAAAAATTATTATTTTTCCTTCTTCTTGTCTAATGGAACGATGAGTGTAAAGAGTTTGAAGAATTTTCTGAAAGAAAAGCAAATCGAAGTTAAGTTTTACGAATTTTCGGAGCCTACCCTTTCGGTAGAAGATTCTGCTAGACAGCTGGATGTGGATCCAGAAAGAATCGTTAAGTCCCTCATTTTCAGAGCCGACTCCGGGGATCCACTCTTGGCGATCGTTTCCGGATCATACAGGGTCGATGGGGGTAAACTTTCCGAGGCTTACGGCTCGGAGGTTCGCATGGCCAAGGCGCGGGAGGTCGAGGATTTTACCGGTTATAAGATAGGTGAGGTTCCGCCGGTCGGTCACGGGATAAAAACTTTTGTGGACTCGGAAATTATGGATTTCTCTTCCGTTTATGCGGGCGGAGGTTCCACTCACACGTTGATAGAGATCGATCCCGAAGATATAGTAAAAGTCGCGGACGCCGCTGTGGTCGATATCCGGGAGGATCAATAATCGGTGAGCTTCTCGTAACCGTTTTCTCTTACGACGACGGTATCCTCGAATCTACATCCTCCAACTTTTTCCATGTATAGTCCCGGTTCGATTGTGACGACCATGTTCTCCTTTAGGGTGTCTTCGGAGGAGGGTGAGAGCGTCGGTGCCTCGTGAATGTCGAGACCCACCCCGTGACCCAAATTGTGTAAATAGAATTCTTCCATGTTATTCTCTCTAAAAACTTTCCTTGCAGCCTCGTCCACTTTTTGGGCTTCAATTCCAGCTTCTACCTTTTCTAAACCGGCCTTTTGGGCTTCCTGCACTAAATTCATTATTTTCTTTTGTTTGGAGGTGGGTGAAACTGAAAATGTCCTGGTCATATCGGACTTGTAACCTCTCCACTCGGCCCCGAGGTCAACTACGATGAGGTTCCCTTCGTCAATTTCCTTTTCACCGGGCTCCATATGGGGGAATTTTGAATTCTCTCCAGCTCCCACTATCGTATTGAAGGCGGTTCCATTTGAACCGGCTTTTCTCATCTCGTATTCAAGTTCTGCTGCCACTTCGAGTTCCGTTATTCCAGGCTCTATTACTTCTTCGGCCTTTTCCATTCCCTTCTCTGCGAGCCTCGCTGCTTTTTTCATTAGCTCGATTTCTCCCGGCGTTTTGGTTTTGCGCATTTCTCGGAGGAATTCATTTTCTTCTCTATAATCCGTCTCGTACCTTTCTCGGACATCCTCCATTACCTTCGAGTCGATCTCGTCATGTCCCACCGTATCAACTTCCAAGTCTTCCAGAATAGTCCCTATTATTTCCCCTAATTTTCCAACCAAGATGTTCTCACCCTTTCTGAGAGGAACCTTCGATTTTGAATAGCCTCTGACCTCGTCCGTCACACTTTCATTCATGGCTTTATCGTAGTCCAATCTGCCGCATAACAGGATCGACTTTTTTCTGGTGAATATAACCAGCCCGGAGGCGGGAGTTTCGGACAGGTAACGAGCATTTTCTCTGGTGAAAAATGCGTCTAGATTTTTTCCCTTTAGTTTATCCATTGCATGTTTTAGCTTCGTGTTAGGCATTGATATTCCTCTTTCAGGATTCTACTAGAGCCTTTCCCTTATCTGACCTTATTTTTGTTAATTTCATGAAATATCAGTTTTTTGTGGGGGAACTGTAAAAAATTCAAAGTACGATATTTAATTTGCATGTCGCTACAAATTACTTTGACGTTATTGGTGCTATTGGCTACTATAGTACTCTTCGTTACTGAAATCGTCCGGGTCGATGTCGTAGCGATTATCGTGATGGTAACTCTTCCCTGGCTCGGCCTGTTAAAACCTATCGACACATTCTCGGGTTTCGCCAGCAATGCGGTAATTGCCATGATCGGCGTCATGATAATGGGTCACGGAATAGATAGGTCGGGTGTGATGGATAGGATAACCCGTCCGATTCTAAGCGTCGCCGGATCGAGCGAGAAGCGCCTTATAGGACTCATCTCTCTCACCGTCGGAGCCATCTCTTCATTCATGCAGAACATTGGGGCTGCCGCCCTCTTTCTTCCCTCCCTGATGAGGATTTCCAAGCGAGCGAATATTCCTGCTTCAAGGCTTCTCATGCCCATGGGCTTCGCGGCCATATTGGGTGGCACCCTTACTCTGTTTGCTTCAAGCCCGCTTATACTCCTCAACGACCTTCTTATTCAGGAGGGATTGAGTACTTTCGGAATTTTCGCCGTTACCCCGATTGGCTTGACTCTTCTGGGCGTCGGCGTTCTTTACTTTCTAGTCTTCGGGAGATCGGTTTTGCCTGGCGGGGAGGAAGAGATGAAGCGCGGACCGGAACATGAACTGATCGAGACCTGGGAATTGCCGAAGATGGCGTATCAGTGCAAGATACCGGAGGGAAGTCCTCTGGTAGGTGAAACACCGGAAAGTGTCGGCGTAAGGAAAAAGTACAACCTTCACCTCCTGACGCTGACAATGGGGAGGGATACTGTCCATGCTCCGTGGCGCCATACCCAGTTTTCGGATGGTCACAAGCTCGTATTGACGGGTGAAAAGGATGATTTGGAAAGATTTGTCGACGAAAACGATCTGATATTGCAAGAGCATGCGAAGCAGATCAAGGATTTAAGGAGTGAAGAGGAGGCCGGATTTGCAGAGGTGATTATACCTCCGCGTTCCTCCGTCATTGGGAAGACGTTGCGCGAACTCGAATTTCGTAAGAAGTACCGCGTCGAACCCTTAATTTTGTTGAAGGGTGATGAAGAGAAAAGGAAGGATTTTTCCGATCAAACCTTGGAGCCAGGTGATTCTCTGGTGGTCTACGGCCGCTGGAGCACCATTAAAAAAATAGAGGACGAGCGTGATTTCGTCCTTATAACGCCCGTGGAATCGAAAGCGGAAACGGGAGAGGGTAAGCCCCTCATAGCGATGACCTGCTTCATAGCCTCCGTGGCGCTTGCAGTGATGGGTGTTAGGCTTTCGCTTTCGTTTATGTCGGGAGCTTTGGCAATGATTGTTCTGGGCGTTTTACCTATTCAGGAGGCATATGAATCGATTGACTGGAAGACGATCTTTTTAATTTCAGGATTAATCCCTCTGGGGCTTGCCATGGAGCAGACTGGCACCGCTGCGTACTTGGCAAATAACATGTTGCAGGTTTTTCAGGGAGTCCATCCTCTCCTCCTGATGACAGCACTCGCAGGGTTGACTACATTATTTACCCTTTTCATGTCAAACGTCGCTGCGGCGGTTTTGCTTGTACCCCTTTCCATAACTATTGGTGAAGCCACGGCACTGAGTCCTGTGGCACTCGCCCTTCTTGTGGGGGTTACGGCTTCTAACTCCTTCCTCTTCCCTACTCATCAGGTAAACGCTCTGATAATGTCCCCTGGGGGATATAGAAATAAGGATTACATGAAGGCAGGAGGGATTTTGAGCGTAATCTTTATTGTTATAACGGTTGTATTGATCTATTTCTTCTACATGTGAATATTTTCCAATTGACCGAAGTCGGGACCGAGAGAAAAAACTCCAAACATTTTTCTATTTTTCTGATTTTCGTGTATCTTGATGGATCAGTTAGAAAAAGAGATAGAGGAAGTTGAGAAGGAAATAAAGAATACCCCTTACAACAAGTCTACAGAGAAGCATATCGGGCGTCTGAAGGCCAAGCTTGCGAAGCTGAAAGAAGAGAAAAGGATGAAGGCCGAGAAGCAACCCGGCGGTGGCGGAGGATATGCCGTGGAAAAGTCGGGAGACGCCACGGTCATCCTCGTAGGATTCCCCTCCGTCGGAAAGTCGACATTGTTGAACTCCCTGACAGGCGCTGATTCCGAAGTGGCGGATTATGAGTTCACCACCCTTGAGGTCACCCCTGGAACGTTGAAATATAATGGTGCCGATATACAGATTCTTGACATCCCGGGGATAATTTCCGGAGCCTCGGAGGGTAAGGGGAGAGGCAGGGAGGTGATGTCTATTTTGAGAAACGCCGATTTACTTCTGCTCATGATCGACCCGTTCGAACTGGATCAATACGAGCAGGTAAAGGACGAGATTTACAGCATTGGAATTAGGGTGAACGAGGAACCACCAAACGTAAGAATCGAAGAGAGGGAAAGTGGAGGTTTGAATATTCAGTCTCCGATAGACTTGGATTTGGGCGAGGAGGAAATAAAGTCCATTCTTCAAGAGAACGGAATAATAAACGCGGATGTGGTGATTAGGGAAAATTTGGATAGTGAACGTCTCATAGACGCCATTATGGGCAATAGAAAATATGTTCCGGCCTTCGTTTTGATAAATAAGATGGATTTGGTGAGCGATGATCAATTCAAAGATATTCAGAAATATGTCAGGGATGAAATCGAGGAAGATGTCCATTATATTTCGGCTTTGGAGGATGATTTGGAAACCCTAAAAGATAGAATTTTCAACGAGTTGAATTTGATCAGAGTGTATCTAAAACCGAGGGGGGGAGAAGCCGATATGGATGAGCCGCTTATTTTGCGGAAGGGTGTGACGGTGAAGGACTTATGCCGTGAAATCCACAGGGATCTTCTCGAGAATTTTAGATATGCGCAGGTTTGGGGTGACTCGGCGGAGTATCCCGGGCAGGAAGTTGGAAAGGATCACGAACTTTCTGATGAGGATATCGTAAGGGTTTTTTCCTGAATCAGCTCCTTATTTTAGTAATCGTAATCTTCTGCTACGACTTCGGAAGTTTTTACTATCCTGATCGTTACAAAAATCGTCAAGCGGTTTTTTATTAAAAATAAAAAGAATTGAAAGAAGCTCGCTTTTATTGACGATCTTGCTCTGATTAGTGTCCTGCGGAAAGTTCTGTTCCGCCTTTCGCCTCTTCGAACTCTATTTCGATTTCCAGTTCGTCGTCCTCCAGATCTATCTCGACCTCTGCTCTTTCACTGGCACTGAACGGTAGTTCCCATTCGTCGGTGCTTATCCTGATTTCGTCCTGTTTTTCTACTTCGTCCGCCAGATTTCTGAGAAACTCTGCGAGCTGGTCTCTTCCCAGATAGAACTCCTGGGAGAAGTGGCCCTGAATCGTCTTTTTCGGTTTGTTTTCTTCTTTTTCTTCTGGTATTTCCATTTCTATCACCAAGAGATACAAATAGCAATAAAGAATATAAAGGTTCTTAGTAATTTTATACTTAGAATGTTAATGGATACTGTAGGGTCTAAAAAGAGATTGGAAATTTTGAAAATGCTCAGTGAGGGAGACAAGTACGTTTCTCAGATGATGGATCTCGGAAGGATGGACGGAAAGCGTGCGAAATTTCATCTTGATAAGCTCGAGGATGCCGGGCTGATAGAGAGTTATGAAGAAGGAAGAAGAAAGTACTACCATCTTAGGAAGGAGGTCCGGCTGGAGGTTGGCCCTCCTCCGGAGGGAAAGTTTTTGCTGTATACCTCCGACTGAGCCGTATATGGTAGTTTCCTTATGTGGTAGCGATTTTATTCGAAGAGATAGTTATTGATATGCGAGTCTGAAATCTTGAAATGGGATAAGAAGAGGGAGCTGAAGGACCGCTACAATTCTACGGCCGATTTA
Source organism: Hadarchaeota archaeon (SeqCode) (assembly GCA_964510375.1). GTDB lineage: Archaea > Hadarchaeota > Hadarchaeia > Hadarchaeales > JAGGTB01 > CAYLJV01. The sequence goes on along the minus strand of CAZEBR010000006.1, from coordinate 11,844 downwards.
TACGATGATCGATACGAAGAAATTCAGAGGTATAAGTTGGAGGCTATCAGGGGTTGCTTGGAGGAATCCGACCGCCTCCTCGATGTCGGCTGCGGGACCGGAGCTCTCCTGACAGAGTTTTTTGAGGACAAGGAATTGGCTTTAGGGGTGGACCTGTCCTTGGAAATGCTAAAAGTTGCGGGGAAAAGAGTGGGGAGTGATAGGCTGGTTTTGGCGGATGCCGATATGCTTCCGTTTGAGGGGGGAACTTTTGATCTTGTGGTGTCACTAACTCTGCTTCAAAACATGCCGGAGCCGGTGCGGACCGTAAGGGAAATGGCCAGGGTTGCGGAGAACGGCGGTAAGGTCGCACTTACTACTCTCGAAAAGAAAAACTCTTTACATGAACTCAGGAGCTGGATGTCTTCCGCAAATTTAAAACCTTTAAGATCGGAAAATATACCCGAAAGCGAAGATATTTTGGCCATTGGGGTGCGGGAAAAATGAAGGATTTTTTTGAAAATGGGATATCGGCGCCATGCGTAGCTCGATTCCAAGCTAAGATAGGCAAATTTCTCGAACTAGAAATAGATTTCTTTGATGTCAAGAAGACCCTGTTATTGGTGGGCTTTTCCGATATCTCCGGGTGGATGATAGATTGACCACTGCGGTCCTCGTGATAGACATGATAAACGATTTTGTCAGCGGCAAATTTGAGAACGAAAGGGCGAAATCGATAGTACCTGATATAGAAAGGCTGCTGGACGAGGCGAGGTCCGCCGGAAAGCCGGTGATTTATGCCCGTGATTCTCACCCCGAGGGAGACCGGGAGTTCGGCCTATGGGGTGAACATGCCGTTTCCGGGAGCGAGGGCTCCGAGATAATACCTGAGTTAGAACCGAAAGAGGGTGAGGTTATTCTAGAAAAGGAGAAATATAGCGCTTTTTACGATACGGGTTTGGATTCGGTGCTTGAGGATCTGGGCGTGGATGAAGTGGTTTTGACGGGGGTACTGACCCATATATGCATTCAACATACTGCCGCGGATGCGTTTTTCAGGGGTTACGATGTAATCGTACCCAGGGACTGCGTGGAGGATCTTTCCGAAGAGGAAAATGAGAAGTCCCTCGAGTTTATAAAAGAGAATTACGGGGCTAACGTTTTAGGACTGGATGACCTTTTGGAGGAGTGGTAGTTATGTCCGACTTTCACGTGTCTTCGGAAGAGGACATTAAATCCGGAAAGACTACTGATATATACTTCGCACGTACCGAGAAGATTCTGGAGGCCGAAGGTGCAGAGGATACCGAGGTTCTGGCCGAGGTTACTTCAGGGTCGCTTCCAAACGATTGGCCGTGGGCATTGCTCACGGGTTTGGACGAAGTTGCAAAACTTTTCGAAGGGGTGCCCGTGGATGTCGATGCACTTCCCGAGGGAACGGCTTTTACCCCTCACGATAAGAAGGGGGTTCGAGTTCCGCTTCTCACTATAGAAGGGTCCTACTATGATTTTTCAACCTTGGAAACGCCCATGCTCGGTCTTCTCTGTCATTCTTCCGGCGTTTCCACGAAGTCCGCTAGAATAAGGAAAATCGGATGGGACAAAAATATCCTTGCCTTCGGGATAAGGAGGATGCATCCGGCATTGGCCCCCATGCTGGACAGATCTGCTTACATAGGGGGTTTGGACTCCGTCTCGAGTGTTGCAGGTGCGGAGGAAATCGGAAAGGAACCCACCGGAACGATGCCTCACGCTCTGATAATCACCCTCGGCGATCAGGTTAAGGCGTGGAAAGCTTTTGACGAGCATATACCCGAGGACGTTCCGAGAATCGCTCTCGTCGATACCTATTCCGACGAAAAGGAGGAGGCGATAAAGGCGGCGGAAGCTCTTGGGGGGAGATTGGACGGCGTCAGGCTGGACACGCCGGGATCGAGAAAGGGTAATTTTGCCGATCTCATCGAGGAAGTCAGATGGGAGCTCGATATCAGGGGATTCGATGACGTCGACATCGTCGTCTCCGGCGGATTGGACGAACATAATATTCTCCCGCTTGCGGAGGCCGGCGCGGACGCTTTTGGGGTTGGAACGTCTGTTACCAATGCCCCGGTTTTGAATCTGGCAATGGATATCGTCGATGTGGAGGGTAAACCAGCCGCTAAGAGGGGCAAGTTCGGAGGGAGAAAGGATGTTTGGCGTTGTGATGACTGTCTCGAATACGTGGTCGAACCGGCCGGTGAGGAAAGTCCGAATTGTCCTGAGTGCGGGGAAAGGACTGAAAAGGCTCTTGAGCCACTGATACGGGACGGCGAGATAGTTAGGGATTTACCTTCACCCGACGACATTAGAGACAGGGTTTTGAACCAATTGAAGAAGCTTGAACTCGATTTATAAAATCCGTTATTTTTCTATTTTAAGTTATAAAGATGTTTTCTTTCGCTTTAGGACCTTTCTAATTTGATTGATTTAAGTAAAATTAAGGTAAATTTCCCCTTTTTAAATTGAAATTTGGGTAGGGTTAAAAGTGAGGAGGGGATTATTGGAGTGGTCAAAATCTCAGAAATAAGATAGATGCATTGGAGTCGTTTGAGGTTAGAATATGAAATACGACAAGGTTGTAATCGGCGGGACATTCGACTATTTGCATGACGGTCATAAGAGTCTCCTAAGCAAGGCCTTCGAGATAGGGGACCGCGTACTGATCGGAGTCGTCTCCGGCCCGCTTGAGCTCCAGAAGGACGCCGCCGGGATTCGTCCACTCAGCGATCGCCTGGGGGATCTGGAAGATTTTCTTAGGGAGATGGGCTGGCTTGCGCGTGCTCAAATTGAGACTATTTCTGATCCCATAGGTCCGGCCGATGAGGACGAGGACCTCGAGGCCATTGTGGTGACCAAGGAGACCCGACCACGAGCTGAAGAAATTAACGAACTCAGGTCCGAAAACGGTTTGAACGAGCTAGATATCTTGGAGATACCTCTCATCCCCGCCGACGACGGTAGACCCATTTCCTCGATAAGGATCAGATATGGGGAAATCGATGAACACGGGAACATAATCAAAGACGAAAAGAATCATACCTAGCTTCAAGCATTATTTTTACCTTCAGAATTTTTTTAATATAGAAACTTGAGATAAAAACTTTAAAGATGGTCTTTATTCCATTCGTATAGAGTCAGGTGGTAAATTGAGTCAACAACCGAGCGGACATCCGACTAAGGAAATAATAGGGGAAGAAGGAGAAGATTTGGAGGACTACAACATCGTTCTGTGTGTAACAGGGAGTGTTGCAGCCACTAAAAGCCCCGAAATTGCTAGGAAGTTAATGAGGCAGGGTGCCGAGGTCAGAGTTGTCATGTCCGAAGAAGCCACCGATCTGATAACTCCCGAGCTGATGCATTGGGCGTCCGGCAATCCGGTCGTAGACGACCTTACGGGGGAGGTGGAGCATGTCGATCTCGGAAACTGGGCGGATATCGTTCTTGTGGCGCCGGCCACCGCCAACAGCATCGGTAAAATAGCCAACGGTATTAGCGATACCCCTCCGACGGCGACTGTGGCCGTTGCTCTCGGGCTGGAAAAGCCGATAATAATCGTTCCCGCCATGCACGAGTCGATGTATGCCCAGAACATTACGGAAAATAACATCTCTGATCTCAAGGAAGCAGGATTACATTTCCTAGAGCCGAATTTCGAGGAGGGCAAGGCAAAGATACCCTCCGTCGAGAGAATAGCGGACTTCGTCATGGGCTTTGCAAGTCCAAAGGACCTGAGCGGCCGTAGAATTCTCGTCACCGCGGGTCCAACCCACGAGGAAATTGACCCCGTCAGAGTATTGACGAACAAAAGTTCTGGAAAGATGGGTATAGAGACCGCTAGGGCGGCGAGCCTGCGGGGGGCCGAAGTAACGCTCGTTTACGGTCCCGGAACCGAGGCACCTCCGCAGGGCGTTGACACTGTCAGAGTAAAAACTACCGAGGAGATGCTGGAGGCTGTAAAGGATGAGCTGGAAAGCAAGGAGTACGATTTGATAATTGCCGCAGCAGCTCCGCAGGATTTCAAACCCAAAGAATCGTTCGATAAAAAGTTGCGTAGGGAGGAGTCCATTACTCTCGATTTTGTTCCCACGCCCAGCGTGATTGAAGGGGCCAGGGAGAGCTCTCCCGATACGTTTTCGATAGGTTTCAAAGCGGAGGTCGATGTCAGCGACGAAGAGTTAGAGGAGGTCGCCCGAAAGGAGATGGGGGAGTACGATCTGGACATGATCGTGGCGAATGACGTTGCGCGTTCGGGTGCTGGGTTTGAGACAGATACGAATGATGTTATAATACTGAGCGAGTCCGATAAGAGGCACGTTAGGGGTACGAAATTTGGGATAGCAAACTCTTTTCTCGACGTATTCGTGGAAAATTACTGAGGGGGCCCCCGTGGAAAGAGCTTCTGCTTTCGTTCCCGGTCACATATCCGGGTTTTTCCGGATACACGACGAGTCGGAGAATCCGCTGAAGATGGGGTCCAGAAACTGCGGTCTCTGCATGGATGCGGGAGTAAAAACTTCGGTGGAAGTCGAGGACGGAGATTGTTTGGAAGTGAAAGTTTTTATCGGCGGAAGGAAGGACGAGGCGGAGACTACCGAGAGGGCAGTTTTCGATTTTTTGGAGTCGATCGAAAAAACCTGCAGGGTAAGGGTCGATCATGACGTTCAGGCCCCGATATCCTCTGGTTACGGAATGAGCGGTGCCGGAACCCTCGGGGCCATGTTCGCTCTTACCGAAGCACTCGATCTCGATATCGGCGAGGAGAGAATACTTGCAGAAGCTCATAAGGCTGAAGTAGCTTGCCAGTCCGGCTTGGGTGATGTCGGACCACAGCTTATCGGGGGACTGGTCGTGGGATTAAAGCCGGGAGCTCCCCCGTTCGGCGAGTGGGAACGGATTGGTTTGGAGTCCGACTGGGGTGTCGTTTGCGCTACACTGGGGACTTTATCCACCTCCGATTTTCTGAAGGACTCGGCAAACAGGAAAAGGTCAAAAGAGAGGGGGGACCTTGCTATGGAGGATCTGCTGAGGGAGAAGTCTTTGGAGAATTTTATGCAGGTTTCAAAGAAATTTGCTACGGGGTTGGGAGTTTTCGATGACGATTTTCTGGAGACCTTGGATGACTTGTCCTCGGAGTGCCCCGTGGGGGCCGGAGCAGTGATGCTGGGCAAATCTATCTTTGCGCCCGCCCGAGAGCCCGAGCTTGATACTGTGGAAGGAATATTTCTGGATCATTTCCCCCCTAGCGAGGTTATGAGGGCTGACTTGGATTTTGAGGGAGCTAGGCTACTCGATAGCTCTGAATAGATATAAGCATAAGAAGACGCTGTAAAGAATTTGTCACTCGGGATAATTCTCCTCGTGTACTATTTCGTCTAGGCTCCTTCTCTCCGGTGGTGACGGATCTTCATCGGGTTTACCGATAGGAACTATCGACAGAGGTCTAACCTCGTCGGGTGTTTCTACTACCTCGGCGACCTTTTCGTCGTCGAATGCTCCTATCCAACACGTTGAGTAACCGAGTGCGTATGCCATAAGATGCATGTTTTGGACTGAGGCCGCGGTATCCTGTATCACGTAAAGATCAGTTCCTCTATCCCCGTACCTTTTTTCCGTCCTGGGAAGGTTTGCACAGACGGCGACGCTTACTGGAGCTTCAGCGATGAAGGATTGGTTGAAAGCTGCTTTTGCCAGTCTGTTTCTGTTTTCTTGTTCTTTAATCACCACAAGTTCTAAAGGTTGGCAATTCCCGGCAGAAGGCGCCCAACGAGCAGCATTCAAAATCTTTTTCAGGTCTTTTTCAGGAATTTTCTCCGTCTTAAAACTCCTGACACTTCTCCGTTCTTTAACTGCTTTTTCTACATCCACGGTTTTTCACCGGTTCGTTTAATTGAAAAGGATTCTAAATAAATTTGTGATACTATGGGAAGTTCTGATGTGGATTGGATAGTTGAAAAGGCTTCTGAACTTTTGATGGATAAGGTAAACGATGCTCCCTTGAAGGAGGAGGATATTGACCTTGCTTTTGAGATGTTTGCGGAGCCTCGATTGGAGAAGATACGGGATTCATTTTCCGATGAGGACGAGTATACCGAGGCGACAAACGAGGTTAGAGTAAAACTTCACGAAGTGGCTCAGGAACTAAACGAGGAGCATTGGAGCGATCAAGGATAGTTTCAGGATTTAGGATTTCTGTCCCGAAGCTAGAATGGTAAGATTCCCCACGGGTTGTTTAGGATGAACCGGTAGAACAGGACTATGCATACTATCATTATCAGAAACATTCCACCGCTCCATTTTCGGGCCTTAGCCTTCCAAGCTATGTATCCGAAAAGCCCGGTCCCTGCAATAACGGCACCTATGATAATGGCCAATATTATCTTCAGTGCCAATAACCACAAAGGCAAGATATCACCTTTTCATCCTTTGTTTAGCCGTATAAAAAGGTTATCTGATTATTTTTATTAATGTTGGCGATGACTTCCTACCTTTTAATTATCATCAAGTCGGAATAATTACTCACGAACCGAGAAGGAGGAATTAGAAGTGACTCGAATAGCAGTCTTGGACAGGGACAAGTGCAAGCCCAAGAAGTGTTCACACGAGTGTAAGGACTTTTGTCCTGGAGTGAGAGTCGGAGACGAGACCATACAGCTCGACGAGGAGGGGAAGCCGATAATATCAGAGGAGCTCTGTACCGGTTGCGGGATATGCGTGCACAAGTGTCCCTTCGATGCTATCCACATCATAAACTTGCCGGAGGAGCTGGAGGAGAGGTGTGTCCACCGCTACGGGCCCAACGGCTTCGCATTGTACGGCCTTCCCATCCCCAGGGAGGGTAAGGTCTCCGGCTTGGTCGGCAAAAACGGGATCGGAAAGTCGACGGCACTCAAAATACTTTCGGGGAAGATATATCCAAACTTGGGGCAGAATAAAGAAATATCCGAAGAAGAGATAAAGGAGTTTTTCAAGGGGTCCGAGTTACAGACTTATTTTGAGGGCATTGAGGAAAAGAAAATATCATATAAACCGCAATCCATCGCCGATTTGCCTTCCGCCGTGGAGGGTATAGCTGGTTCGTTGTTGGAGGAGGTCGACGAGAGAGGGGTGAGGGAGGAGCTCACACGAAGCTTGGAGTTGGAAGGCATTCTGGACCGAGAGGTCAGCGCTTTGAGCGGTGGGGAACTCCAGAGGCTGGGGATCGCGGCTACGGCGGTGAAGGATGCTGACCTGTATTACTTTGATGAACCCGCGTCCCATCTGGATATCTACCAGCGTCTGAATGCGGCGAGGGTCATCAGGAGCCTCGCAGAGGAGGGAAAGGCGGTTATAGTCGTCGAGCACGACCTCGCGGCTTTGGATTACATGTGCGATTACGTTCACGTCATGTATGGGACTCCCAACGCTTACGGTGTCGTCTCCGAACCCAGGGGTGTGAGGGTCGGGATTAACGTTTACCTCGACGGGTATCTGAAGGAAGAGAACGTCAGGTTCAGGTCCGATCCGATCAGATTTGAAACGAGAGCCCCCTCGAAGTTTCAGAAGGGCAAGACTTCACTTCTCGATTTTCCGAGGCTAGAGAAGAGCTTCGAGGGCTTCAATTTGGAGGTTGAAGGAGGCGAGATATATCCCGGCGAGATTGTCGGCGTTGTGGGCCCCAACGCTACCGGAAAGACCACTTTTGTCGAAATGCTTGCTGGGAACGTGGAACCCACCTCCGGAAAGGTCGAATCGAGATTTAATATTTCATACAAGCCCCAATATCCGCAGGCGGAATACGAGATGACGGTGAGACAGTACCTCAGCATGCGTGTTTCGGATTACGATCAGCGGTTTAAGACTGAGGTTCTGAAGCCGCTCGGAGTCGAAGATTTCCTTGACAGCAATCTCCAAGACTTAAGCGGCGGGGAACTTCAGAGAACCGTTATAGCCACTTCGCTCGGCCAGGCAGCCGATTTATATCTCCTCGACGAGCCGAGTGCGTACTTGGACGTGGAGGAGAGATTGAACATGGCAAAAGCCATCAGGCGGATTGTCGAGAGCAGTAACTCGGCCGCCTTCGTGGTGGACCACGACGTATTAACCGTCGATTACTTATCCGACAGGTTACTGGTCTTTGAGGGTGATCCGGGAAAGGAAGGGAGAGCCATCGGACCATTGGGGATGCACGAGGGTATGAACGAGTTTCTCCGCGAGGTAGGTGTGACTTTTAGACGAGACGATCACACCGGGAGGCCCAGAGTGAATAAACCGGGAAGTAGACTCGATACGGAGCAAAAAAAGAGCGGTGAATACTACTACACCGGCTGATTTGGGATATTTATGGCTTTTTGCAATGCCCTTATCTTTTCGTCCCGTCTACGCTGGGCAAATTCTCCAAAATTTCTTCGTCGTTTTTCTGGAAAAGGGGATAAATCGGTATTCTAATAATGCTTTCCTTCAATATGAACAAGTGTTGAGGATTCATCAATGGGCGTTAGAAAAGATATTAGATGGCTAAGGGAAATTGACAATCGGGTTGACCTGTTCGTGCTTATCGCTAAGAATGGCCCCGTTAAGGCCCGGAAGCTGAGAAAGTATCAGGGTTCCGAGGATTGGTGGCCTACAAAGAGCCATATTAACAGTTTAAAGGAGAGGGAACTGGTTGAAGAGACCGATGAAGGATATAGGATTACTGACTCCGGTGGAAAAGTTTTCGAGTCTCTCAAGACGGTCTACGACATAGAGTCAGTTTGACTGGATATTCCCCGAATGTTTCCGCCCTTTACTATGACGAGTTTGTGCTTTTGAATGAGGTCGTCTTCCTCATATTCTTCGGCATTTTTCAGCACCAGGTTCATATAATCGTCATATTTTGCTAGACTGCCTTCCAGCCTTATTCCTCCTTTTAAATATACGAGTATATCCTCCTCAAGCATTTTCTCTAGGTCTACAGCATTATCGTCGCTCATTTTATATCATTCTCGCTTTCTGTCTTCTGACTAATTAGTTTACTCTTTTTACTTTCACTCATCCCCCACCCGCTAATCGGTTTAAAAGTGAGAGTTAATTGATGATGCGAGGTGAGATTGTGAGTGAACTAGAAACTTTGAAGGGAGTTGGGCCATCAACGGCCGAGAAATTAGGAGAGTCCGGATTTGACTCCATAGAGAGTATCGCGACCGCCACGCCTCCCGAGCTCAGCAGTGCTGCCGAATTGGGTGAGAAAAGTGCAACTAAGATTATAAGATCCGCTAGAGATGCCGCCGATATGGGCTACGAAAAGGCTAAGGAAGTGATGGAGAGAAGAAAAAACGTCAAGAGGATATCTCTGGGAAGTGAGGATTTGGATGACCTTCTTGGCGGCGGGGTTGAGACACAGTCCATAACTGAAGTTTACGGAGAATTTGGTTGCGGTAAGACCCAGTTGGCGCATCAGCTGTCAGTCAATGCTCAGCTTCCTCCCGAGGAGGGTGGAGTTGAAGGCAATGCGATCTACATAGATACCGAGAACACTTTCCGTCCGGAGAGGATCAGGGAAATGGCCGAAGCTAAGGGCCTAGATCCCGATCAGGCTTTGGAGAATATTTTCGTTGCCAGGGCTACTACCACGGATCATCAGATGCTTTTGGCCGAGAAAGCTGAAGATATGGCGGATGATGATGACGTGCAACTCCTTATAGTCGATGCTTTGATGTCGATATTCCGAACTGAGTACGTTGGTCGAGGAGCCTTAGCGGAGAGACAGCAGAAACTCGGTAAGCACCTTTCTACTTTGAGGAAGGTGGCAGAAATGTACAATATAGCGGTTTTCGTGGCGAACCATGTTCAGTCCGATCCCAATAGTTTCTTCGGAGATCCTACCAAGCCCATAGGAGGCCATGTTCTGGGCCATGCGGCTACTTGTAGGGTTTACGTGAAGAAGAGTAAGAAGAACACCCGAAAGGCTAGCTTGGCTGATCATCCTTGCCTTCCGCCAGGAACTGCCAAGTTCAAAATTACTGAAGAAGGAATTAGGAGTTAGGAGGTATAGATGATGCATGCAAGTGCTCGCGGCGTTAGAAGATACATACGCTTGAAGGGATCGAATAATGCAAAGGAGTTCCAGAAAGTATTGACCGAAGATTGGCTCGACGAGAATCTAAAGGAAATATCTTGGTCCGCCGATTCCGGTCAATAATTTCTATATTTCTTTTTTTAATTTTGATTTTTTCTAGAAGAGTAGGAATATCAGCGTGACTATGTACGGAAATAAGTTGTAAATGATATGGGAAAAGGTTGCTACTGCTAGCCCATCCGCAAGATAGCCGCCTCCCATGATGAGTCCTCCTATGAAGTAGGGGGGAACTGCCGATAAGTTCGTTCCCGGATTTGAGAGATGGAACAAGGCGAACAATAAGGAGGAGAATATAAGCCCTGCAATCTTCGATCTGCTGACTTGAGAAACTTCTTCTAGGATGACTCCGCGGAAAACCCACTCCTCAAAGATGGGAATGACGGTTATGGAGAAAATCAGTATAGGAAGGGGAATTAATCCGAAAATGCTGTCTTCACCTATCGGTGCACTCCAGAATTCTTCCATTATTGATGCGGTCCCCTGAACCAAGAAAAATGTGGATATTCCAAATATTATTGAGAGAGATACGATTCGAATCCATCTGTTCCTGTCCGCCTGCTCGGCTTTTTCCTTCCACGAACGAAAGTCCATCAGCTCAAGATATTCCGGTTTTTTCAACAGAAATCTGCCTAGAATCACGCCAAAAATTATGCCAGGTACTAAGATCCTGACCAAGTATGTCCAAATCAATTAGCTAACCACTCGCTTCCTTTTCGGACATTTTTTCATATTTTTCTTCAAGGGGCTCACTGATTTTTATTTTCCAGAGCAGTTTGCCTTCTTCCTCCCTGGATTCTACCTCTCCCTCCTCCTGAAGTCTGTAGAGGTCGACTCGAAGGTTTGCCATTTCGATACCCGTTTCCTCCGAGAGTTTTTCGATTGGCAATGGTTTATCCGCATTTTTCAGGGAATTCAGTATCTCATTTTTCTTCATGTTTTCACCTTAAGGTCCACCCGTATATTGAAAGACTTTTCACTCGATTTAAGATTGAGTCAATAAACTTTTTATTTCTTGGACCGAGCTTCACCCTAATTTTTATGAAACTTCTACATTGTAAAAGTATATTACTGGTTTAGGTGAATCCCAATGGCTTCCCATGAAGAAAAAATCGAACAGGTAACTGAAATATTGAATCGAGTTGCTGAGGATATGTCAGTACCTAGAAACATTCGAAAATCGGCCGAGGATGCCAAAGAGGCGTTAGCGGAGGAAGAAAATGATGTGGTGAAAGCGGCCTCGGCAATTTCTATTCTGGACGAGGTTAGCAACGATCCAAACATGCCCGTGCATACCAGAACGACGATATGGAATGCCTTAAGCGTCTTGGAAACCATAAAGGAAGAGTAGATTTGATGGTGTGTATTTAATGAAACGTGGATTGAAGGGCTTTTCAAGAGCAGTTCGAGACGGAAAAATTGAGGAATCGGAGGAGAGGCTTGAGTCGATCGTACAAGGAGACATGAACGATGAGGAGTGGAAGGGCTACCATTGGGCTCTCAAGGGAATGGTAAAGGCTCTGGATTCTGACTCTGACTTGAGCTTGGCCCGACAGATAGCTGAGGATAAGATCGGCATGGAAAAGGCAAGAAAGCTCAAAGAGGAGATGGAAGAAAAATCTTCTCAGGGGTTCAGGCCAGGATATGAGCGGGGTTACAACTCCGCTTGGAGCGATGTCTTGCAGGTTATAATAGAAGACGCTGACGGGAAATAGCTATTCCACGGAGGCGTGTTT
>CAZEBR010000005.1:53018-58909 GCA_964510375.1 Hadarchaeota archaeon (SeqCode) | reverse complement strand
CGGAAAAAATACGAAAAAGGTGTGAACCCCGAACTTTCTGGAGTCTTCGAGATCGAAAAGCAAGGCTTCGCCATCATTAAAGCCCCTTCTCAGCATCAGTCCACGAAACCTGGACCAGAAGGAGTCAGCTATTTCGATATCCGTCGCAAGTACCGTCTCCTTGTCCCTGTCGATCAGGATCATGGGTGGCTCCAAACATTTTAGTCGGCCGCTCCCTTATCAAGAATCCGGGAACATGGTACCGAGAGGGGAATTTAAGGACACAGCATTGAAAATGCTCAAACAGGCCGCCACAAAGCTGCCGCGAGACGTCGTGGACGTCCTGAGGGAAGCGAAGGAACGGGAGGAGAGTCGTGAGGCCGTGAGCCAACTGGACACTATTTTGGAAAATCTTGACGTTGCGGAGGGGAAAAACATTCCGATATGTCAGGACACCGGCTTGCCGATATTCTTCATCAGAGTTGGGAGGAAAACCGAACTCGACTTCGATCTGAGCGAAGCCCTAGAGGAAGCGGTGAAGGAGGCGACGGAGAAGGTCCCCCTCAGACCGAACGTCGTCGACCCGCTAACGAGAGAAAACTCCAGAAACAATACCGGGGAGAAACACCCCCTCACCCATCTTGAACGTACGGGGGAAGAAGGACTGATTATCGAACTGATGCTCAAGGGTGCTGGGAGCGAAAACTGGAGCAGGCTGTTCATGCTGAATCCAACTTCATCCGAGGAGCATATAATCGAGAAAGTGACCCGAGTAGTGGAGGAGGCGGAGGGACAGGTCTGCCCTCCTACTATAATAGGAGTGGGAATCGGGGGCACCGCAGACAAGGCCACAACCCTGGCCAAGAGGGCCCTTCTCAGACCTCTCGACGAGAAAAACGACGACGAGGACCTCGCGGAGCTCGAGGAGAAGATCACCGAGGCGGCGAACGGGCTGGGGATAGGACCGATGGGACTAGGGGGGAAGACCACCGCGCTGGGGGCCAAAGTGGAAAGGGCAGGATGCCACACCGCGAGCCTGCCGGTGGCGCTGAACCTCCAGTGCTGGGCCGCGAGAAGGTCGAGAGCCAGGATGAAAGATGGTGAAATGAAGATAGAGGTACCAAAATGAGCGAGAAAGAACTGATAACCCTAAAGCCCCCGCTCGAAGAGCGGGACGTGAGGAATATCGAGGCGGGAGATCTGGTCGAAGTTTCCGGAACGATATTCACCGCACGGGACGAGGCTTACGAGCGAATCCTGGAAAAGCTGAGGAAGGGAGAGGAACTACCAGTCGACCTCAAAGGCGGAGTGGTTTACCACTGCGGCCCACTGGTCAAAAGGGAGGAAGGGAAGTGGAAGGTAATCGCGGCGGGCCCTACGACGAGCGCCAGGATGGACGAGATGGAGAGGGAATTCGTCGAAGGAACCGGAGTACGGGCGATAATCGGAAAGGGCGGACTGGGACCGAAGGCAGCGAGGGAAATTAGCGAGAGGGGAACACTCTACTTGGCGTACACGGGTGGAGCGGCCGCGCTGGCCGCCGATTCCGTGATTTCCGTGAAGGAAGTCCACTGGGAGGACCTCGGGACCGCCGAGGCCGTCTGGGGACTGGAGGTGGAGAACTTCGGGCCGATGCTGGTCGGGGTCGACGTTCGAGGTAACGACCTTTACGACCGGAACTAAATGAGTCAAAACGCAGATTATAAACCGAAGTGCTTTTAAACTAATAAATAGGGTCATTATTCGGTGTCGATATGGCGGATAGTGGACTCAGAAATTTCAACTTTGAATGGCTCCTCGCAATAGGTGGAGCGCTGATTTTGATAGGAATATTCCTGCCATGGGCGAAGGGAGGAAAAGTACCGCTACGGGGATACGACAAATATATAGGTTACATGACATTCGCCGGAGGATGGATATCCATAGTCGGTGCGATGAACGGGTACGACCTCTTCAAAAGCCGATGGCTGGAAGACAAGAAACCGTACACCGATGCAGGGCTGGGGCTTATCGGCGGAGCATTGTCCCTGCTGGGTTTCTCAACCCATATCACCACGCTCCCCCCGGCGTTCTCGTTCTGTTGGGAAACCGGTTCCATACTGGTGGTGGTCGGAAGCGCCTTGGCGATTTTTGTCTCGATTATAATTACTTGGCAGGAGACCACTACCGAATCGGCCGAACGAAAAACCAGGTCCAGAAAGGAATCCGGCGGTCTATAGATATCTCGAAAGGCTGGGATAACGGAGGAGTTAAGCTTGGCGATCTCGGGACTCAACTCAGCAATTCTCTTAAATATCTCACTCATGGGTGATCTCGGCGTGCCGATTCTCGGAGCGAACATAGTGATGTTCATAGGCATATTTCTAATCCTGGAATCAATATTTTCCATCGTATACTATTTTGAGGGCGACTCGCTCCCCCACGTCTTCAGAGCAATAAGGTCCGTATTCGGAGCCTACCTGATATGGAAGGGGGCCTACCACTCCCTTTTCGAAACTATCGGATTTGCCTGGTCCCAAGTAGCACTCTTTATTATAGTAGGGCTCTGTATACTGGCCGGTTACGAAGTGGCAATAATAATGGAAGCGAAAAGGGACTAGAAAAATACATCTACTTCCGATAAGGGGTTACCCAAACAGAAAGTTCATCAAAACTATAAGGTTAGCGACCAAGGCCACAAACAAAAACAGCAGGGCAAGCGCCTCCTCCCTGGTAAACTGCCTGTTGGACTCCCTGAGGTTGGACTTCCTTGGCAGGCCTTTCGACTTCTTGTCCGACATACAATTGTTTTTTATCTGGTAGATTGAATAAGTCTTTTTCCCGTAAACATAACCGTCAACCAAAAAGGGAAATACAGTGGCTTCGTTCGCAACGACTTCCCCGAACGAAATCGCTGACACTTATCAAGCTCGGAAGAATCCCAAGCTAAAACCATCGAAAGGCAAAACCCGTCTAGTCAACGATTTTAGCGTAAATAGATGACTGTCAATTCCAAAACCCACAAAACCTAAGGAAACGTTCCATAACGGATATTTATCCCATGTATTGCCGAAATTTTTCATCCGGGATATCGCACCTAAAACTCATTCAAAAAATCAAGGATAAAAGACGGGGAAGGATTCTGCATCCATAGAATCCTAGTCCCTAAACGGACAAATCAAATCCGGTTTTATTCCCCGAAAGATTTAATCCTTTTCGGCTTCTTCAGTAGTCGCTTCGTCCTCGCTCTCTTCTATGTCCGAGAAATCTTCATCGAATTCCTCGTCAAGTTCCTCGTCAATATCATCCACGGGCTCGGGTGACGGAGTGGACATCATTGTCCAGCCGATCCATCCGCCGATACCTATAACGACTAGGAAAGCCGCCGAGACCAGAACCTTGATGGCCGCTAGAAGACTCCAAGGGAAAAGGAAGGAGCCGAAATAGAGTATTCCCAGAACGATAACGCCTACTACAATCAAGGCACCTATAGCTCTGTCCGAATCCAATTTTTTACCTCCAAACATTACGGAAGCAAAATATCTTAAAACAGTTTCCATTTCTGGTCTGGTCAAACGTTACTGCGCATGGTCCTCAAGGCCGGCGTTGCTAGTATATATAAAAAGCTTAAAAAGGGGATTTCTGTAATATGTCATTCTTATCCGCAAACATATGGATACAAGGAAAAGGTACTCTCTTCAAAAGCATGAATAAAAACAAAAGGAAGAGACAAGGGAACGAACGGCGTATGTCCCCTCGCTAATTTTGGATTTATCCTCTTCGGATTATAGCTATCGCAGCCAAGATGATGGCTATGATCGCGGCAAACGTCGCGTACATCGCCCAATTGGCGGCCTTCGGTACTGTCCTCGTTACGGACACATTGGCTATATCTCTGTTTCCAGCTTCGTCCTCGGCTATCACGGATATCGTGTTGGCGCCTTCCTCCAAAGGCACGTCAACTACCAAATTACCTTCGGAGTCAACGGAAACGCTCTGCTCGGGTATCGTGTAGGCCGGAGCCCTCACGGAAACCGTGAGATCGGTCGGCGAACTAACATCGTCGCTGACCGTGGCCTCTACCTTCACAGAAGCATTGCTAGTTTCGGTTTCGGCGCTGGGGCTGGTAATCTCGGCGGTAGGAGCGACGGAATCGCTCACTACGTAACCGTAGAAGACCTTGCCCGATTCGTAGTCGTCGGTACTTCCGGAGAAGCTGATCCTGTTGAGTCCGTTCGAGAGACTCACGTCAGCGCTCCAGATACCGTCGGCGTCTACCTCGGTAGTGCCAGTCTGGGAACCGCCGACGTAAACGTTGACGGTGGTTCCGGGTGCACCCGTGCCCGAGATCTCTATCTCGCTCGCCTTGGTTATCATGCCGGGGTCGGAGGGATTGCCTCCAACTGTGGAATCCAGAGCCGGCTTGACGTTCCAGTAGACGTAGCCGTAAGAAGTCTTTGCAGACTCGTTTCCGGCCGCGTCGACGAGCGCGATCTCGATTCTGTTGGACTCGGGGACCAGAGGCACGTCCACGCTCCAGGATCCGTCGGAATTGACAGACCCCGTCGTGGCAACTTCGCCGTTGATGTAAACGTTGATACCCAGATCCTCGTAATCCTCCCACGAGGACTTGGTAGCTTCACCGCGAACGTTAATGGTGCTCGCTCGGGTCGTGAGACCCGGGTTGGCAGAAGTGCCTCCCACCGAATCGGTAAGAGTCGGCGAGTCGGGTTTTGTCGTGTCTATCCTGAACTTGCGGTATCGAACCACGTTGTCCCTGAGGTTGTCGCTTATGTCGACGCCTATCCAGTATTCGCCGTCCACGAACGCTTCGCCGCCGTTTTCGATGGTGTTCTCCCAGGTGGCCTGTCCTTCGGACCACTCGTAGGCGAAGGCATTGTCCAATTCACCGTAATCGAAACCATTGCTGTAGTTATCGTCATTGTCCAGACCAACAATCAGGTTCTCGTACGCTACACCGAGTCCCTCGTCGGCGATAGTCAAATTGACCGTCGGGTTACCTGTGTTTACAAGCTGCTTGTTGTCCGTCCAGCTGGAGCCGCTTATGCTCCACGAGCTCACGGTCGGAGCCGCAGCGTCGAGGAACACGTTCTCGAGAGTGTTCTCGATAACGTTTCCGGTCTTGTCCGTTGCCTGAACCGTGATGGAGTTCAAGCCAGCGTCCAAGCCTACATCATCAGCGTTAAACGTGTTATCCGTCAATGTAGCAGTTTCTACAACCGTACCGTTAGCCATGACTTTGACACTGTCGCTCAGTATGCCGGACCAGCTTCCTGCGGTGTTGTCCTTAATCTCGCCACTGAAGGTCCAGATACTGTTCTCAGTTGCCCAGACATTGTCCCTGTCCAAGCCCGTGAGCTTAGCCGATTTGAACTTGGTGTAAAGGTCTTTAGCTTCTGGAAGACCGCTGTTTTCATTAGCATTACCGGTATTGTTCCAAACTGGTGCTCTAGTATCTACCTTTATACCTTCAACAACGTTTTCGTCAGCATTCTCGTTTCCGAACGTATCGGTCGCACTTTCAATCCACACGGAAACACTGTTATCGTCCCACTCACCGACTTCGAACTCGCCGGTGAAGGTTTTGTTGTCGGTCGTACTAAGGGAGAGAGGTCCAGTGACATTCTCTCCGCTCACTACAATCTTGACGTCGCCGATAGAAGCTAAAGTCTCATCGGACGTGATTTCCAATTTCGCCATACCGTCATTGTACGTGTTCCCGATAATGTTGTTGTCCTCGACCTCGTCCTGGTATACTCTACCAGTGAGGACAGGAGGCGTGCCGTCAACCGTTATCGTAAAGGCGTAATCATCGATTGACCCTGCGGTATCCTTGGTATAGACCGTGAGGGTGTGCTTGCTGCCTGAACCGGTTTTGATAAGCGTTGAAAAGTCTATGCCGTTTCCAGGAG
>CAZEBR010000005.1:39310-52974 GCA_964510375.1 Hadarchaeota archaeon (SeqCode) | reverse complement strand
ACTTGCAGTCCGCGGATCAGTGCACGGTCAGGGTGCAATAGCCTTCGAAGGCATCCAGCTTAGACTTGTATCAGTCGTGAAATCCCAAGCTTTGGAACCCGCAGTTTGAAGATCGGAACCTGCGGACTTCAGCTCAGCTGCCGCATCCGCCATATATTCTGCAGATTTGGACAACTGATCAGAAGCAGTTACCAAACTGAAGCGTAGATTTTCTAGGTTATCACCGGCATCTTGCATTGATTGTCCCGCATCTTGAAGGTATTTACCTCCAAGGGCTTTCTCCAGTATCGTGCCGACGCTGTAAAGACCAACGTTGCCGTTATTATTTTTACCTGCGTTTCTTAGAGGATTTTTAGTGTCATAAACGTTCAAATGGTAGTAAAACTGACCTGAAGCTATACCAATGTTTTCTGCTGCATCCTTCAAGTTCTCTCCGGCATTCTCTAGATTTGCAACGTTTTCCAAGAACAACCCTGCATCGTAAACACCACGGGATGCATTTTCTATCGGAATCCAATTCGATCCGGGGGCGGTAGGTATTCCTAACGCTCTACCAGCCTGCAAAAGATCGTTCTCCATCGCCTCAAACTCTAAGGCGATGTCCATCATGTCCTTCGACGCCCTCACTATGGCTTTACCAGACGCCTTGACATTTGAATCACCGCTAACCTTCATGTTTTCGCCGGCGTTCTCTAGTGCGCTGGAAGCTATCTTGAGATTTTCTGCAACATAGCTAAATGTTCCGCTGAGTATGTTGTCGGCCGCATTCTTGATACGAGTTCCGGCCTCATCGAGCATACTGTAGGTATTATCATCCCATTCGGTGGTAATTGATCCGTCATGGAAGTTATCCGCTGCGCCAATAATCAAGTCACCCGCTGTCCATAGTTGATCATTTTCGTAGACCATGTCCGTTACATCGGCTTCCAAATTTTCTCCAGCTCTCTCGAAGAAGTACTTTGTCGCATTGAGCTTGTCCGCTGCTGTATCCCAATCGGTCCCATAAAGCATGGAAGCAGCCTCTTCCACATCACTGTAGATTTCCAGCATTTGCGAGCCGGCGTCCGCCTTATTGACGGAGGCGTCGCTGAAGTAACCTGCCGCATCGGAAAGAAAGCCCGAAGCAGTATTCAGGTTCTCCCCCGCGTTCTCCAAGTTCTCGCCGTTACGAGCTCCACTTATAGCTTCTGAGAATGTTCCATCAGCGCTAGTTATCCAAATCTTGTTGATGTTGTCGGTCGAACCCGAGGAATTGCTTATTTCCAAGTCAAAGAGCAACCTTGCGTTGCCCTGAACTGCCTTCGGGTTAATATCGACATCGGCGGTATGGTTGGCCGTCGCAAGGCCGGCGAACGACACAATCATTACAGTAACCGCGATAACTGCTGTTACTTTTCTATACATAATATTTTCACCTCCATTGAGGTTCTGTAATTGTATATGAAGATGGAACAGAACCGATACTTAAGGGTTGTGACTTTAAAAAGGGGCTAGGCCCTAAAAAAGGCCGTTTAACCCCTAAATCCACGTCACCCGTCAAACTTCGATTCGTCTATTGTCGAATAGGTAAAAAACCCGGGGCGGACCCCCGGCCCAAGCTCGCGTTGAAGAATTGCGTCCATTTCGCCCTCAGAAAAGATGTAAAATTGAAGGCCGGTATCAAAGAGAATAATTCAAAACATGTGACAAGCGAAGCAGGGAAAAAACGCTCAGGTAAAAAACAAGAGGGATGCGTATTTACAGGGTCATAAAAATACATATTCACAATCCCTTTCGGACATCGATGCGATTCAAAGAATATTATCACGATCGATAATCGATCTTATAACGTTCGAGAACGTTGAGGACCTCGGACCGAAAACCGTAACGGGAAAACAGAGGGAAGACCGACAAAATTTTATCTGGTGGTCTAAAAACAGATTAACCGATTTTAGAGCTTGAAAATATTAAACCAACGGACGGAAACTATTTTCGGAACCTTTTCATAACCGTTTAGCACAAAACGCCACTCGGCATGGCACCCTTCATTACGACAAATATCGTTATTCGAGCCCGATCCATAGGGGGCCTGCAAAAAGCTAGACGATTTTTCTGAAGGTTTCCATGTTGAACTCGGTGCCGGCACATCCGTTCTTCAGGAGCGGGATCCCCTGGTAGGGAACGCCTATCTTCTTCAGGTACTTTTGTCCAAGCTGGATCTCGTCGGAGCACGCCACGCCGACTATCGCATCGTACTCCTTGTTCTCCATGAGCTTGGGTATGCAGGACCCGCCGGGCAAGACGTAAACATCGTACCCCTCTTCCTCCGCGTAGCGGGTGGCCTTGTTTATCAGGCAGTCCTCCGAACAGTGGTTGCAGGTGTAGGAAGCTAAGTCTGAATCGAAGTCCGCCGCGCAACGGTTGTCCATGTACTTCCTGGCGCAGTGGGGAAGAAAAACGGCCCTGTCGTCCGCGGCCTCGAATTCCTCCTCCTGAGAAAGGTTCTTCGCGTGCACGTCTATCATGTCGTTGACCAGCTTCGTTACGTCCGACACGGGAACGCCGGTCATTTCCTGCAACCTGAACCTGTCCACGGCGTCCTCGACGAGGCCGCCGAAACCTTGATGGATGCCCCGCTTTTCCGAGAACTTGGCCAGTTCCCTGAAGAAGGATCTCGAAACCTCAGTGAGATCGAAGTCGAACTCGTAGGTCATCTTTTCAAACACTTCAAATATCTTACATCCCTTATAAATGGTTTATTATAGAGGGGTCTTGGTCCGCGCCGCAACGCAATTTCGTAGACCGTAGGTCAACGGGTAACGAAAACGGCATGAGCTAATCCTCGATAAACGGGAGAAACGACCAGAAGCTCTTTTTTCCGCTGTCCCCCTCGGGACTTTCCCTGTCCCGCTCGTACACGAGCTCGGGACCGATCTTCACCTCATCCTCCTCGATCGCGTTGTAGACCGAGTCGCCTGCCAACTTGAGCGCCCTCCGGGGGATCCCGTCGGACTCCTCGTAGATCTTTTCGACGGCCCCCTCGGTAAACGGCTCCAGCTCCCGGTCCTCGTAGTCGCCGCCCCTGGCCCAGGCCATGCGATACATCAGGAGCTCCTCGATCTCATCCTCGTCCATCGGGTCGAGCCTGAACACGTGCCTCTTCCTCTCGAGCAGGGCGGGCGCGTTTTCCTCGACGAAATCGATCAGTTCGTTTTCCTGCCCATTCAGGATCCAGACGACTCCCTCCAGATCGGCGGCGGAACGGACTATATTAAGAGCGTCCTCGTCGATGTCGGGGAACTCGTCTACTATCACGGCAAGGAGAAAATCGGGATAGTCCTCGTGCCACTGCCTCAACCTCTCGAACTGGGAGGCGACGTCGCCCTTGTCGGACTGCAACTCCAGCCTCTCCAAAATAATCCTCAACATCTGCTCCCTGTTTTCTATAGAGGGGCCGTGGAGGAAAACGGAAACGATCTTCTGGTCCTCCTCTTCGGGCAGGGTCCTCTCCAAAAATCTGCACAGTGCAGTCTTTCCCATCCCGATCTCCGAGACTATGAACGAAACGAGGTCTCCCTCCTTGACCAGATCTATCAGCTCCTGAACGTTCTCGACCTGACGCGGGACCAAGAGCTCGGGCTCGGGTAGCGGGTCCTTCTGAGCAAAGGGCATGAAATCCCAGTCGAAACGGTCGAAGAAGGCCTTCTTCTTCCGATCAAATTTCCCGACTGTAAACTTCTCCTCGAGTAAAGAGGGCAAAATCAATCACCTACCCCTAAAGCTATGCTTATAGTAAACTCGCCGCTCGGAGATTCGCTCACGATCCCCTCCGACTTCAACTTTTCCGCGTACTTCTCGACCGCCTCACCGGAAAGACCAGTCAATTCCACCAGCTCTGTAAGTCCCAATTCACCCTCCTCGGCGAGGGCGGACATAATTTTCCTCACCTTTGACTGGTTAAACGGACTAGAAACGCCTATCCTTTCACATAGCTCGTCGAAAGAGATCTCTTCCGTTGTCTGTTTACCAACGGTCTCCGGCCTTCCGGCCTCCTCTGTTGTCTCTCGGTCAACGGATTTCTCCTCCATCCCCGTTGATTCCCGGCTAGTTGTTGACTCCTCGTCAACGCCTTCCGGTACGACATCGCGTGAAACTATGGGTCTTTCCATGGCCTTCGAAAACTCTTGTGACAGCCTATCGAGGTACTCGTCCAAGGGAACTGACTCGTCCCGATCCGCAACCGCCAGTATTTTAGCCATTACCTCGTCGCCCGGATGAGAGTTACCCTTTTTGTACTTAAAAACGGACTTGGGATTAACGTCTATTTCCCTCGCGAGGGGCCTTATTCCCTTTACCTCTATCACACTCTGGGCTATTTCCAATCTCAAATCCGGCGGTATGAACCTAGTAATATCCTCCGACATGATTATCACATTGACCGTTAGTCTACGCGTTTGACCAAGGGTCTACATTATAGTGTTGTCTAAAGGACTACAAAAAATTAACCTATACCGTTGCCCGTTTCCCAACGGACTACTCGTTTACTTTCAGGCAACAGGACTATAAGGCAGAATTGGTAAGAAACAAACAGGTTCTAATTCGTAAGATTTATCTACTGTTTCCTAAAATAGGAAACATATATAGACCATGGACTTGGAAAGTATTTCGAACGAAATAGACGAGTGGATGGAAGAAAACCCACTGGCAAACGCTTTATTGAAAAAATCAGATATGAAAAAAACCGAATTGAAGGCATTGATGTTCTATTTTAGGAGCGAAGATATTAGCTTCGGTGATTTAGCCTCTGTAATGGGAATAAACCGTTCAGGTGCATGGAAAAGGTGGAAAAAGGGATATGATAAAATCATTGAATCATTTTACACGCTGGAACTCGCTGTGTACGGCGGTATTTTGGACCCGGAAGCGACTAAGCTTCTGACTGAGGATCTGCGGGATTACCTGAAACTCGCACACGAGAAGGGTGACATAGAAGCCATCAGGGCAAGGCTCGAGCGTAGATTGGCGGAAATGGAGGAGCGGGGGATCTGACGTAGTCCTTGGACCAACGATTTATCGTAGTCCGTTGACCAACACTCATCGTAGACTGTAGGGCAACAATACAACAATCGGAAGGGGATAGGGTAACCAAGCTCCGGAGGGAAATTTACGTGCCTACGATATATCCTGCACCAACATATAAGTAAAACACTGTCAACAAAAAAGAGGACCAAGGTCGGTAAAGATGAGTAAAGAAAAATTAGGAGACTGGAGGAGGACCCACTCGGCATCCGAAGTGAAACCGGACCTCGACGGAGAGGAAGCTATATTGATGGGGTGGGTAGAGGAAATACGCGATCTGGGCGGCATCAAGTTCTTTAATTTACAGGACACGAGCGGAAAAGTCCAAATTACCGCACCTGAGGGCAAAGTGGAAGACGAAACTTTCGATAAGATAGACTCCATAAGCAAGGAATCATCTATAGCGGTTAAGGGCGAGATCACTGAATCCGATCAGGCGCCCGGAGGAGCGGAAGTTATCCCGGAAGAAATTCGCGTGCTCAATCCCGCAAAACCGCCGTTGCCCTTGGACCCGACCGGCAGAACCAAGGCGGAAATGAGCACTAGACTGGACGCGCGGCTCCTGGACCTCAGACGGCCACAGCCAGCTGCGATATTCAAAATAAAGAACAATACGATGCAGACCATTCGAAGAACGCTGGCGGAAAAGGACTTCATGGAGGTAAACACGCCAAAAATAGTCGGGAGCGCCACAGAAACGGGCGCTGCCCTGTTCCCAATATCCTACTTCGAGAGGGAGGCTTTTCTCAGCCAGAGCCCGCAACTATTCAAGGAGATACTCACAGGAGCCTTCGACAAAGTTTATGAGATAGGGCCGATCTTCAGGGCCGAGGAACACGACACCAGATATCACCTGAACGAGGTGATCTCCGCCGACGTTGAGATGGCATTCAGTCAGAAAGAAGACGTAATGGAGGTACTTGAAGACCTGATCATAAACACATTCGAAAAGGTCAAACAAGAAAACAGCGAAGAGTTAGAAACGCTCGAACAAGAAATCAAAATCCCGGAAAAACCACTGCCAAGAATCACCTATAGCGAAGCAATAGAAAAATTGCAGGGCGAAGGAGAAGAAATAAAGTGGGGGGCCGACTTCTCGATTCCAGAACAAAGAAAACTCGGCCAAATAATCGAAGGGCCATACTTCATCATCGACTGGCCGTCAGAGATGAAACCATTCTACATACAGCCGAAAGAAGACGATCCAGAACTCTCACACGCCTTCGACCTGATGTGTAGAGAAATAGAACTGGCCTCAGGTGGGACCCGTGTCCACGACAAGGATCTATTGATAGAAAGACTCAAACAGAACAACCTCAGCCCGGACCAATTCGAATATCATCTTAAGAACTTTGATTGGGGACTCCCTCCCCATTCTGGTTTCGGACTAGGTGTGGACCGTCTGATAATGATCTTAACCGGAAGTCAAAACATAAGGGAAACCGTTTTGTTCCCAAGGGATCGAAAGAGACTGAAGCCATAAGGCGTTGACTAACGGACAACGTTGGCCGTTCGTAAACGAAAACAACTTTCTCAGAACAGACCTTTGAGCTTCCACATCAACTTAGGATTAGCCTTTGCCAAAACCTTTAGCATCTTCGACAGACTGATCTCCTCAAAGTCCACGCCTTGTAGCACGTCCGCAAGATCGTCGAGTTCATCGTCATCGAGGTCCCACATTACCTCCTTGCCCTTGTTGTACTTCTCCAGTTTTTCCCACATGATATCCTTCCACCTGTCCTGATACTCCTCCAGGTTCTCGGCGGAGGTATCTCCCTCGGCGACTGCCCTAGCGGCGACCTCGCCCGCCACATTTCCGGCCCTCATGGACCAGTTAATCCCTCCGCCCGTCAGGGGATTGACCTGTCTGGCGGCGTCGCCCACGACCAAGATATCGTCGTCGTAGGTTTTTTCGAGGGGTCCTGAGACCGGCACGCCGCCAGAATTTATTTCGAGTATGCGTCCCTTGCTGAGTTCGGGCCTCGATTCCACGAAATCCTTGAGGTATTCGATCGGGGGCTTCTCGCCCTTAGCGGGGAGTATTCCAATCCCGACGTTGGCGACGTCCTCGCCCTTAGGAAATATCCACACGTATCCGCCCGGAGCTATCTCGTTTCCGAAGTAGAACTCCATGGTGGAGGGCGAGTCGATTTCTATGCCCACCATTCTAAACTGGACGCCCGACTCGATTTCGTTCGGGGCGAGGGCGGTATCGAACCCGGCCCACCGGGCGACTTTGGACACTACACCATCTGCGGCGGCCACCATTTCACCGCGAATCTCGCCCTTCTCCCCCCTAGACTCGTAGGTCACGCCCTTGATGTCCCCGTTCTCTTCCATCAAACCGTCCACGTAGGTGTCAATTTTAATATCCGCTCCGGCCCTCACCGCTCTCGCGGCCATGTGGCTATCGAAAACTTTTCTGTCCAATATGTAACCTACCTTCGCCTTCGACCCCTGCTCCATGTCGACATATTTTCCGGAGGGAGAAACTAATCTCGCCGCATCTATCTTGTTTAACGCCCACCTAGGATCGGGTTCTATGTCCAACGAATCGAGAGCATCTTCCGAGAGTGCCTCTCCACACTGTACGGGCACTCCCAGCTCGCGGCGCTTGTCCAACATCAATACGCTCGCACCCCTCTCGGCTGCGGCCTTTGCGGTAAAGGAACCGGCAGGTCCTGCCCCGACGACGATGATATCATAGGCCTCAGTCAATTTTTATCGCCTCCACCGGGCAGACGGACGCACACAGACCACAATCGTCGCATCCTTCTCGGACCTTCACGTCCCTATCGTATACGTCGATTAGGTTAGAAGGACAGACGCTGGCGCACGCACCACAGTTGAAACATAGACTCGCATT
Source organism: Hadarchaeota archaeon (SeqCode) (assembly GCA_964510375.1). GTDB lineage: Archaea > Hadarchaeota > Hadarchaeia > Hadarchaeales > JAGGTB01 > CAYLJV01. The sequence goes on along the minus strand of CAZEBR010000005.1, from coordinate 45,050 downwards.
AACCTCCAAATCAACCACCAAACTCTGAAAGTCTTTTTTGACCTTCTTTCTTTTGAGCCTTAATAACTTTTGACGGGATTTCCAGTTTTCCGTACTCGCCTCCGCCACCGGAAGATATTTCCAGCTCGCCCCTCCTGAAGTGATCTATCATCTCACCGATACTGGGGTCCGATACCTCCTTTATGTCGGATATAGGAATGTCGATCAAGACCGATATCTCGTCATCGAACTTCTCCACCAAGGATCTCCAAGCTCGCTGAACCTTTTTGGAACGGGGATCGACTCCGCCCCAGGCCAGAGAGATTATCTCCGACAGAGGAGCTACGTGAACGTAATCGGGGCGAAAATCTGGGTGGTGGGGGCGATCGAAATCCGCCAGCTCGTCCACTCTGTCGGAAACACCCTTCTTTATATCCCCGCCGCACTCGTTACAATTCCAGTCCAAAGACCTAGCTTCCTCGACATCGAACCGCTCGTGACATCTGGAACAGGCACTGAGGTGGTACTTGCCCAGCTTTGGACTGAGTCCCACGTTAAGAGTGAGACCGACCCTATCCTCGATGGAGGACAAAATTCCCGAATAGACCGGCTCGGAAAGCTCGAACCTGTTAAACTCCCGTCCGAGCTTGTTGGGCCAGGGGCTGTGGGCGTCCGAGTTTGAGAGAAAAGTTAGACCGTCCAGCTCCTCTACCCTGTCCGCCATGAACGTGTCCGCGCTCAGACCAAGCTCCAGAAAGTCCACTTCCCCCAGCTGGTCTCCGTAACAATCCTCCAAGCTATCGAACTCCTTGTAAACGCTCGTCCAGGGAGTAAACGCGTGGGCCGGTCCGATCAAGCAATCGGAATCGGTAGCAATCTCTACTATGCGGGGAGCGTCCAAGTCCAAGCGGGGTCTCCCGTCTATATTCATGTCTTCGGAAAACGGATCGAAGGCCTCCCTGAGTTCCTCCGCCTTGCCCAGTGACGGGACGAGAACAACGTGATGCACCCTCGTCTTATCCTCGACCTCGACCGTCGGGACAAACCGGACGCCGTGTTCGGGATGCAAATAGGTCCCTTCACCGACCTCATCCAAACTTTCTCGGACCATGCTCATCCATTTCGGATGCAGTATATCCCCGGTCCCCACAAAGTCAAGACCCTTGAAGGTGGCCTGCTCCGCGACTTTATCGAAAACCATTTTGTCGGAAGTCGCACCGGAAAAAAGGCCGTGAATATGAAAGTCCACGGAATAGATTTCCGACAAGTAAGGCACCTTCACCCTATGTAAGAAAGCTCCTCTTCCTCTTCCGTCGGCTCGCTCACTTCTCTCAGCTTCTGTTCCCTTCGGAGGCGGCTGATTATCTCTTCCGTCTTTTCGGCCCGCTCCTCAAGCTTGCTCATATCGACTTCGAAGCCCAGTATGTTCGTCAATGCCTCCAAAACGGCCTTTGCAGAGCTCGGGTCGACGAGGATTCCATGAGTCTCACCCAACAATGTGGAGCCCTTTATCCCCCTGTTCTTGCCCAGACCGAGCAGAAGCCCGGACACTCCCAGTATCGGACCGGACCCTTCCTCCACGTCTATGCCGTGATCGCGATATTCCTCCAAGACCTCTTCATCGTTCGAGGCCCCTACCACCTTCGGCTTCGAGGACGAGTGCTTTCCAGTGGCATACCCGCCCAGAGCAAATATGTCAGTGACCCCCCTTTCCTCGGCGAAATCGAGCAATTTATTGGTAACGTCGTAATGGCCCTCGTTGGAAGTGGCCTGAACGTCGCCGACGAGTATAATCAAGTCCTGATCGTCGAAACTTGCGTGGTAAAAGTCAATTTTAACCAGATCCATCACCCCGTCCTCGTCGACGGTGACGTGGTGAGGAAAATACGAAGAAGTCATTTCAGCAAATTTTTCCGCATCCAATTCGTCTACAAGATGATCCGCCGCCAGCTTTCCGACGTATCCTATGCCCGGAAGTCCCTCAATTAGCAACGGTTCCTCCATATCGACTTCCTTAGTAATTTCTAATTTTGTCTTGCTCATCCCCATCACAAATCCATTTCCTGCTTTTTCAGCCTCCGCCTGTACTCGCCATACGGGTCCTCCGGCGAAAACTTTGGAGGATGTGGAGAAGAGGTCTCCCCACCACACTCGGGACATGTATCGCTCAAAGTATAAATACCACAACTTTTGCATTTCTTCATCTTCATTCTATTCCTCCTTTTCGGTGTAAAACTCGCCAGAACCCCCGTCCTCCTCGACGTAAGAGATGGCCTTTTCGGAGACTTCCTGAAGGGCCTTCTCGGCCTCCTTATAATCGGGAGCCGTGACCTCGATAGAGTAGGACGGCGACCCTACATACTGTATATTGACCCTGATATCAGGATTAGAAATGTTGTTTCTCCCCTCTATCAATGCGTTCTTTATCACTTCCACTCCGTTGGGGCTGGAAGTTTTCAAATCGACAAACCCCTTTACCTCGACCGTCGGCGGTTCAACGCCCGTCTCTATCAGGTCCATAAGAGCATCGATCCACTTCTCTTCCGCATCAACCTTTTCTTCCAACAATTCTCTGCCGTCTCTCGCGATCTCCTCGAAGGCGGTGTATATATCCTCGTATTCTTCCTGCAGGGGGAAACCTACCTTTTCGTATGCCGTATCCAAATCCTCGTCGACCCTTTTGGCGGCCTGTTTTAACAGGTTCTCCGCCTTTCTTTCCCTCTTCCACTGCTCGGACTTCCAGCTACGCTGGCTGTCCTTGACCCTCCGCATGGAAAGGTCAATCTGATTCTTGTCCTTTTTAACCTTGAGCACCTTACAGACGGTCTTTTGGCCTTCCTTCACGTGTCTGCGAATGTTCTTTATCCAGCCCGATGCAATCTCTGAAATATGGATCATCCCCTCCTTCTCGTCGTATTCGTCCAGAACTGCGTAAGCCCCCTGATCGAAGACCTCCTTGATTGTACACATAACTAGCTCGTTCTTTTCGGGCCATTCCCACCTCCGACGTACCAAAAAATCACCCCACTATCTCCAAAATCTTAGTATTAATTTCGGCCTTTCCGCTTCCGGGAACGGCTAGGGTCTTTCCACAAACTTTACAGTTGACTTCGGAAGTCGCGTGACTGAAAACGACCTGCTCGTTCTCGCAGTCCTCGCACTGAACTCTCACGAAGCACGGGCTCTGGGAGTTTACCTTAGTCATCTCTACTCACCTATCTGCAATTTTTTCGCTCGCGGTCCATTCCTGACCTGACTCTTACCACACTCGGTGCACTCCAGAATGAGGACGGTCTTTTCCGAGACCTTCGGGCCGCCCTTCTGCTTGGGCCTAGGCTGTCCGCCGTAACCGGCTTTTACCCTTCGGAACTGCCTCTGGCCCCACTTGTCGGAGCCGGCAGGACCGCCGCTTTCCTTCTTAACCTTGTGCTCAGTGTGAGCGTTACAGTTGGGACAATGCGTCCTAATTTTCTTTGGATATTTCATTTTACACATCTCCTCTAGGGTTCTTTATGATGGGAGATAGGTTCAAAAGTTTTAGTATTTTCCCTTTCTCAGGCCTCTTTGACCTCTAACTTTTTCGCCAAACCTTGCTTTACGAGGAGATCAGCCGACTTTTTGGGCAGATTTGCCACATCCCCACTCTCGAAAGGCCCGTAAACGGTCATATCGGCACAGATAATCTTTTCGGGGATATCCGTCGAGATAAGAATCATCCGGTTGTTCTTCTCCCTTGGCGGCCTGAGTTCGGACTCGCCCTTCAGGATCGGCTCGACCAGATCTCCCCTCAGATCATCAAATTCGCTCTTAATCTTGGAAAACGACCTCCTCTCCCTCTCCATGAGTCCGGACCCCTCCTCTTCAAATATCGAGTCGAGAATCTTCAGAGTGCGCAAGAAGTGAATGTCCTGAACCATGTCCACGACATGATCAAGCTCCCTCCGAAGGAGATCACGTCTGAGATCGGTGCTTTCCTCAATCTCCCTCTCCAACTCCGCCACATAGCTGGCAACATCCTCGTAGAAATCCTCAGACAGAGTCGTCAAATCGTCCGAGGACATCTCGTCCATCCACTTGTCCTCGATATCGGAGAGAGTAAAACCGCTCATACAACCACCTAGCGGAGAAAATCCGGAACTGCCCGATCGAAGGAAAAACTGTCTATATCGGGAATTTCGATACACTTCCTACTGACAGTGGAGTGAAGAGACGAAGGCACCCTCAGAATCCTCTTCTTATCTATAGTAACTTTTCCGTCCGTGTGTTCAGAATTCAACCTAGTAATAAGTTCGATAAGCTTTTCGAAGGATTTTTTTCCAATCTTTTCTATATTCCTAATATCCTCAATCCTTCCTTGCTCGATCTTTTTCATCACTCTTTCCTTCTCCTCCATCAATCTTTTTGCCGCCGCGTGCCACATTCCAACATCCTGGAGATCCTCCTTTTCTAGCTTTTCAAAAGTCCTCAGAGCACGCTTTCGAAACACCTGAGAATAACCCAAAGCCATCGTAAAATCGGAGGGGACCACATTTCCTGTAACGTACTCCACAACCTGAGAACGCCCCGCCTGACCCATCTCCATCACGGAATCGTCAAAAACCCGGATATGAAATCCCCTGCCCGAATAAACGAAGTGAATGTCATCCAGACCCAAGTCGGAACTCAAAGTTTCCGCAAACGTGGCGGTAACGTGGCGTGCATCTTCCAGACACAGTTCGCACACCTCCCCGCCGGTACAGTCACACCGCTTGAAAGGAAGATCCTTGGCATCTATATCGAAGGCGAGTTCGGACTTTATCCACTTCTTTCTCTCCGAGGGTCTCTCGTACAGCGCCACGCTGCTGTAGCTAGCATACGGATACCTCTCCTTCATAAACTTCGAGAGCTCGTCCTGGGTCATGAACTGGTTATACCTGTCGTTCGGACCCTCACCGTCATGATCAAAACCGAACTCCCTCAACGAGAGGGTGTGCAATAGGTAGTCGGGGAGGTCTTTTACGTCCCACTCGTCCCGATAGTACCTTTTGTAATAGTAAGTCAGAGGATTTTTCACGTCGGAACATAACTCGTCGGGATTGCATAGGGCGGGGGATTCCGTCTTTATCTTGCGGCAGTTAGGGGGTCGGTACCACTTTGACTTTCCGCTATCCCTCAGGCGGGGCTGCGTAGTCATCCCAAACCCCATATGGTAGTATACGTTCGCCTTGTCCTGGGGCTGATCCTTGAAGAGGGGCGGCCTACAATTCTCTGAAGCCTCGAGAATGAGAGGAACGACCTCGTCCTCTATCACGGAAATGTCGTCGACGAAATCAGCCACTCGGTTAACCGACTTTCCGGAGGGCGATATCCTGGCATAGGAAAGGAATGAAGTGAGCAGGACTATCACGGCATAATTTCTGTTCCCCTCGCCGACTCCCTGCAGGGTCTTTTTGACGCACGGGGGAAAGCACTCCTGACGCAGTTTTCCGCCCTTAGATTCGGCGGCTTCGGTAATTTTAGTATCCTCCGGCAGATTTTCGGAAATCCTCTCCCCCACTTCCTCGAGAACGTCGGAGGGGGGCCCGTCCTTGGAAAACTTGTCGTAAAGTTCGTCGATGTAGTCTTCCACTTCACCCTCTATGTAATTGGCGAAGAAGCTCCAGAGCTTTTTCGGAGTTATCAGAGCCCATCCGTTCACGATGTATTGATCGGTCAGGTCTATCTGTCTGTGCTCGATAAGCGGAATCAAATCCTGTCTCTTATACACATCTCCGAGCCAACG
>CAZEBR010000005.1:5895-39300 GCA_964510375.1 Hadarchaeota archaeon (SeqCode) | reverse complement strand
CTCCAGTTCCCTATACCTGAAGGAACGACCTATAACCTCAAGGCACAAATCCTCGTGGCCCCTCCTGAACAAATCGTACAGCCTGTACCTGATTCTTTTTCTCGTGGCCTCGACGACTGCCCTGACCTCGTTGGAATACGGATAGGAAACGGAAGCTATCGCCTGACACATCAAATAAAAAGAAAGAACCTCGTCCCTAACCTCCTCCTCATCGAAGTCGACCCTCACATCCGAACCGGAAGTTTCGTCGACTTTTTCGACCGACTTCTCTATAATCCTCTCGGGCAGAGAATCGAAAGGAGGCGATTCCTCCACGATCTCCTTCCCTTCCTCTGAAAAGGGGTTCAAAACGGCAGCATACTTTTCGGTCGGCATCGACACCGCCTATTCAGTCTCTACTCTCGGCGCAAGAATAAACTTTAGGTGTCCCTTTCCTTCCGCTATTTGAAATGTAATCCGTATGGGGAGATCGACTCCGTGATCCACATCCACCAAATCGTTGGAACTCGCGGCCTTGAACATGTCCTCTAGGTAGCCTATATTGTACATGGCCTCGGAGGGCTCTCGAACCTCTAATTCCTCCAGACCGTCGCTATCCTTTGAAAGCTCCATCTCGGCACTTCCCGTGTCGCTCTCTATTTTCATTACAAACTTATCCTCGGAGAGTTCAAACCTCACGTTGTCGCCGACCAAGGCGGCGTCCTTTAAGCCTCCGCTTATGGCCCCCGCAGTAACCTTCGCCTCGGCCGTGAAATCCAAGTCGGGCTCCGGAAGCTCTTCCTCCTCTATCTCAAGAATCGGGAGGCTAAATCTGCGGGTGGAGGCCCCCCTGAACTCCAGTTTAAGCCTGTTTTCGTCCTCGTTGAATTCCAATATGAACTCGTCGCTCTTCTTGGCCCTAGACATTATCTTGTCCATCTCGGCGAGATCCACCCCGAGCTTCAGAGGTTCTTCAATTTCGTACACGTCAAAGGCATCGGAGGATAGTTGAAAATCCGCCAAAGCTACGTGAGAAGGATCCATGGCCTTCATTTCGATCCCATCCTCTTTAAACTCAAAATTTACCTCATCAATCAAGTTAGAAATGGCGCCGATACTGTCCTTCCACACTTCCGAATTGTCCATCTTCAGCCTCAATCAAATCCCTCAACTGCTTATTGTCGGAGCTCCTTTTCAAATTTTCCGACCCTGTCCATGACCTTCTGGTAAAGGTCCAAGTCCAACTCCTCCAGGTCCTGAATTATTTCCGCATGAATCTCCTGAGTATCCTCAATCTTTAACGGCGTTCCAAAGACGCGGACTTTCATGCCCACCTCGGTGTCCTCGATTAGACTGGGGTCCTCGAAGAGTACGTTCAGCTTCCCCGAGCCATCGTCCAGAACGAGGCTCGACTCATCCTTGTCGACGATGTGTCCCACGACCTGAACCTGCTCGTCCGAGGGCTCTATCTCAGAAATCCTTCTAGGCTTGGCAGAAGGGACGGAATCGGGTGTAAATCCACTCATTCGAACTGCCCCTCTCTAATATTCTCTCCAGGTATGTCCGCACTCGACGCACCTGTAGAACCTGGTCGAAGGTTCGTCCGCACTACGAGTCTGCTGCATCCACCAGTAGGCCTCGCCGTTCCCGCACTCGGGACACTTCTTCTGGGTCTTCGGAAGGCTCTCCGAATCTTTTTCGATTACCGCTGTTTCTTCCTTCTTTTCACCCTCCCTGACGACCTTGTAAGAATCGGAGTCTGAATCCTCTTCCTCCTTCTTCTCCTCATGACCGCAGTTAGGACAGGCCAGAACGACTTCTCCATCCTTTTTCTTCGGATTCATTAAATTTCCACACTTTGGACAAAAATCCATCATTTACCAACTCCAGCTTCTTTCAATATTTTTTCATGGTCAAACGCAAGATTACTCGATGGGACTTCCTTGAAAACTTTTACGTCCGCCGCATCCGTCGCCGGACGAAGCTCACCTCCCGCCTTATCCGCGAGAAAACAGACCGAGACCGTATGCCCTCTAGGGTCTCGATCCGGGTCCGAATAAACACCGACCAGCTCTCTCAAGGACACCTTCAAACCGGTCTCCTCCTCGGCCTCCCTCCGGGCCGCCTCCTCGACCGTTTCTCCATACTCCACGAAACCGCCGGGAAGAGCCCAGCACCCCCTGAAAGGATCGTTTTTCCGCTCGACCAGCACCACCCCACCATCTACCTGTATAATTATGTCCACAGTCAAGGCCGGATTCTCGTACTCTCCCAATTCAATCCCTCCTAGATAGCCAAGTAGCCCAAATACGGAACCGAATAAACAGCCTTACCCAAGATATCCTCGACCCGTACACGTCTGTCTAACCCGCCGTATTTATCGCTTCTAGTCCGAACATATCCCTGCTCGGGGTTTATGACGGCAACTCTGTGTATAATAGAGGCTCCTCCCTCACGCCAGACTACGACGTCTCCGATCTGAATCTCATCTAAGGAATCGACCCCGGTTAGTATCACCAAGTCCCCGTTTTGCAAACCGTTATTGAACGGGAAGGCAGAAGTATCCAACCCGTTGTTGACATAGTATTCGTTCCAAGAATTGTCGGGCTGTGTCATACTGTCTCCGGAAACCCCCATCATGGGGGAAGTCGTCTGTAGAGAAAGCACCAATGCACCTTTTATACCGAAATATAAAATCCCTACAACAAGGAGAAGGGAAATTACCTCGGCAAATAGTTCTTTCCCGCCCAGAACGTCCTCCGAATAACTTTTCATATTATACACGTCCGACGCTCTCCCCACGGCTAATACCCGTGGCAATCAGATGCGCAAGCCTGAGCGGCTCCGGGATAGAGCTCCTAGTGGAAGCCATTTTAATTACCTTCTTGGCGTCCTCCTCCTCTATTCCCCTGAACTGGATAAAAATCTTATTTCCATTTCCCCTATCCTCAATCTTCACCGGGACTAGTTCACCGGCGGAGCTGAGCCTATCCCATCGACTTTTCCAGTCGGGCAGGTTCTTTACCGCACTCTTAACGGATTCCAAGTCGGGCTCTTCCCTCACCACGACTATTACCGGCAGGCCCGTCTTCTCAAACAGGTCATTTATATCCAGAACATTAAAGCCACCAAACGTGATACCGCTAGTCATTATAATCCTGAGCTGTTCTTTGTGTCTGCTTCCGTTAACCATGTCAACGATGGTGGAGGTGGAATCTTCACCATCGATTTCGATTTCGTCCACAAGAACTCCATCTAATCCCTCACCACCCCTAGTAACGACCCCGACCAGACACGTATTGTCATCAGTCCGTGAATCGAATGACCCGTCATCTATCCCAATAATCCTAATCTCGGGCTTTATTTCTCGAAACTCGACTTTATTCAAGAGAGATCCTTTTAGATATTTCTATCAACAAGTTTTTGAAACCTTCTTCCGCCCCTTTAAAAACGTCTCTCCTTCTTTCGAGATTTGAATCGGAAAGCGGATCGGACAGAATTTTGACGGATTCTTCCAAACCTATCTCGTCTTTGAGCCAAGCATACGCCACTATCGCCTCCACCACGTCGGCTAACTGGTGACTATCGGCCCTCGAAGGCGCCAAGTGCCTGAAATCTGCCTCGGACAGGGCGTTGGAAAGAACCTCGTTGGGGGCCTTTGCCCCGTCCGGCTCCATCTTTGCCTCGGACATGGCTAGTGAATAGATCAGATTGACTAGAGCGTCACCTAGCTTTGCTAAATTTTTATCGAGAAAAGCTTCCCTAGGTTCGGAATATTCGAAAAAGTTTCTCGGCATCAATTCTCCAAAGCCTTTTCTAATTTTTCTCCAACTTCCGCGTAGTCCTCGGACAGAGAATTAGCCGCTCGCACCAAAGCGCTCTTCGGAGATTTATTCTTTTCAACCTTCACGTGCATTACCGGCTCCGCAATCAAAGGATGATCTATATTATAAGCGGCGGTTTCTACCCTGTCATCTTCGTGGAGCTTCTTTCGGAGAGCATTACAGAAAGTATGGCCCTCTCCAATAATCTTGATCTTCATTTTCGTGCCTTCCTTTTCCATCAAATCGACTTCCATTTTTACACCACACAGAGGAAAGGGTTTTTACCCTCTTATAGACCTTTTCCTCAACCAATTCTATTCCACGATCTGGATACGGTACGATTTTAAAAAAGAACAAAAATACGTCTAGGAAACTTATGGCGTCTTAGAATCCTCGACTAAATTGCGGATCTTGTCTTCGGCCTCGTTCACTTTGCCTTCTGACCCATATAGGATAATTTCTATGGAAGAAGGCGTTGACTCTACATCCATATCTATATTTATCTCGGTAAGGCCTTCGATCAGGGCTATAAGTTGTTCGGTATCTTCGATTGGAAACTGCATCGCTCTTTTGTTTTCAGACATTTTCTACAATATACCTTCTCGATAGTCGTTGGTTATCTTTCGTCCCTCGGAATTTCCGCAGTTAGGACACTTGAGACCCGAATCTTTCTTCTCTAGAAGCGAACGACAATCGGAACAGAGCGCAACTATGACTCCGAGACTTTCGTCCACCGTCGTCAGTTTAACGGATTCCTCACCTATGCCGATGACTCTTGCCCTGACGATGTCAGCGGGCTTGAACTCGTCTTCAATCTCTTCCACGTAATCCGACGATATGTTAGATATGTGAATAATCGCATCACCCGGAGTCGGTACCTCTCGATCCTCGTGTCCTCTAACGGCTGCGATGTCGACGTTAGCTATCTGACCTCTAATCTGACTGATTCGACCTACAACGATGTCTCCCTCTTCTAAAACCGGAGGAGTATCCGTTTTTGGATGAACTGAAATCTGCTTCGAATCGGCGTCCATAAGGACAATTCCCGTCGCAGCGGAGTAAATACCGTTATTCTCCTCGTAGACTCCTTCCGATGGGAGAAATTCTTCCGTGGTCGATAGAAAATCACCAGGTACTACAAAATCTCCAGTCTGAGCTCCTTCATTCATAATTTATCTACCTCCTTTGATTATTCTGTAAATGTATACCTTGAATCTGTATACCTCACGTGTGTGAAATTCAAATTGAGCGGGAATGTGAAACTCCTTTTCAATTCTATGTGTTACTTTTGCATCTAATTTTTTGACCCGATTCGATATAAAGCTCTTGTTTTTCTCCACCCCTTTGTGGATGGAATACACCTCATTAGCCAGTTCAAGCGCCTTTTCCAGGAACTCCATGTCCGCACCCTTACGCTGGACCCCAAAGGGAGGATTCTGAATTACCGTGTCGAGCTTTGGGCCCTCGAAATCCCGAACGTCGGATTCCTTCCACTCGACATCGACTCCGACCTTCTCTGCATTCTTCTCGGCTACCCCGAGGGCTTCGCCGTCGATATCCACACCCACGACGCTCTCTGCGTCAAGCAGGGCCGCGCCTATGGCCAAACGGCCAGTCCCACAGCCCAGATCGTAGACTTCCCTTTCCTTTATCGAGCGGTGGGAGTACGCCAAATGAAGCAGTGCAGCCGCCACGTCACCAGGAGTCATATACTGTTCCAACTCCGGATCGGGGTCGGGAAACGATTCCAATTCCTGCAGTTTTATCTCCAGCTCTTTTTTTCTGATCTTACCGCCCTCAGAAATTTTGTCCTATCTCATCCACCCGATAGGGTTCCCACTCCTCCTCTCCAAGCATCACTCCGACCTCAAAAGGAGTTAAAATCGGAACGTCGAAAAGATCGAAATCGTCAAATGAAATCCGGGGGCAGGCGGTATTGACAAGCGCATCTAACCGATAGTCCCTCAAATTCTCGTAGTCCAGCTCGTCGCCCAGCAATAAAAATGAATCGTAATCCTGATCCTGAAGCTTATCGGCCAGTTCCTCGGCCAGACCTAGCCTCTTCTGGCCGGTCTTTTTGCTGACAAATATACCAATTTTTTGCCCCGACCTCGCACTCTCGACTGCGGCCATTCTCTTTTTGAGAAAATCACTCATGGAAAATTCGAATTCCTCGCACACGCCGGAGACCGGATTGACCGAGATAATGGGCTTTTCCGTCGCCAAGAATATCCCTATAGGATGGAACCTTCCCGTGCCCACGTAAATGAAGCCGTCCACCCTATCGCCCACCGACTTTGCACTCCCCCAATCACAGCCAAGGATTTGTCCCGGGTATTCCGCACGGGGACCCGGTTCACCCACGGCGAAATCTATTCCTTTTTCCCGCAGAAATTTCTTGATATCCCCCAGCTTATGGACGTATTGTACGGTAGCCGTAAGACCCCACGTCGAGCCTCTCAGCTTCGAAACTGCCTGATCCAAAACTTCGGACGGGTCTTCTTCCGATCTGGCCTCCACATACAAAGTCGGAATCGAGGTAGGAATCCCCATGTCCGCATGGCCAAAATGTATCAACACGTCACAGCCAATGTCCGCCGCCAAATCGTCCGAAAGATCACAGGCCCCGTAACAGCTGTCCGCGAGGAAGAAAACGTCCAAATTCTCATCAAATATCTCATTTATTTCGGTTATTCTCGGACGCAGGCCCGAAGGTAACTGTACGGCTATCCTACCGGCATTGTGCTCATCGATAAATTTCTTTATAGACTCCCGTTCTAGATTGTACATACTACCATATTACCTCAATAAACTCTACATAAAAAGAAATAGAAAGAATCGGAGAAAACTATTTCTAGTTTTCTCTCATTTGGAATTTTCGTGGTCTTCTCGAGCGTGAGAGAGCATGATCTTTCTTTCGGTTCTGTTAACCATTTTCCTGACCTCTTGAACGGCGTCGGAATTAGCCGAAACGCTACTTATTCCGTACTCGACGAGTTTTTCCACGACATCGGGATAGCTCCCGGCCTGTCCGCAGATGCTCGTATTAACTCCGGCTTCGTTACATTCCTGGATTACGTCTCTGATTAACTTCTGCACCGCCGGATGGCGTTCATCATAGAGATGGGCTATCCTTTCGTTGTCCCTATCGACCGCCAGCGTAAACTGAGTCAGGTCGTTCGTACCGAAGCTTACGAAGTCGATTCCTTCCTCGATAAATTCGTCAATTATCAAAGCCGCGGCGGGCACTTCTATCATAATACCGACTTCAAAATCCTCGTGTGGTTCCAAACCCACTTCCCTCGCCACTCGCTTGAAGTTCTGAAGTTCGTTCGGATGCTGAGCCATTGGGAGCATTACTCCCAGATTTGAGTACCCTTCGTCTACCACTTTCTTAATGGCCTTTAGCTCCACCTTGTGGACCTCCTGTTCCTCCGGGTAATTCGGATCGGTGAATCTGCGGACTCCCCGCCAACCGATCATCGGGTTTGGTTCGTCCGGTTCCTGTTCGCCGCCTTCAAGGTTCTTGAATTCGGCGGTTTTCAGATCTAGTGTCCTGTACCAAACCGCCTTCGGAGAAAATGCATCGGCAACCGTTCGAATTCCATCCGAGAATTCATCTATCATTCGATCTTCGCCGCCTTCTTCAAGCAACTTACGTGGATGCTTTCCTATCGTTAGCAACATGTGCTCCGCCCTGAGAAGTCCAACTCCATCGGCCTTGGTCTCCTCCGCTACTTTTTCGGCCATGTCCGGAAGGCTGACGTTGACCTTCACGTCGGTAGCGGTCGGCGGTATCGATTCCGTGACTCTCGCAGCCTCGACTTCTTCTCCGGCCTCTTCTTCCTCTTCGATTATACCCTTGTAAACGATGCCGGAAGATCCGTCCACGGTCACTTCCATTCCGTCTTCCAAAAGCTCGGTGGCGTTGCCGGCTCCAACGACTGCCGGGGTACCAAGCTCCCGAGAGACGATCGCCGCATGACAGGTAGTGCCACCTTCGTCAGCTATGATCGCAACGGCGCGCCTCATGGCCGGGACCCAGTCTGGTGCCGTCATCTCAGCGACGAGCACGTCTCCTTCCTTTACGCGATCGATTTCGTCGGCGTCCGGAATTACCTTTACGGTTCCGGAGGCTCTACCCGGACTGGCTCCAAGTCCTTTCAATAGAACTTCGGCCTCTTCTTCAGCGACTTCCTCTCCTTCCTCTCCTTCCTCTTCTTCCTCCTCGCCGTACAGTACCGTTATAGGTCTGGACTGCACCAGATAGAGTTCATCGTCTTCTTCCGCCCATTCGACATCCTGAGGGCGTTCGTAGTGATCTTCCACTTTCCTTCCCAGCTCGGCCAGTTTCTCGGCCTCTTCGGGCCCGAGTACCTGGGCCTCCCTCTTTTCTGAGGGGGTGGACTTCTCTACGGATCCGCCGGACTCAGCATCTCGTACTATCATTACCTCTTTAGAACCGATTGTAGCTTGCAAAATCTCGCCGGATTCCTTGTCGACGACGTAAGTATCCGGAGTCACCGAACCTGAAACCACGGTCTCGCCAAGTCCCCAGTTGGCCTCAATGACAACCTTATCCTTATCACCCGTCGATGGGTGAGAGGTAAACAGTACACCGGCCTTCTCGGCATTCACCATCTTTTGAACAGGGACTGAAATCAGTACTTGGTCATGAGCATAGTCATTTTTCTCCCTATAAAATATCGCTCGGTCCGTAAACAACGAAGCCCAACACTTCTGGACCGATTCAAGCAGCTCCTCTCCTCCCTTAACGTTAAGATAAGTATCCTGCTGACCGGCAAAAGAAGCATCGGGCATGTCCTCCGCCGTCGCCGACGAGCGGACTGCCACGGAAACTTCACCGCCCGATCGATCGGAAAGTTCTTTATACGCATTTAGAATATCTTCACGAACATCCTCGGGTATCTCGGCCTCAAGTACCATCTGTCTCACCTTTTTACCAGTTTCCTTGAGGGACGCCGAATCGTCGACATCGACTTTGCTCAGCAAATCGTTCATCTCCTCTATGATTCCCTCTTCCTCCACGAACTTTTTATAGGCTTGAGCCGTGACCGCGAATCCGGGAGGAACGGGCAAGCCCGCTTTAATCATCTCTCCGAGACTGGCACCTTTTCCGCCTGCAATTTCCACATCAGATTTAGAAAGATTTTCAAACCACGCTACGTTTTTTTCTTCAGTTATAGTATTTCCTCCTAATACTCGCTCCTATTCGATTGCTCAATTTTCATCTAAAAGATAAAAACTTTTGGTTAAAATTAATCCTTTCAATCAAATAAACTTTACTTTTGGAAAGGAAGAGATCACTCCCATAACAATTAGTTACTAATAATAGAGTCATCCAAATTACTGATTATCCGATCTTGATTCCTTTTGCTCAAGAGCTGCTTCAACAAATGAAAGATATACTGGATTCGGCTTACCCGGTCTGGAAGTGAACTCCGGATGGAACTGTACACCCACCGCCCATTGGTCCCCTTCAAGCTCCACGACATTCACTATCCTCTCTTCATCATCCGTCGCGGAGAGAACTAACCCTTCATCCTCCATCCTTTCCACGTAATCCTTGATCAGATGGTACCTGTGTCTAAACCTCTCAACGACTCTGTCCTCGCCGTACGCTTCATATAAGCGGGTGCCCTCCCTTACCAGTACCTCCTGACCGCCCAACCTCATGGTTCCCCCCTTCTTGGATACATCCTTTTGCTCGGGCAAAAGATCGACCACGGGATTAGGGGTATTCTCATCGATTTCCGTACTGTTGGCATCCTCCAACCCGTGTTCCCTACAGAAAGAGATAAAGAATATTTGGGCTCCGAAGCATATCCCCAAGAAAGGTATATCGGTATTGAGGACCTTCCTGGACGCTTTAATCATTCCCTCGGCACCTCTCGTCCCGAAGCCGGGGGTAAGAAGAACTCCATCGTAATCTTCAAGCCGTTCAAGCTTTCTGGGATTTTTCTCAAAGGGTTCCGTATCGACGAACTCGATCTTCGGTTTCGCTCCCAACTTGGCGGCGGCATGTTTCAGCGCCTTGTTTATACTGATATAGCTATCAAGGATCTGGGTATACTTGCCAGGCATCGCTATGCGGATTTCCTCTTCAGCCTCTTCAAACTCGCTGACGGTCTCTTCCCAAGACGTAAAGTCCGGCTTCCTCGCCCTCAAGCGTAGATTGTCACAGAGATAGTCGCCGAGGCCCTGCCTCTCAAAAATCAAGGGGAGCCTGTATAGGTTTGAGATGTCAGGGTCCGACACCACGGCACGCTTTGGAACGTTGCTGTAAAGGCTTATTTTCTCTCTAGCGGCATCGGAAAGGTATCGATCGCTCCTGCCGACTATAGCGTCTGGTTGTAGTCCGGCGGAAAGCAATGTCTTTACACTGTGTTGCGTAGGTTTAGTCTTCAGCTGTCCTATAGTCTCAAGATACGGAACTAAAGTGACGTGAATTATGGCGGTCTCGTCGTCGGGTTCCTCCAGCCTGAGTTGCCTGATGGCCTCAAGGAACGGGCTGGCCTCGATGTCACCGACGGTACCCCCGACTTCTGAAATTAAAACGTCCGGAGAATTCCTATCGGCGACCGCCCTTATCCTCTCCTTGATTTCGTCTGTGATGTGGGGAATTATCTGAACGGTACGACCTAGATAAGTTCCCGCCCTCTCCCTGAGTAGCACGGAAATGTAGACTTGACCGCTAGTTATGTTGTTTCGGGGATGCATCGTCCTGTCGAGAAACCTCTCGTAGGTCCCAAAATCCTGATCTATCTCGGCTATGGTGAACTGAGTATCCTCGACCGGATTAAAATCCCAAGCCTCATCAGTTACGAAGACCTCCCCGTGCTCTATGGGATTTAGAGTCCCAGGATCAACATTTAGATAAGGATCGATCTTTATCATGTCGACATCTAGATCTCTGAACTGGAAGGACTTGGCTATCGAGGCGGCGACCGCTCCTTTACCTATACCCGAAAGCACTCCACCCGTCACAAACAGAAACTTCGTCATACAGATTGATTGTTGTATTTATCCCTAAAAAATTTCTCATGAAAATCCATAAACAGGCTAATTAAGAATAGACCCTCACAAATTAACGGAATGTCGAGCGAGCTTTTGACCACAAATGTGGGTGAAGTCGAACTCAAAAATCCGACTATACTGGCCGCGGGAGTTTTGGGGCTTACCGGAGCCACCCTGAGAAAGGTCTGGAAATCGGGGGCCGGAGCCGTGGTAACCAAGAGCGTCGGAACGGAAGACAGAGAGGGATACCCCGGACCTAACGTGGTCGAAACGCCGTGTGGAATATTAAACGCGATGGGTTTGCCCAATCCAGGAATAAAAAACGAATTGGAAGAAATAAAGATCGCTAAAGATAATGGAGCGACCGTTATAGGTAGTATATTCGGAAAGGACCCAAAAGAATTCTCGGATTTATCAGAAAAAATGGATGAAGTCGGCGTTGACGCCGTGGAACTGAACCTGTCGTGTCCCCACGCGGATGAAGTCTCCGCGATAGGTCACGACTCTAGACTTTCAGAAAAAGTCATCGGAGCCGTCGACGAGGAGGTCGATTTGCCCGTGTGGGCAAAACTGCCCGGCAACACACATATCTCACACTTACTCGAGGTGGCCAGGGCCGCCGAAAAGGCCGGTGCCGATGCGCTGGTGGTCACGAACACGGTGCCGGGAATGTCCATAGATGCAAGAGCAGAGAGACCGATTTTGGGTAACGAGATGGGTGGGCTCTCGGGTCCCGCCATGAAACCGGTCGGTCTCAGGCTCGTGTACGAAGTCTACGAAGAAACGGATCTCCCGATAATCGGCGTCGGGGGGATAATGACCGGCGAGGATGTGATCGAATACGTCCTGGCGGGGGCTTCGGCCGTCGAAATCGGGACAGGGATAACCTGGCGAGACATCGATATATTCGAAAAAGTCTGTGACGAGGCCTTGGATTACCTGGAAGGGAGAGATATAGGCAGCCTCGTCGGGGGAAGCCACCGGGGCTAGATGCCCACCCTCTTACCCGTGGAATCCCTTCTATAGGACCCAAACTCTCCGTCCTTGACCTCGTCGTAGTCGAAGACGGGGCCCTCCTCACAAACTCTGACTCCCGAATTATCGATCGAGCACTGCCCACAGATGCCGATGCCGCACTTCATGTACCTGTCTATGCTTACCTGAGCGGGTATTCCGGCTCGTTCGACCATTTCGGCGGTCGCGACCATCATCTTTTCCGGACCGCAGATCAAGCAGGTCTCGAAATCCCGAGTCAAATCAACCTCGTCCAAGACCTCCGTAGTAATTCCCTGAACGCCCGCAGTGCCGTCCTCGGTTCCCACTATCAAGTCCAAATTCAGTTCCTCAAACCTAGAACGGAAAAGAAGGTCCTCGGACGTCTCGGCCGTAAGAACGACGGTCAAGTCCTTACCCTGCTCTACGGCTTCCTCCACCGCAAACGCGAGCGGGGCAGTACCACAACCCCCGCAAACTACCAGCAAATTATCCCCCGAGATATCGAACCCGTTTCCGTAAGGACCCCTTATACCGATCAGGTCCCCCTCCTCAAATTCGTGAAGCTTCGAGGTGGCGTCTCCGACCCTCTCGACGGTTATACCCAGAGTGCCGTCCTTTCCGGCCTTGGAGACGGCCATGGGAATCTCGTCCACCCCTATAACCCAGATCATGACGAACTGTCCCGGTTCGGAGGAAGAGGCTATCTCCGGTGAATTCACGTAGAAGGACTTTACCTTCGAGGATTCCACAACGACCTCACGCAAGGGTAAAACTCTCGGCCTATGCTCGGGACGGGATAAACTCTCCATGTCCTTTTTCCCCAACTATTTCACCATCTTTAAACATAACCTCGCCTCTAATCAAAGTAAGTAAAGGTTTTCCCACCACATTCCGACCCTCAAATGGGGTAAATTTAGTTTTTCCGTGCAATTTCTCTCCACTAATCTCCCACTCTTCGTCCTGATCCAATGCGACAAGGTCCGCATCCGCTCCCTCGCAAATCCTACCCTTCAAGACCCCCTCCTCGTTTCTGAGCCCAAATATCTTGGCCGGTTTGCGGCACATCGCCTCGATCAAACGGGAAAGCGGGAGCCTGCCCCGCTGAACCAAAGTGAACATAAGAGGAAGCGAGGTTTCTATACCGGCTATTCCGCCCGGAGCCTCCGCGAGGCCTCTCCTTTTTTCCTCTGAAGTATGTGGGGCGTGGTCAGTCGCAACTATATCTATAACCCCCGATTTCAGACCTTCAATCAAAGCGTTTCTATCCAATTCCGTTCGGAGGGGAGGATACGTCTTGGAGACGGGACCGTGCTTCTCGAGAGAGGACTGATCTAGTAGAAGATGGTGGGGGGTCACTTCGGCCGTTGCGCTCCTTCTTTCCTTTCCCTCCCGGACAAGGTCCAGCGCCTCGCGAACGGTGACGTGGCAAAAATGGACGTTGAAGCTCGATTGCGTATTTAATATTTTCTCGATTCCCGATATTTCGGACTTCCTCGGACGGGATTCCAGAAAGGTCTCTACATCATTCGAATTAAATTCCTCTTTCAAAAATTCGGGATTTTCGGGATGAACCGTCAAAACGTGGCCTCTACCGTCTAGTTTTGATATATCAAAATCCTTCCAATTCTCGGGGTAAAGTTTGAGCGAAACCGCACCGGCATCAAGAAGGGACTCCCCGGAAGAGGAGCTACTGGAGGCGAGGCCATGCAGGCCAAAGTCCACTAAGGATTTCTTCTCACCAATTCTTCTCTTTTTCTCGAACCTTTCCAGAGTATCCGTGGGCGGAGAAGTATTGGGCATGTCACAGACGGTCGTGACTCCCCCTGCGACCGCAGCCTTTGAGCCGGTAAAGAAAGTTTCCTTCTCAGTCAGGCCGGGGTCCCTAAAATGTACATGCGGGTCCACGATCCCCGGCAGGAGAACTGACCCGTCCAAGTCTATCGTTTCATCGGCCTTGGGCAAGGAACTCTTTTTGGAAACTGATGCTATCTTTCCCTCCTCAATAGCCACACCGGCCTCGGTCAGGCCGCCCTCTCTGAAAACTTTGGCATTGACAATCCGTAAGTCGGTCTTGGGCAAGCTTGTCCCCATCTCTAGTAAGAAATCTTAATAAAGAAAGTTATTGATACCAAACCGGGCCCCAAGTGGAATTGAAAAGCGAAAATATAATCGCCTTTAGCGAACTTCCCGACGATGACGTAGAGAAGATATTCGAGAAAGCGGAAGAACTCGAGCCGATAGCTCGAGGCGAGGATAACTCCAACCAACTTGAAGGGAGGATTCTTGGATCCCTATTCTTCGAACCCAGCACTAGAACCAAGTTGAGTTTTAGGTCCGCGATTCAAAGGCTAGGAGGGAGTGTAGTCGGATTCTCCAGACCTGAGGAAAGTTCGGTGGCGAAGGGCGAAAGTCTGGCCGATACGGTGAGAACCGTCGAAAATTACTGCGATATCATGGTCCTGAGGCACCCAAAAATGGGATCGGCGAAATTTGCGGCCGAAGCAGCGGAAGTACCGATAATAAACGCGGGCGACGGGGCCGGTCATCATCCCACACAGACCTTGCTGGACCTTTTCACCATAAGGAAGGAGTTCGGGAAAATTGAAGATTTGAAAATAGGGCTACTGGGCGACCTCAAGTATGGACGTACCGTCCACTCCTTGGCTTACGCGGCAGCGAGATTCGAAAACGAGCTGTACCTCATCTCCCCGCCGGGACTGGAAATGCCGAGCGAAATAGTCGAAGACCTCTCAAACAGGGTAACCTCGGTTGCGGAATCTTCCAATCTTGAAGATGTCCTACCCGAACTGGACGTCCTCTACGTGACTAGGATACAGAAGGAACGCTTTTCGGACCCATCGGAATACCAAGAAGTCAAAGACTCTTACAAGATAAATCGGGAACTCGTAGAATCCGGAAAGCCGGATCTTAGAGTCCTACACCCACTGCCACGGGTAGACGAAATCTCGACGGAGGTCGATTCGATGCCCCAAGCAAAGTACTTTGAACAGGCATTTTACGGCGTGGCAATAAGAATGGCCCTACTATCCCTACTGACGTGATTGCTATGGAAAAAGAAAAACTGAGAGTTAGCAAGATCGAAGCCGGAACGGTTATAGATCATATTCCCTCAGGAAGAGCGCTCACCGTTTTGGACATTTTAGGAATTTCCCCGGAGACCGAGGATACCGTCTCGATCCTCATAAACGTGCCGAGCGGCAGATTCGGAAAGAAGGATATAGTAAAGGTCGAAGATAGAGAACTCGGAGAAGATGAAATCAATAAAATAGCCCTCACGGCTCCAGAAGCGACCATAAACGTGATTAGAGACTTCGAAGTGGTAGAAAAGAGGAAAGTCGAACTTCCAGAGAAGATAAGGGGAATAATCAAGTGCTCGAATCCTACGTGCATAACAAATGCTTCCGAACCCGTCACGCCGGAATTTGAAGTCGTCAGCGAGGCCCCGATAAATCTCCTATGCACCTACTGTGAAAGAATCACCGGGGAGGAAAACCTGCTCGAACAACTTCAGGGGTGACCAACAGTGGCAGAGGGTAAACTAAAAGAGCGACTCTCCGAGATGTCCGAGGAAAACGACTCCAGACTCATTCACGCTCTGGATCTCGTAGATGATGACTTGGAAAAGCGAGACCTTACCGACAAATATCTGGAAATAGCCAAAAGCGTGGCCGATTCCGTGGTAGCCGTAAAGGCCGGATACCCCCTTGTCCTAAAAAATGGGCTCGAAATAATCTCAAAGATAAAAGAGGAAGTCAATATTCCCGTTATAGCCGACTTTAAAATCGCCGACGTCCCCCATATATGCAATCAAATCGCCCGATGTGCCTTCGATGCCGGCGCCGATGGTGCAATTGCGCACGGGTTTGTAGGAAAGGACAGCCTAGAGGGCGTAGTGAAAGCCGCCAGCGAGGGCGACGGCGGCGTGATAGTGGTGCCGAGCATGTCCCACGAAGGGGGAAAAATGTTTATCCAGAAGTTCACGGACAGAATGATCGAGCTGGCCCAAGAAGTTGGTGCGACCGGAGTCATAGGACCCGCCACGAGGCCGAAGGACGTGAAATCGCTCAGAGCAAAGATAGGAGACGAAATGCTGCTTCTTACGCCGGGAATAGGGGCACAAGGGGGACGACCTGGAGACGCGGTGAAAAACGGTGCCGACTACGAAATAGTGGGAAGGGCGATATACACGGCCGATTCGCCCAGAAAAGCGGCCGATAGTATAAGGATCGAGATCAACGAAGTAGCGGAGGATTGAGCGTTTGGCTCGAGAATCGGAAGGCTATGATAAACTCAAGAGAGAGGTAGCCGCTCGCCTGTACGAGGTTGAGGGAATAAAGTTCGGGGAGTTTACCCTTACCTCCGGAAAGACTAGCCCTTACTACATAGATCTCAGAGTAGTCCCGTCTTACCCAGATCTTTTCGACAAAGTCACGGAGATCAGCGCGAGGATAGTGAAGGACGAAATCAAGAAAGTCGACAGGCTCGCCGGGGTACCCACCGGAGGGCTTCCCTTTGCCGCTCTGGTCGCCCACAAGTCCCGTCATCCGCTTCTTTACCCCAGAAAGAAAAAGAAGTCCCACGGAAGAAAGCGGAACGTCGAAGGTATACTTAAAGAAGGGGACCACGTAGCGGTGCTCGACGACATATCGACTACCGGCGGAAGCATTGAGGACGCGGCCGAAACGATAAGAAATAACGACGGGGTCGTCGAACACGCGGTGGTTATGGTGGACAGAGAGGAAGGCGCAGGGGAGAATCTAAAGCAGAGCGAGATAACCCTTCACTCGTGTCTAAACGTTTCCGAAATATTGGATTATCTTCAGAGGGACTCGATTATAAGCGAAGACGAACGCGAAACTATCTTGGATTATCTGGAGTCCCAAAGTTAGATTATTCACTGATCACCCGAGCTCTAGGAGAAATCCTTATCTATCCTTTTCCTCAAACCATGAAATGTATGAAGGATCACTTCCTCAAAATCCCGGAAGTCTTCAAAGAAAGCGTGGAAAAAATAAGCTCTCACCCCTCCGACGAAAATAAGGAAGAATACGTGAAAGACTCGGAAAAGTTCATCGATTCCCTCAGAAACGCCGGGAGGGTAATCTGGATAGGGACCGGAAGACAGGAGGAAATGGCAGATTTTGCCACCAGACTGACAAAGGCAAATGATAAGAGCACTTTTTGCTCGAAGGATTCCTCAATACCCTACAAATACCGGCCGGACGACCTCGTGGTAGCGCTTTCATCCTCCGGAGAAACTGAAAGAACTATACACTACGCCGAATCCGCTTACCGGGGAATAGGAAACCCCACACCTGTAATTGCGATTACGACCAATCCCGATTCAACCCTAGGCCAGATAGCCAAGAAGACAGGCGGGTTCGTCGTGAAGATTCCCGGAAAGTCAAAGGATGACCAGCAAGAATACCAAGAGAGACAGTTCATGGGGAAGCACGACGCCCTCACCCTAGGGGGAACGCTCGGGGAGCTCTACGCACTAGAATTCATCCTGGACTCGATCGGAAGTTCCATATCCAACAGACCCGTGATGGAATACCATGAGGATTTCTGGAGCAGGGTAAAGGATTACGAACCCGACCCCGAACAGTATCGGAAGCTCTACAAAATGCTCCCGAATACGATAAACTACACCAAAATGGAGGAAGAATGCTTCCCGAACAAAATAATAATCGGCGGCCTCGACCTTTCAGGTGTAATCGCCAGAGCGTTTGCAATCAGGCTGGCACACTGTGCCGGCGAAAACGAAGAGAGGAGAGTAAACTACTACAGGGACGCTGGAAATATCGCCTCACGAGCAGGGGATCTGACGATCGTGTTTTCTGGGTCCGGACAAAAATTCTGGGCGAGAGCCCTGAAGCCGATAAAGGAGGTGGGGGGAAAGGTGGCGGGTATAACGAGCTTTCCAAATTCACCCCTCGGAAAAATTGCCGATCTTACTCTGGAGGTTTCCGGAAGAATCGTCTCCCGGGACGAAAGCAACTTGGAAAATCCACCAAAAAGCCCCGAAAGGGCTCTATTTGAAGTTCGGTCATTCATAGCGATGGAAGCCTTCATCCACGCACTCGTCGAGAAGGACAGGATATCGATAAAAGCTGTAGAGGAAAAACATCCATATATAACCTAGACAGCCCTAGTATCTCTTCTATTTTCATATAATTTTTATAAATCCGTTTATGTTCATCTACCCCAAAGATAAATCTGATTATTTTTTGTTACACCCATAACAAAAAAATCATTCGATAGATTCCTTTTTATTCTGCTTGAAAATCCGTCAAACACCCAGCGAATAACAGTATGATTATTAGCCAAGAGACCCTTTTGGAAATTGATTAGTTAGGCAAAGGAGCAATAAAGAATGAAATCCCGGATAACGGTATCCTCACCAGGTTCCATAGCCAATCTGGGTCCTGGATTCGACGTATTTGCCCTTGCGTTGAAAGAACCCAGGGACATTGTAGAAATTTCGTTCGCCGAAGAAATGAGAGTTTCGAATGTGTCCGGCTTCAAAAGCATCCCAAAGAATCCTACCCTCAATTCAGTTACCCTCGCAGCCAAACGAGTGTTCGAGATGGCGGGGTCCAGTCGGAAGTTTGAAGTCTCGATCGATAAGAACGTCGATATAGGCAAGGGATTAGGCAGTAGCGGAGCGAGTGCAGCCGCCGGAGCCGTGGCTGCAAACAAACTGTTGGGAAAACCTCTGGGAAAGTCGAAGTTGATAGAGGCTGCAGGATTCGCCGAAGAAAAAACGGCAGGGAGTGCCCACTACGACAACGTTGCCGCATCCATCCTCGGAGACTTTGTCATTGTCGGTCCATCGAGACCGCCCGAATTCGACAGAATAGGACTGCCGGACATGAAGTTGGTCATCGCCGTGCCGGAAAACAAGGCATCTACCAAGGAGGGTAGAAAAGAACTTCCAAAAAAGGTCCGTCTTTCTGACTCCGTTACCAACGTCGCGAGGGCTTCCCTAATGGTCTCTGCAGTAAAGAGCGGCGACATCGAATCCTTCGCGGAGAATATGATAGACCAAATAGTGGAGCCATTGAGATCCTCGAGACTGCCGGGAGTTAAAGAAGCGAAAAAGGCCGCTTCCGATGCTGGCGCTCTAGGAGCGGCACTCTCCGGAGCAGGTCCATCCGTTTTTGCAGTTTCCAAAGGAGATAACTTGGATAAAATAAAAAAAGCTATGAGGAAAGCTTTTGAAGGGAAGAATCAGGAGTGTAAAACATTCGTAACCGAACCCGGTTCCGGATGTAGGATACAGGAGGAGGATCAAACTTGAGGGTAAGAATCGAGATGGAACTGGAAGACGCTCCAGGAGAACTAGTCAAGGTGCTCGAACCCATATCCCGCTGCGGGGCAAACATTCAGAACGTCGTGCACAAGAGGGAGGAAAAGACGCCTCTGGGTAAGGTTCCAGTCACTGTCATACTCGAAGTCAAGGGGAGGAAAGCGCTAGACAAGATTTTAGACGAGATAAAGGACGTGGGCGCCAGAATAGCCAGAGTCGGGGAAGAGGAGGTGGCCGCCAAGTCCGTAAATCTGCTCGTCGGGGACATAATTCAGACGGATGTCAGGGACACGGTGGAGAGGCTAAATTCCGTAGAGGGAGCTAGGGTTTCGGACTTGAGTCTGGCGGTGGGCGAGTCCGGAGGGGAATCGTCCGCTAGGATAATAATCGAGGCCACGAGTCAGGAGAACCTTCACTCCGCCCTATCCAAGCTTAAAGAAGTTTCGGAGGAGAAGGATTTATTGTTAATAGAGCCTTTGGAGTGATAACATGAAAATTACACTAGTAGGATTTGGAAACCTCGGCCAGGCCTTGGCCCGCGTACTTTTAGAAAAGGAGAATTATCTCCAGAAGAGAGTGGGGTTTTCACCGGAGATAGTGGCCGCCGTAGATGTCGACGGAGCGGCTATCGATAAAGACGGGCTAGAAATCCAAAAGCTACTAGACGCCGTGGAGGAGGAAGGCACTGTCGCCGGATATCCCGAAAAAGGCAAACCGGGCAAGTCGGCGCTTGAAGTGATAGAAAACGTCGACTCGGACATCACGGTCGAGCTTACCCCCACGAGCATAAAGGACGGCGAGCCCGGCCTCACCCACATAAAGAAGTCTATGAATAAGGGACAAAACGTCGTGACCTCCAATAAAGGACCGCTCGTCGTGGCGTTCCAAGAGCTGGAAAGACTGGCCGAAGAATCGGATATCGAGTTCAGATACTCCGCGACCGTGGGAGGAGCCGTTCCCATTCTGGGTCTGGCACAGAAACAGCTCTCCGGGGACAGAGTTTCCGAAATCCGTGGAGTTCTGAACGGCACCACCAACTATATCCTCAGTCGCATGGCCGAGGAAGGAACACCCTTCGATGTCGTGTTGCACGAGGCTCAGGAGTTGGGTGCTGCCGAAGAGGACCCTACCCTGGACATCGAGGGAATAGATACTGCCGCCAAGATTACTATTCTGGCAAACGCGTTGCTGGATCGCAACGCAAAGCTCGAGGACGTGGAGGTCGAAGGAATAACTCGAATCGGACCGGATGTCTTGGACATGGCCAAGGACACGGGCAACGTAGTCAGGTTGGTAGGGATGGCAAATTCAGACGAGCTGATAGTCGAGCCTAAGCTGGTTCCGGAAGATAATCCTCTGGCCGTTAAAGGTACCCTCAATTCCGTGACCCTTAAAACCGATCTCGCCAGAGAAGTTACCATCACGGGCTTTGGAGCCGGACCGAGAGAAACCTCCAGCGCTCTTTTGGGAGATATAGTGGACGTATACAAGTCCACAGAGGTTTAATAATGCGTTACGAATGCATAGGTTGCGGAAAGACCTTTGATATTTCTAGAAAACTCTACACGTGTCCCGATTGCGATTCACTCTTGG
The DNA here is from genome assembly GCA_964510375.1 of Hadarchaeota archaeon (SeqCode). GTDB lineage: Archaea > Hadarchaeota > Hadarchaeia > Hadarchaeales > JAGGTB01 > CAYLJV01. Next base: position 18,537 of record CAZEBR010000005.1, on the reverse strand, counting down.
AAATCGAACTAGACTTGGAGAGAGTTAAGGAGGATATGGATAAGAAGTCCCTACAGGAGGACTGCCCCACCACCTGGAAGTACAGACCGTTTCTTCCAATTAAGGACGACTCAAAGATCGTGAGCTTAGACGAAGGGGGAACTCCGCTATATTCCTGCGAAAAACTGGCCGGAGAGATAGGGCTGGACGAGCTTTATGTGAAATTCGAAGCGGGAAATCCGACCGGTTCCTTCAAGGATCGAGGAATGACCGTTGGAGTGACGAAGGCTTTGGAGTACGGTGCCGATTTCGTGACCTGTGCTTCCACCGGTAATACTTCCTCTTCCCTAGCCGCCTATTCGGGCAAGGCCGGACTACAATGCGTCGTTTTGGTCCCACAGGGAAACGTAGCTCTCGGCAAAATGGCTCAGGCCGCAATGCACGGTGCCAGAATAATAGCCATCGACGATAACTTCGACGAAGCCCTGAGAATGGTTAGGCGCCTCTGTAGGGACCGGGACGACATATACCTGCTAAATTCTGTCAACCCGTTCAGACCTCAGGGACAGAAGACGATAGGATTCGAAATAGCCGATCAATTAGATTTTGACTCACCCGATCGGATAGTGGTTCCCATGGGCAACTGCGCAAACATCTGGGCTATCTACAAGGGATTCTACGAGTTCAGAGAGGTAGGCGTTGTAGATAGGGTTCCGACGATGACGGGAATCCAAGCGGAAGGGGCGAGCCCCGTGGTAAACGCGATCAAAAACGGTCTCGACGAGGTAGAGCCGGTAGAGAATCCGGAGACCTTGGCCACGGCCATACGGATCGGCGATCCGGTGAACGGTCCCAAGGCCTTGAAAGCGATAAGGAAGAGCAACGGTACGGCTGAAAGCGTTACAGACGAGGAAACAGTGGAGGCCCAAAAGATGCTGGCCGAGATTGAGGGCATAGGCGTCGAACCAGCGAGCGCTACCTCGATAGCCGGCCTCAAAAAGCTAGTAGAGGCGGGAGAGATAGAATCTGACGAAAGAGTCGTCTGCGTGGTCACAGGACTTATATTGAAAGACCCCGAAGAAGCTGTGGATGTTTCGGAACCCCCAATTGAGGTTCCGGCAGACTATAATGAAGTCATAAAAAATTTGGAGGAGTAAAATGGACCCCAAAAAGTCGTACGATCAAGCCAGAACCCTCTTGAAGGAGCACCACGATTGGATGAAGAACACTGTTAACCTGATAGCCAGCGAAAATATCCCGAGTCCAGCGGTGCGGGAAGCTCTGACCTCCGATTTCGGTAACCGATACGCCGAGGGAGCCCCGGGTAAAAGGGTCTACGCGGGTTGTGAATACATCGATGAGATGGAATTTTTGGCCATGGATCTGGCCGAAGAGGTCTACGGAGCATCACACGCCAACGTACAGCCTATTTCAGGAGTCTTGGCAAATCTGGCCGTTTATACCGCATTCACAAATCCAGGAGATACTCTGATGTGTCTGCCCACCTCCTGTGGAGGGCATATAAGCATGCAAAAAAAGAAGTTCGGCGGCACGGCCGGAGCAGTTCACGGGCTGAATATCGAATATCTTCCGTTCGACGAGGACGCCATGAACATAGATGTCGATGAGGCAAAGAAAAAGATTGCCGAAGTGGAGCCGGAAATGCTTCTTTTCGGAGCGAGCGTCTTTCTGTTCCCTCATCCAGTTGAGGAGCTGGCCGACGTGGGCAGAAAACACGGAGCAAAGGTAGTCTACGATGCAGCCCATGTGGCGGGTTTGATAGCCGGAAACAATTTTCAAGATCCGATCGCCGAAGGCGTCGACGTGATGAACTGCAGTACACACAAGACCTTGCCTGGCCCTCAGCACGGGATGATACTTGCCGCGGACGAGGACTTAAAGAAGGACATTGACAAGTCGGTTTTCCCAGGCGTCGTCAGCAACCACCATTTGCATGCCGTCGCCGGAGTCACTATTTCGCTCGCAGAAATTCTGGAGTTCGGAGAGGAGTACACATCACAGATAGTCAAGAACGCGAAGGTCTTGGCGAAGTCCCTTTATGACAAAGGATTAGATGTCGTGGCACCCGATAGCGGATTCACCAAATCGCACACCGTCCTGGCCGATATAACGGAGTACGGCCTCGGCGGAGACATAGAGAAGCAACTCGAAAAGGCGAACATAATAATGAACCGTAACATGTTGCCGTGGGACCCCAGAAACGATCGGCATTACGAGAACCCCGGCGGTATTAGACTCGGAGTCTCCGAAGTTACCCGATTAGGAATGGGAGAAAGCGAAATGGAAGACATAGCGGACTTTATCGCCAGAGTAATAGTCGAGGGCGAGAATCCTGAAAGCGTCAAGGGCGATGTGGAAGGTCTAGCTCAGGACTATCAAGAGGTAAATTACTGTTTCGACTCGCCAATAGAGGCTTACGAGTACATCGATGTACTCTCCTCTTAACCGCTTTTATTTTTTTCAATTACCAATTTTAAACTCAGATGTTTCACTCACGCTCTAGCTTCCAAAATCGGGAGACCTCCATTTCCAGTGTTTCGACTGGAAGACCGGACAAAAACCGTTCATTTTCGGTTTTGCTCGGCGAAACAGTTTCTTTGGTAGTGCCTGTTCGATAGCACTATATCGATCTGAGACGCAATTTTTTACTTTCAATCACCCCACCCGGTAAACCTATTCTATTTTTTCCAAAAAAAAGCTCCACAGGCTTCTGTATGTGTCATAGAAGAGTTATTAGATAACTGAAGGAGGATTGAAATTTTGATTAATAAATGTCAATTTGTTCTGCTACCTATTACCCTAGCTGAAATTATTTTATGGATTATTAATAAGAAACCTGTAAAATTTGCACCCTCATTTCTTAAAAATCTAGAAATTAATTCGGGTATGCTGTCGGAGGCTGGAACACATGGAATCTGAAGTAGAGGAAATGCTCGAAGAATTTTTGCACAGCAGCGAAATTCTGGATGAGCTTCAAAGGCTCTCGTCGGAGGGTAAAAAGTCCCTAGTTATAGAATTCGACCGACTGGTAGAGGAGGATATGGACCTAGCAAAAGCTCTTTTGAACGAGCCCATGGAATTTCTCGAAAAATCCGATTCTATTTTGGAAGACATAACCGAGATTCCCGGATCACGCCTCAGGGTGAAAGGTTTGGACGAAACTAAGGAATTGAGAGAGGTTCGCGCCGAGGATGTGGGGGAGTTTATTCAACTCGAAGGAATCTTGACCCGGGCGAGCGATGTCAAGCCCGAGATCGAGATAGCCACTTTTAAGTGCCTTAGATGCGGGGAAGAAAATCAGGTTCAGCAGGTCGGGAGAAGTCTCAGGAAACCTCAGGTGTGTCAAAACCCGAATTGTTCCAAGAAGGGCCCTTTTCGCCTAGTTGGAGAGGAATCCCAGTTTAGAGACTGGCAGAGCCTCAGAATACAGGAACTGCCTGAAAAGCTTCGCGGCGGCAGGGTGCCCCGACATCTTGCTTCCATAGCGAGGGACGACATAGTGGACGAGGCCATTCCGGGAAATCAGGTGATCGTCACCGGGGTCCTTCGCGCCTTTAAGGAGAGACAGGGGAACAAGACCAAGACTACTTTCCAGAAAATCCTGGATATCAATCACATAACCGTCAAGGAGAAGAGCGTCGAGGAAACCGAGCTTACCCAAGAGGACGAGGAGTGGATTGAGGAGCTGAAGGAGAATCACAGGGTAAGAAACATGATTGTGAACTCGGTAGCACCCAGCATATTTGGATACGAAAACATCAAGGAAGCGATCGCACTGCAGCTTTTTAGTTCGCCTCCCGTAGAACTGCCTGACGATTCCAGGATAAGGGGTGACAGCCATATTCTGCTGACCGGCGATCCGGGTACCGCGAAGAGTCAACTTCTTAAGTGGGTCAATCAGGTGGCTCCCAGGAGCGTTTATGCCTCCGGTAAGAAGTCCACCGGAGCCGGTCTATGCGTGACCGGAGACACTCTGATACACACAGAAGACGGTTTTGAGGAAATCGGGAAATTGGGGAGAGAGCAGATAAGTTTCCAACCGGAAGTGGAGACATACAAGGAGTATGAGAAGGGTCTTTACACGTTTGAGGGGGATGAGATAACTACCAAAGAATCCTCTTTGATTTGGAGAATGCCCGAGAAAGAGTGCATCAAAGTTGAGACCTCTTTCGGAAAAGAAATCGAGGCTTCTAAAAATACTAAGTTGCTGACATGTGGTGAGAATGGTATTCAATGGAAAAACATCACAGATATCGAGGCTGGGGATTATGTGGCTTCTCCGGATTATACTGAGGTCGATCGGACGGATATCCCGCCTAGACATTATTACGAATTTGATGAGGAAATGTTCAAACTGACGGGGGAGACGGCGGAAAAAATAAGAAATGTAATGAGGCGGCGATTTGGAACTCTAAGAGAAGCGGCTTCTAAGCTTGGATTATCCGAAGATTTAGTATATACAGGGATAAGAAAGAGATTCATTCCTTTCAAAAAATTGGAATTTCTTTCCGAGGAACTCAGTATCGACTTCAAAGACTTGGAATTCGAAAGCGTAATGCTGAGAAACGGAAATGAATTTGAATTGCCGGAAAAGTTCGACGAGGATCTTATGTACTTGGTAGGTTTCGTATTTGGCGACGGAGACATTTCCTTGTCGGATAGGAGAGGACTGGTAAGAATATCCAACTCAAATAGAAAAGCGTTGGAATATCTTCGCCGGATAATAAGGAAGAAATTTGGAAAAGAAGTTGAAATAGAGACGCAGGATGAAAAAGTACCTTGTTTGAGAGTCTATAGCAAGACCATAGCCAAGTTCTTTAGGAATTTAGGAATGCGTACACCAAAGGGGGATTTGAGTTTAGATAAACACCTTACGACTCACGTCAATTCTGACGCGTTTCTAAGAGGATTATTCGACGCCGATGGTTGTGTAGTTTCTAGGGAAAACGGGAGCGATAGCATACAGTATTCCACGATAAGCTCCAAGCTAGCGAAACAGGTCCAGTTGATGCTCGAAACCTATGGAATAAAGTCGAAGAGAAGGACCAGGGACAGGAGAGGCACGGAAACGCTCGAAAGCGGACATGAGATAGAGACCAAATCGATACAGACTCACTTGGTGATAAGGGGAGAGAATATAGATGAATTTTCCCGTCAGATTAACTTTAACATAACGGAGAAATTCGATCGTCTAAGATCGATATCCGGTAAGGAGAGAAATTCTAACATTGACGTAATACCGGTAAATGAGCTCCTCCAGAAATCATCCGCAAGTGGTGGAGATCATTTTTCCTATTTCACTACTGAAGGAAAGAATCCTGGAGAACAAAGAGCAAATCGGATACTCCAAAGCGTAGAGTTAGAATCCGAAATAAAGGATGAGTTGGGAGAAGTCGTTAGCTCCGATTTGAAATGGGAGGAAGTAAGGGAGACTGAAGAGACCGGAAAAAAACGATTGTACGACCTGACGGTCCCGGAGACGCATAATTTCATCGGTGATGGAATAGTCACCCATAACACCGCCGCTGCAGTCCGCGATGAGTTGACCGGCGGATGGACCCTCGAGGCCGGTGCTCTGGCCATCGGTGACGGAGGCATGGCCTGTATCGACGAGTTCGACAAGATGGACGACGAGGAATCCGGAGCAATTTTGGAATCGATGGAACAACAGACCATCAGCGTCGCCAAGGCTGGAATAGTGGCCACTTTAAACACCAGAACTTCCATATTGGCCGCAGCAAACCCCCGGATGGGAAGGTTCGACGAGTACGATCCGATTCCACAGCAAATAGACTTACCTGCCTTGATTTTGTCCAGGTTCGATCTCATTTTCATATTGAGGGACGTTCCAAAGGAAGAGAGAGACAGAAATCTTGCAGCCCATATGCTGGACCTTCAAAGCAAGCCCGAAGAAGTAGTCAAACCCAAGTTGAGCAAGGACGAGCTGAGAAAGTTAGTCATATATGCGAAGAAGTACGTCAACCCCAAGTTCGAGAACGAAGAAGTGAAGAAAAAACTGGAGGATTTCTTCGTTCAGTGGCGAAGCGCAGCCGCGGGAGCGGAGGCTGCAGGCGAGGAAGTCATACCCATAACTGCCAGGCAACTGGAAGCTCTGGCGAGGCTGGCTAAGTGTAACGCAAGGCTTCGGCTCGCCGACGAAGTGACGGTAGAGGACGCGGAAAAGGCCATAGAATTGTTCAGGGCCTCACTCAAACAGCTCGGGATCGAGGACGAGTCCGGAAAGACCGACATAGATATGCTCATGACCGGGCACTCTCGTACCCAGAGGGAAAAGTTCAGGAAGGTCATGGACATAATCGACGAGGTCGAAGAGGATTACGGCGAGGGTGCCCCTATCGACGTTGTCAAAGAGGAGGCGAGGGCCGAAGGGATAGACAGAGATTTCGTGGACGAGATGATCAAGAAAGAAAAGAAAAACGGTCGCCTCTATTCCCCCAGCGAGGAGCTGATCAGCCGTGCAACGAGGTGACTCCGAGTGGAGCAGAAGGTGAAGGCTTTGGAGAACGTTCCGAAGATAAAGCTGGTCGGTAGAAAAATAGGTCCATACAAGGAAGGGGAAGAAGCTCATTTGAGGCCTTGGGAGGTATCCATTTTGGAGGAGGAGGGCCTTGTCGAACCGGTCGACGATTTTTCCCTGACTGGCCTTCGGAAGATTGTAATGAGGGAGGAGAAAAACAAGAGCCTGAACGATATTCCATCCTGCTTTTATAGAGCCGTTTCATCCAAAATCAGAAAAATGGAGCAGGAGGGACGGAACGAGAACGCCAAGAAAATGAGGGATTCGGTCGATTCCCTCATCAGTCTAAGGATTCGGAAACTTCTCAGGATGGCAGTCTCTTCGATGGTTCCTGAAGACATCCCACCGGAAGAGGCTTTTTTGGTAAATAGGGTATCCGAAGATTTGGGGACTTGGAAACAGAGGCTGGAATGCATGTTTGAAGAAAATTCTTATGAGGAGGTAAATGATCATGAAGGAAAAATCGGGAACAGTATTTAAGGAACTACTGGAAACTCAGCAGATATTTAGCGATAGGGAATATCTCAGGCCGACCTATATTCCAGAAGATTTGCCACACCGGGACGAGCAGATCGACAAGCTAGCTCGTATTTGGGTCGCTCCGCTAAGAGGCGAGACACCATCAAATGTCTTCGTTTACGGCAAGACGGGGACAGGGAAGACCGCGACTGTGAAGTACCTCATGGAAGAATTGAAAACTGCAGCAGATGACCTCTCCACAAACATTGAAATGGCTTACCTCAATTGCGAGGTAGTCGACACAAAATACAGGGTTCTTGCGACCTTCTCCAACAGGATTAGAGAAAAGCTCTCGGAAAAAATGGACGAATCGGAACTCCCGGAGGAGATTCCCATGACGGGCTGGCCGACGGACGAAGTCTACGAGGAGTTGTTAGATGTTATCGATCAAAGAAATCAAGTAGTCATAGTCATTTTGGATGAAATCGATAGACTAGTTTCAAAAGGAACTTCGGACGTCCTATACCTGCTCGCGAGAATTAATTCCGATCTCTCTAAAGCCAAGGTCGGCGTTGTCGGAATCTCCAACGATTTAAATTTTGTCTCCGACCTCGATCCGAGAATTATCAGTAGCCTCGGAGAGGAAGAGGTAGTGTTTCCACCATATAATGCAAACCAGCTGGAGGACATCCTAGAGGAAAGAGCCGGAAAGAGTTTCTCCGACAGCGTTCTCGAGGACGGCGTGATCAGCCTCTGTGCCGCACATGCAGCTAGAAAGCATGGCGATGCGAGAAAAGCTCTGGATCTCCTCAGAAATGCGGGGGAAATAGCCGAGGAGGAAAGGTCCAGAAAGGTTACTACCACTCACGTTTCAAAAGCGTCAGAAAAGATCGAGCGGGACAGAATGGAAGAAGCCATCTGCTCCCTTCCCGAACAATCCAAATTAGTCTTGATGAGCGTTCTCCTTCTAAAGGAACGAAAAGCCCGTAAGATTGGAACAGGGGACATTTACGACGTCTATTCTTCCCTCTGCAGACAGCAGGGTTTCGACAAACTCACGAGGAGAAGAATCAGTGGAATACTTTCTGAATTGGATATGATGGGAGTTCTAAACGCTAGGGTAGTGAGCAACGGCCGGTACGGAAGAACCAAACAGGTAGAATTAAACGTCGACCCAATTCAGGTCAGGTCCGCGGTACAGGACGAGATGTACATAAAGGATCTCGATTCGATTCCCGGATCGAAACAGGCAAGGCTAGGGTGAAATAATGCCCGAATCTACAGAAGTCGTCAATAAGTTCATGGAGAGTGGAATGCATCTCACACCCGAAGCGGTCGAAAGGGCAGGCCAGATCGATGAATCGGAGATAGGTGAGGTAATCTCGGATTTGGAGGAAAGGGAGGATTGTCCGTCAGTTATCACGGAAGATATAATTTCAAAGATTCTAAATTCCGAGGAGGCCATCCCGTCCTCGTCTACGCCGACCCCCTCGACCGATTCCACTAGTGACGAAAAAGAATCCGAGACTGAACAAGTAACTAAGGGTAGCGTCAAGGAGGAGACCTCAGTATCGGACGAGGATATAGAGAACATTGAAGGAAAAACCAGTGTCTTGAAACACATCACGGGTAAGAGTACCTCCGAAGGAAAGGTAGAAGATTTTGTACAGCTTTTCAGGGACCGCTATGAGAAAATTAGCGGGATAATCAAGGCCCGTGAAGGATTCCAAAACTACACCGAATTGAAAAATATTCCCAGGCATGAGGGAGACATGGTGAACCTCGTGGGTTTGGTGAAGAATAAGAGGGAGACACGGAAGAAGGACGCCTGGCTTATCGAATTGGAGGACCCTACCGGCGAAGGAGTGATTTACATAAAGGATTCCGAAAGGAACGAGGATGTAATCGAAAAAGTGGAGAAGGTCGTGACCGACGAGGTTATAGGCGTGAGAGCGAAGGTCCCCAATAATCTCAAAAGTGGAAACCGGAGCCCCCTTGTCTGGGGAAACGAGCTAGTATGGCCCGATTTGCCCCTTCCAAGAGCATCCTCACGTTCGAAAGAAAAATCCGAAGAAGGGTCGGGATACGCAGTTTTAATATCCGATCTACATGTCGGGAGTTCTATGTTTCTTCCCGAGGTGTTCGAGAAATTTTTGGATTGGCTCAACGGAAATGCGGGAAACAAGGAGCAGAAACGAATGTCGGAGGAGGTCAAATACCTAATAATAGCGGGAGACCTCGTGGACGGAATCGGAATCTATCCCGGACAACAGAAGGAGCTGAAAATAGAAAACATTCGAGATCAGTATCAAAGAGTGGCCGAGCTACTTTCCAGAGTTCCGGATCACATAGAGATGATAGCTGCACCCGGAAATCACGATGCCGTCAGGCTCGCCGAGCCCCAGCCTTCCCTGAGCTCCGAAGTGGTGGCTCCTTTGAGAGAGCTGGACATCAAACTCGTAGGAAACCCGGCGTACTTATCGATCGAAGGTGTCAAATTTCTAATATACCACGGGATGGGTTTTGATGATTTAATATCTGCAGACCCGACCCTCGATAGGAAAGATATCGGACTGGCTATGCAGGAGATGCTGGTGAGAAGGCACCTTGCTCCAATTTATGGAAGGCCGATGGGAGGGAGGACTCCAATAGCTCCGGAGGACGAGGACTACCTAGTCATCGACGAAATTCCCGACGTATTGCATTGTGGACATCTGCATAGATACGGATGCAGGGAATATCGGGGAGTTTTGATGATAAACTCCGCCACATTTCAAGAACAGACCCTTTTCATGAAAAGGCAGGGAATAAATCCTACCCCTGGGCACGTGCCGATAGTAAATCTCGAAACGAAAGAAACGAAGGCGATAAACTTTGCCTGAACTATGTGAAATCTTAGAGGAATTGGACGTCCTGCTTTTGGACATGGACGGAGTAATCTATCTAGGAGACTCCCCGATAGAAGGTGCAGTCGAGACTATAGAAGCCCTGAGAGATCGAAACAAGTCCTTGATTTTTTTGACCAACAACTCTACGAAAACGAGGGAAGAATACGTTGAAAAGCTCTCAGGCCTCGGGATAACCGCAAAAGAATCTGAAGTCGTAACGTCGGCCTACGCTACCGCTCGATTTATCTCTGAAAAATCGGGCGGCGAATCCTGTTACGTGATCGGAGAAAATGGACTCAAGGAAGAGTTAAGGAGGGCCGGTCTTGAATTGCTCCCACGAAACAGGGCGGAGGAAGCCTCATATGTAGTTGTGGGGATGGATAGGGGCCTTAATTATGAAAAGATATGGGGAGGACTCTCAGCGATTCTATCTGGTGCGGACTTTATAGCCACGAACCCCGACCCTACGTACCCCACCAGCGAGGGTTTAGCCCCCGGAGCCGGAGCTTCAATAGGGGCAATTTCGGGGACTTCGGAAATGAAACCGTCCACTATAGTTGGAAAACCTCATCCCTACATGTTACGCACTGCACTGAGATCGGTAGATTCCGACCCCGGAAGCGCTGTAATAATCGGGGACAGAATAAGTACCGATATCGAGGCCGGAAAGAGGGTCGGTCTCAAGACCATCCTAGTGCTTTCGGGAGTGACCGATGCGGATAAGGCATCGGAGGCGGATGAAAAACCCGATTTCGTGATGGATTCGATCAAGAAATTATTAGAGAGGTAGATACTATGGAGGATTACTTTAACCGGCTGGAAGAGGGCTTGGAGAAGGCCTACGATGTCGCGGAAGAGGCCCGAGCCCAGGGTTACGATCCGGAGGAAGAGCCGGAAATTCCACTGGCGGAGGACCTTGCCGCCCGGGTCGAAAAGCTGGCGGGTCCTGAAGGCGTGGCGGAGGCAATCAGAGAGCTCGAGGGCGAATATTCCCGAGAGGATCTGGCGTTCAAAATCGCGGCCATGATCGTGAACGATGAGTTCGGTCACCTCCCCGACGGTGAAGCGGCGGAACAATCGGTCCGGACTTGTTTGGCAATAATAACCGAGGGTATTGCCGCCGCTGCCCCCATAGAAGGGATTACCAAGGTCGATATAAAGCAGAACTTTGATGGGTCTTCATACCTAGCCGTGTATTTTGCAGGGCCAATAAGGTCCGCCGGCGGTACTGCTGCGGCTCTGGCGGTTCTTACCGGGGACTTCGTGAGACAGGAACTCAATCTAAGTGCGTACAAACCGTCCGACTTGGAAGTCGAGCGAGCAGTCGAGGAAGTGAATCTCTACGATGAATCCGTCGGCCTTCAATATTCCCCAAAGGAAGAGGAAGTCAGAAAAGCTTACCAAAACATACCAGTAGAAATCACGGGCGAACCGACCGAGAGCGAGACGGTGACGGGATACAAGGACCTCGATAGGGTAGAGACCGACAGGGTTCGCGGAGGAGCAGTTCTCGCCATAGCCGAGGGCGTGCTTCAGAAAGCTCCAAAGATTTTGAAACATCTCAACAGCCTGGGTCTGTCCGGGTGGGATTTTCTGAAAGATTTGGGCCAAACTTCTGGCGAAGAGACTGAGGAACGGAAATACCCAAAGGGGGACAAGTATCTGGACGATATAATTGCAGGGCGTGGAGTTTTCGGCTATCCCGGTAGACCGGGTGGGTTCCGACTCAGATACGGGCGGGCTAGAAATACCGGATTGGCCGCCGCGGGAATCCACCCTGCCACCATGCGTATTCTAAACGATCACATTTCTGCCGGAACACAGCTAAAAACTGAACGCCCGGGAAAAGCCACCGCGGCCGCACCGGTGGATACCATCGAAGGACCACTGGTCAAGCTGGAGGATGGGTCCGTAGTTAGAGTAACCAGTTCTTCTCAGGCCAAGGTTCTAAGGGAGGAGATCGATGAGATTCTCTCCCTCGGCGATATACTCTTCGGTTACGGAGAATTCCTGGAAAACAATCACCCGCTCATGCCTCCAGGTTACTGTGAGGAGTGGTGGGCTCAGGAAGTTAAAGCCGCTCTCGAAAACAAAGGCTTCGACGAGGATTTGACCGAGTATATCGAGGCTCCCTATCAGGATCCTTCTTCCAAGACTGCTGTGGAAATTTCCGAGAAATTGGAAGTGCCCTTGCATCCCGCATACACCTACCTGTATCATGATCTGGAGTTGGAGGACATCGAAGAGTTGGGAAAATGGCTGGTCGGAGGTTTAGCGGAGTTCGAAGATGGTTTCCTTAATGAGCTCGAACTTGAACACGACCCTAAGGGCAAGAACCTTCTTGAAAAACTCAATGTCCCACACGAATTCGTGGACAATCGAATAATCCTCGAAGAGGAAGCGTTTCCACTTTGTAAATGTATGGGCCTGATTGAAGGTGAGTCATTGACCTCCGATAATTTGATCTCCGTTATCCAGAAAAATAAGGATAAAGAAATCCTTGAAGTTCTGAAGATCCTAGCGGGTTTTCCCATCAGGGAAAAGGCTCCGACCAGAATTGGTACCAGAATGGGCAGGCCCGAGAAGACTAAGCCCAGAAAGATGAGCCCGCCCCCCCATGTACTTTTTCCGATAGGTATGGCCGGAGGCAGTACGAGAAACATATCTAAAGCTTCCGAGAAAGGCGACATAGAAATAGAAGTGGCCCACTGCAAGTGTACTGAATGCGGCGAAATAACCGTTCAAAATAAATGTCCG
>CAZEBR010000005.1:3060-5885 GCA_964510375.1 Hadarchaeota archaeon (SeqCode) | reverse complement strand
GAGAACCGAGGTCGTGAGGTACTGCCCCAACTGCGAACGCCCCACCGAGGACGAAGAATGCGTGGCCTGCGGAAGCAGAACTCTTTGCTACGAAGAGAGAAGCATAGAGCTAAAATCCCTCCTGAACGATTCATTGGGTAACCTGAACGAATCCCTTCCGGACACCCTCAAGGGAGTCAAGGGGATGATGAGCGCCTACAAGCTTCCAGAGCCGTTGGAGAAAGGAATACTGAGAGCGAAGCACGACCTCTACGTTTTTAAGGACGGTACAGTCCGTTTCGATTCCACGGATCTCCCGTTGACCCATTTTAAACCACGGGAGGTCGGCGTCTCATTAGATCGTCTTCGAGAGTTAGGCTACGAGAAAGATCACAAGGGTAATCCTCTAAAGGACGAGAACCAGATTTTGGAACTCAAGATCCAAGATATTCTCCTTCCGGAATCCTCGGGAGAGTACTTTATCGAATCTGCGAAATTCGTCGATGAGCTCTTGGAGAAATTTTACGACTTGGATTCTTTCTACAACGTTCATGAAAAAGAAGACCTAATCGGCCACCTCGTTATAGGACTAGCCCCCCATACTTCAGCCGGAATCACGGGGAGGATCATCGGATTTTCGGAAGCGAACGTGGGATACGCACATCCATATTTCCATGCGGCCAAAAGAAGGAATGCAGACGGAGACGAGGACGCACTGATGCTTCTCTTGGACGGATTGTTAAACTTCAGCGAGTATTATCTTCCCGAAACTAGGGGCGGAAGGATGGATGCCCCGCTGGTATTGACACCCAGACTCAACCCATCGGAGATCGACGACGAGGTCCACAACGTCGATGTAGAAAGTTCATACCCCCTGGATTTCTACGAAGCCGCCCTCGATTTCGAGGATCCGGGCAAAGTATCTTCCTTAGTCGACGTCGTGGGAGACCGACTGGGGACGCCCGAACAGTACGAAAATATCAACTTCACGAATCACCACACACCAACTTCAATCTCCGCAGGTCCAAGCGCCTGTAAATACAAGTCACTCGGCCCTATGGAGGACAAAACTGACTCCCAGCTAAGTTTGGCCGAGATTATACGGGCCGTTGATGAAGCGGACGTAGCTGAACGATTGATAGAGAATCACTTTATCCCCGACCTAAAGGGAAATCTCCGCGCCTTTTCCCGCCAGAAGTTCAGATGCCCCCAATGCAATACGAAGTATCGCAGGGTTCCCCTTTCAGGAAAATGTACGAACTGTGGTGGTGAACTTATCCTGACGGTCACCCAAGGAGGAGTCGAGAAGTATATGCGGGTAGCTCTACGGGTAGCCGAGGACTACGGAGTGAGCAACTATACCATGCAGAGGCTTGGACTGGTCGAAGAAGAGATTGAATCTTTGTTCGAAAGCGACATCAAGCAGCAAATGAGTCTGGCCGATTTTGCCTGATCGGCTTGTTTTAAGATAGAAACAGAGCCTCCTCTTGGTCGATATATGGTTGCCAGTTTGCAAGGATATTTTTAATATGAACTTGTAATTAATCCATAATTGGAAAGATGAAGGTTATTATCGTAGGAGGAGGCAACACGGGACTACTTCTGGCAGAAAGGTTGTCCGAGGGATATCACCAAGTAATCATAATTGAAAAGGATCAAAACAGGGCCGATGAAATAAGGGGGGATTTGGACGGTACGGTAATTCAAGGAAACGGGGCCGAGATGGAAGTGTTGGAAAACGCCGGGGCCGAGAATGTCGATGCACTGGCAGCTGTTACAGGAGACGACAACGTGAATTTGATGACCGTAACCATCGCCAAGAAGCTAGAGGTTCCGAATATAATAACACGGTTAAACGACACCAAAAATGCCGAGCTATTCGAAGATATAGAGATAAATGCCATTATCGGTTCATCCGAGACCGCCTCGGTAGATATGTTTGAAAAGACGATTGTAGGAGGCGGCATGTACGGAAAGCTTGGTTTGAGCATAGACGAAGCGAACGCCACGGAAGTAACCGTACTCAAGGGCTCGAAGGCAGAAGGTTTGGAAATAAAAAATCTTGATATGCCCGAGCTTTGCACAGTTTCTTTAATCGTCAGGAACGACGAGCTGATTCCGGTCAGGGGAAATACAGAACTGAAGGTAGATGATCGAGTCGTTCTGGTGGGGAAGTCCGAGGACGTCCTCTCTGCGACCGAACTCTTTCGAGGGAATTAGCTCGAATATTTCCGGACCCAATCCTCCTCAAAAAATTCGGTGTACCTTTTCAGGAGACATGAAAATATAAATTCGCTCCCTCTCATGAAGCCTCAGAATAATACAAGAATAATTTTAGAAATTCTAAATAAAAGTTAAAATCCGGTCTATTCACCTTTCATCGTGAGATTTATACCGTCAAGGATCTCGCACATCTTTTTGTACTTTTCGTGCTGATCATCATAAACCTTAGCGATTTCCTTTCTTGGAGAGAAGGTCTCTTTTTCATGGACTGCTCTTTCAACGGCATCTTGATAATCTGAGTAGACGCCAGTCCCTACACCGGCAATTAGCGCTGCTCCCAGCACTGCAGAATCAAGAACTTCCATTCGCTTTACTTTTCTACCAGTTAAATCAGCTTTTAACTGTAGCCATTTATCGGAGTTTGCTCCTCCTCCGACTGCATTTACTTCCTTGATAGAAGATTCGGATCCCTCCTCCAATCGCTTTATATTCTCTTTGAAAGAATGAGCCGTTCCTTCAACCAATCCTTTGAACAATTCCTTTTTTCCCGTTTCCAAGTTCAGTCCAAAAAATGAAGCCCTCATCCGGGGATTCCTCTGGGAACCGGCGAAGAAGGGTAAAAC
>CAZEBR010000005.1:0-3050 GCA_964510375.1 Hadarchaeota archaeon (SeqCode) | reverse complement strand
TTTTTCTTGCTCTTTCTGCGCGATTTGATCTATAAACCATTTAATAGAGGATCCTCCTGTGGGTAGAGTGTTGAAGTTAAAGTAATTCCCCTGAGGAGCAAAACCAGTATAGCATGTCAACCCACAAACCTTCTCGGAACTGATAGGATCTCTTGTCAGATTCCCGGTAACCTCGAAAGTACCCGTTGATACGGTTGCTTCCGCCTTGTCGGGTTCGATCAGTCCAGCTCCTAGAGAACTTACGGCTTGGTCAAACCCGCCAGCCACTACTCTTACTCCTTCCGAAAGACCCAATTCTTCAGCAGCAGAATCTGAGATCTCTCCTACAACTTCTTCGGAGGGTACAACTTCCGGATAAATCTCCGGTGAAATGTTTAGTCCATCGAGTATTTTCTCTGACCATTTCTTTTTTTCTAAGTGAAAGGGAGTCGTGATAGAGGCTCTAGAGTAATCAATAACTGGTCGAACTCCCATTTTAGTGAGAGCGTAATCCTGTGTAGTCATAACTTTCCATTCATCGCCTAGTAAGTCGGGCTTATTCTCCTTAAACCAAATTATTCTATTCAGTATGGAGAGGTCGCAAATTGTATATCCCGTGATTTCTGCAAAGCTTTCGCAATCTAACTCTTCTTGCAGATTTTCCAGCTGATCAATTGCCCGTTTGTCGTATGGGGGTAGAATATTGTAAAGGGGGGTCCCGTCTTTTTCAGCCGGAAACATTTCTCCGCCAAGCCCGGACAAACCAATTGCGTCAACGGTCTCGTTTTTCAAGGAAGACACAGCTTTTTTTGAAGCCTTCTTAGCGGATTTCCAGTAATCCTCCGGCCTAATTTCAGTCCAATCTGGTTGCGGATGTAAATGCTCAACCTCAAATTCAGCACTGCCAAGTCTTTCTCCCTCTTCAGAGAAAATAACTGATTTTACATTCGTTGTCCCAAAATCAAGACCCATTAAAGCCAAAGATGATCAACCTCCAGTTCAGGGTTTGCTTCCCCCGTACCTTCTATAATCATTCTGTCTTTCCGCTGATATCTATATAAAATTTTGGAGTTTTTAAGGGTTCTTCATGGGATGTTTGTTTTTTGGGATTAGATTTAAGAATTAGTTTGTATTATTTTCGTCAAAGGAGATTTGATAGATATGGAAGATAAAGTAGCCTTGATAACAGGTGCTGCACAAGGAATCGGACGGAAAACGGCGCTGAAACTAGCTGAAGATGGAATAGATTTAGCTGCTGTCGATATAAATATCGAAAAACTAGAGAGCCTTAAGGACGAGGTTGAACCGGAAGTTGATTGTTTAACTCTGGAAACAGATGTTTCTGACTCAAATCAAGTTGAAGAAGCAGTAGAAAAAGTAATGGATGAGTTCGGCAGGATTGACATTTTGGTCAACAACGCCGGTATTCTCACAAGGGGTTCGATCGAGGATGTCGACGATGAGGAGTTAGATAAGGTCATGTCCATAAACTTCAACGGTTCGTTCTACTTTTCGCGGGCCGTCGCTCCGATTATGAAGGAGCAGGAGTACGGAAAAATTGTAAACGTTTCCTCGATCACTGCCAAAGCCGGCGATCATTCCACCGAGCCCTGCTATGGAGCTTCGAAGGGAGCGATCTCTACGCTAACTAAGTCGCTCGCTCGAGAGCTGGGGCCTCACGGAATCAATGTTAATGGAGTTGCTCCTCATGCAATCATGACTCCTCTAATGGACTATTGGGACGAAGAAAAGAAACAAAGAATTCGAGAATCTCTCCCAGTCAGACGGTTAGGTACTCCCGAGGATGTAGCAAATCTGATTACATTCTTGCTCTCTGATGAAGCTGGATTCATCACCGGACAAGTCATAAATATCAACGGCGGCGAATTGATGGAGTAAAAGGTATAAAGCGACCAAAATGACTTTTTTATAAAAATATTTTTTCTTCTATTTGTTTTATTTGTTTTTAAACCTAATTATGGAATCTAATCCTTATATAAGAATTAAAAATTAATAAAAAGGAGGTGTCGACTATTATCTCACTGATCTCTAGTATCGGTGAGGACTTTTAGCCGATATTCAAAACTACTTGCTATTCCTACTTACCTGGTCTAACCACTATCTTTAAAGTGTCTTCGTCTTTTGCCCTTTCCATAGCTTCATTTATTTCTGACAAAGGGTACTCGACACTAACTATATCCTTTAGCGGTAAACGTCCTGAGACCATTATGTCCAATATTTTTTCCAAGTGTTTGTAAGAGGCACCGCTAGTACCAGTTACATAAATCTGGTTGTAGTGAATTTCGTTCGACGGGAAATCTTCAACTTCCTTATCCTCTGGCAGGGTAGCAAAAAGATTTACTTTACCACCCATTGTAGCACATTCTATGGCCTGTTTTTGGGCTACTGGAACCGGTGCTGTAACAATCACTACATCAGCTCCTCTACCCTTAGTTTCTTTCATAACTGCTTTCTTCACATCATCTTCTTTCGGGTTAATGGTTACATCAGCTCCAAAATTCTCCGCTCTTTCTCTTCGGTCGTCTAATACTTCACTGACAATTATTTTACTGGCCCCTGCATAGCGAGCAAGTATGGTGTGAAGAATACCCATAGGGCCTGCTCCTATTACCATAACCGAGTCTGCTACTTCAATGTCACAAGCAGTTTGGGCATTTAGACAGGTAGCTAGAGGTTCAGTGAGCGCTGCTTCTTTAAACGTAACTTCCTCGGGCTTGGGTAGGATATTTCCTTGCTCGATGGCGTCCGATGGAATTTTAACGTATTCTCCAAATCCTCCATCTATACCTATTCCAAAGATCTTTGGTTGAGGGCACCTTTGTGGATACCCCTGAAGGCATTGGTCGCATTCTCCGCAACCAATAACCGGAGCTACAACCACATCTTGCCCTTTCGACAGAGAACTTACATTATCCCCTACTTCAACTAACTTTCCTGTAAACTCATGACCCAAGACGGTCTTTTCGCCTCGAAGCCGGTGGTGTCCCTCCTTTAGGATGCGTAGATCCGTTCTGCATATTGCTGCAGCTTTGACTTTTAAAAGAGCCTCG
>CAZEBR010000004.1:48140-60520 GCA_964510375.1 Hadarchaeota archaeon (SeqCode) | reverse complement strand
CCTAGGAGGTGGAACAATGAGAGTTTCTGAATATTATGACATGCCAATCTACAGCGACAAGGGCAATTACGTCGGAGAAGTCCAGGACGTAGTCCTAGACCTCGACGAGGGAGACATTCTCGGCCTCGGTTTCGGAAAGAGAGAGGGTAAAGTTACTACCATCCCTTACGAGAGCGTCATGGCAATTGGGGACATAATCCTCGTTCGCAGTGGAAGGTCAGAAGGGAAAGTTCCTGAAGAAGAATAACTGGAGTCCCGAAAATGATAAGCAGTTTCGAAGGGGTGGAGCCCCAAATACACGAATCGGCGTTTGTGCATCCATCGGCCAACGTTATAGGACGCGTCAAGATCGGTCCCAACTCCAGCGTATGGCCCGGTGCCGTGGTACGAGGAGATTTGGCGGAAATTGAGATAGGAAAAAACACCTGCATCGTCGACAACGCCGTTCTCCATCCGGCCGATATTTACGAGGGGGAAGAGGTGCACCATCAACCCGTAGAAATCGGAGACTACACCGTCGTGGGGCACTCCGCACTGATTCACGGAGCAGAGATAGGGAACGAATGCTGGATCGGGGGAAATTCTACTATTCTCGATGTGGCCAAGGTAAATGATAGAGCCTTTGTCGGGGCCGGAACGGTAGTATTGGAAAACACGGAAGTATCCTCGGAAACGATAGTTGTCGGAATTCCGGCTCGAACTCTTAGAGATCTGGAAGAAAGCGAGATAGAAGAGATCCGCAAGAGAGCAGAAAGCTACTCCGACTTGGCCAATGGATATAGAAAAGAGCTAGGATAGATTTTTTGAGCTTTTAGTTTGTCAATTCCTTTCATGATGAAAAAATAGTTAGATTTATCTTCCTCCAAGTATCAAAAAACTACACTTTTAAATACGTCCTTTAAATACTATAAGTGGACCAAGGAGGTACGATTATGGTAGATGTAAAATATGAAATACAAAATATCGTCCTCTCCGTAACTTACAAAGACACCGAATTCGATTTAGAGAAACTCGCCAGTATTCTGGAAGGCGCCCGGTACGACCCCGAAGTCTTTCCCGGAATTGCTTATAAATCGATAGATCCTACTGCGTCTTTTCTGATTTTTGCTTCGGGAAAAATGAACTGCGTAGGTGCAAAGAGCATGGAAGACGCTGAAAATGCTATAGCTAAACTCACAGAAAGGCTCCGGGAATCCGAAGTGGAGATTAACAGCGAGCCAGAAGTCAAGGTACAGAATATGGTAGCATCCTTTGACTTCGGAAGAGAATTCGATCTAGAACTAATCGCCAGAAACTTCAGAAACACCGAATACGAACCGGAAGTCTTCCCGGGCTTAGTATTCAGGCTGGACGAACCCAAGGCTGTGATTCTGCTGTTTGTATCAGGTAAAGGAGTGTGCGCTGGAGCAAAAAGCGAAGAGGACATACAGAAAGCTGCGGATAGAATAACCGAAGTTATAGAATAGAAATTTAACTCAGTTAAACCCTACACCCAACTATAGGGGTCCCTTATCTTCTTTTAAATAGACACATTAATTTTAACCGAGGTCGCCAAAGGTTCAACACGGTTAAAATGAATCATATCGTTCTCGTCCGCTACGGAGAGATAGCCCTCAAAAGTAAACCGGTTAGAAGAGAATTTGAGGACGCTCTCATAAGCAACATAAAATCCGTCCTGGACAAAATCCCGCACAAGATAGAAACGGTCCGGGGCAGAATATTCATCGATACCTCGAAACCGGAAAAAGTATCAGAAATCGTCTCCAATATCCCGGGCGTCGTTTCTACGAGTCCCGCTCACAAAACCGAAGCTTCGATGGATAATATTTCGAGAACGGCCTTAGAAATATTTGAAAAATATTTCGGAGGGGATGTTAGCTTCGCTGTCAGGGCGAGAAGGACGGGGAACCATGAATTCACCAGCCAGGACGTCGGAGAAATAGTCGGGGCAAAAATCGCGGATAAGTTTCCAAAAATCAGGGTAGACCTGAACGATCCGGACAGAGAAATATTCATCGAAGTTCGAGAAAATAACGCTTACCTATTCACCGAAAAAAAGCCCGGTATAGGTGGACTGCCAGTTAACACCCAAGGAAAAGTGGTCTCACTGTACACCGGCAGTATAAAAAGTCTCTTAAGTACATACTTAATCCTTAAAAGAGGAACAAATCCTCACCTAATTTTTCCGAACTTGAAAAACGGAGGGAAGAAACTGGACTTGGCACTGGAATTCGCGAGGAAATTATTGAAGTTCCACCCAAAAATGAAGCTTTTCTCTATTCCTTTTAAATCCATAAAAGAAGAGATATCGGAGGCCTCGGAAAAACTGAGATGGATCCTATGCCAACGAATATACTTCCGCCTGGGCGAGATTACCGCAAAAAGAATCGGGGGAAACGCAATTGTTTCCGAAGCATCAATGGAAGATTTGAGTTCGTATTCCCTTGAATACATACGTCACGTAGAAGAGGAGATCAACTATCCGGTACTTTACCCGCTATCCGGATTGGGCGACAAGGAAGTGAAAGCAGCGAAAGAGCGAATAAATATTTCCGGCGAGGATTTTAATCCTCCTGAACCCTGTCCATTCCAATCGCCCAAAAGCAAAAAAGTAAATATTTCCGAAATCAGAAAAGCCGAGAGGAATATTTCCAAAGAAAGATTAATTAAATCGGCTTTTGAAGACTATACCCTTCACGAACTAGAGGCATGAAAATATGGATTTAATAGTGGAAAAATCGGGAGAAATTACCGGCAATATAACACCGGGTCCCTCAAAGTTCTATACGCAATACGCAAGTGCAGTCTCTCTTTTGACCGATGGAAAAAACGTGATAAACTCTCCGCTGTTGGTAGATGACACCCGGGAGCTTGTAAAAGCCCTAGAAACGATGGGAGCCACCAGCAAGAGAAGCAAGAAAAAGTGGTCCGTCTGGGGAACCGGTCTCAAACCCGAACCGTCGGGCCAGGTCGTGGATGCAAAAAAATCCATCATGAGCCTTAGCTTGTTGACTGCCCTCTCGGCCCTCGCTTCGAGAATAATGGTCGTCACCGGGAAGAAACAGGTTAGATCCCGGCCGGTCCCCTCCCTTCTCAAGGCTCTCAACAAATTGGGTGTGGACGCACATTCGACGAAATCCGACGATACTCCCCCGCTCGTAATATTCGAAAGCGATATATCCGGAGGTAAGAAGGAGCTGGAAAAGGATACCGACCCTCGTTTCATTCCTGCGTTCCTATTGTTGTCCCCCTATCCCGAGGAAAAAGTCGAACTCAAACTACAGCCAGAATTTAAAAACCCGAGAACGGACATGGCGGTCAAAATCCTGAAGGAAAGCGGTATAGACGTTTCCATGGAAGAAGACTCCCTGATCGTCTCTCCAGGCGAGTACGAAACATTAGAGGTGAAACCTCCGCTGGATATTTTTTCCGTCGTACCTTTCGTTTCGGCGGCGATCCTGACAAAGTCCGAGATAAAAATCACGAAGGTAAACGAATCGGTCAAAGTCGAGGAGTTTCTTTCTTTCCTAGAAGACTTGGGAATTAAAAAAGAGATAGACAGTGATTCGATGGAAATACTTCCCTCTCAGAACCTTACGGGCAAGGAATATAGTTTGAAGAAATATCCGGAACTGCTTCCTTTTGCAGCCGTTCTGGCGTGTAGGGCGCAGGGAAAAACCCGAATTGTGGGTGCGGAAAGAGCTAGAAACATGAAGACCGACCGCATTAGCGCTATGGTCGAAGGGTTGGGAAGGATGGGCGCCGAAATAGAGGAAAAAGACGATGGTCTCGTCGTGGAGGGACCCGTCAAACTCGAGGGAGCAAAAGTCAACGGGCACAAGGACGACGCAGTAGTGGCGGCTTTGGGCGTCGCGGGATTGGTCTCCGGAGGCAAAACGATAGTGAAAAATCGAGCGGAAACCCTGAGGGAATCCTATCCCAAGTTCGTCTCGACGTTCAGGGACCTAGGTGGCGAAATAGGTTACAGCTCATAGAGTGTTAAAAGGACTAATTATAGAAGACCCAAACCACACAATTAGTAATACGAGGTCATCTATTGAAAAAAGGTCAATTTACCATAGAGTTTGTAGTCGTTCTGGCATTATTTTTAACCGCATTGGCCACCGTTTCGATCCCCCTTTACAACAGAGCAAGAGGTACTGCAGGGCAAACTACCGCAACTATGGAAGCGAGAGAAGCAGCCAACGCTCTGGCCCACGGGATAAATTCGGTCTACTCCGGAGGTGTCGGTACCAGCCAGCCGGCAAAATATTGGCTCCCAGAGGAAGTCACCGGAATTGAAGAAAAATCCGTGGACAACGAGCTCGTGGTAAGCTTGAGGCTCGATTTGGACAAAGTTGAAGAAGTCCAAGTCGATACTTTGCTACCCGGCCACTGGACGGACCGAATCGACTTAAACAAAATCGAGATTAGGGAAAATAGAAGCTATCATGAAACCCTGTTTAGATCGATGGAAAACAGAGAAAGTTCAGGAAGAGAGTTCGTAATATCCATTTCAGATAAAATAAAAGCGGTGAAATAAAAATGAAAGGACAGTCTTCTTTTGAATTTCTTTTCATGGTCGCCGTCTTTCTAATAATTCTGACGACCTTCACGGTCCCCTACATGATAAATCCCGCACAGAGCACCGCAGAAAAAATCACGGCGACGGGAGGTGCAAGGAGCGCTTGCGACAGGATCGCCAAAGCAATTAACTGTGTGAGCGGCAGCGGGGATAATTCCGCAGATTCAATCGGGATTTCAATTTCTAAAAGATGGGATTTGGAGATTACGTCCGATCCACCGGAGCTAAGCATTACCTTACACACGGAGGGAGAAACGGTCGAAATAAAAAGTGAACTCGATTACGGATTCAACTCCGGTAAGATCAGTCTAAACCCCCGCTACTACACTGTAATAGTAGAAAAGAAAAACGAGGATTACCTGTCGAAATCCGAAAATAGAGTATTTATAAGCCTAAATCCGGGAGGATAAAAATGAAAAGTCTGAAACAAAAAGAAAATGGTTTTTTCTCCGTAGACGCATTATTCGCAATGATATTACTGCTCCTCGTAATAGGGACTTTCGTCAATATCTACCAGGGGAGATCCGAAATGGCAACAGAAACCCGGAAAAACCTAGAGGGAAAGATGATCGGAGAAAAACTGGCCGGGGCCATAAACACCGTCTATTCTACCGGCGACCCGCTGATATTGAGGATTGACCTGCCCGAAAATATAGTCAGGAGCAAATATTCAATTTGCTTTGAGTCCTCCTCACGTGAAGTCACAATAAACTCCGGCGAGACCGAAGGAGGGCCGAAAATAGCCAGTTCTTGGAGCGTTCCAGATGAGGTGGAAATATCGGACCTGAATTTTTCCGAAAAAATCCAAATTTTCTGGGAAAATTCAAAAATAAGGGTGAAAAACCTATGAAAGGCCAAGCAAGTATAGAAGCAATATTTATTTTAGCCGCTGTACTTTTGATTGCAAGCGGATTTGTCATACAGGGACAACAAAGCGGTAATCCCGTTAACGCCGCTTCCGCCGCAAAGACCGGGGCCGAAAATGCGATTAACAATCTGGAAATGAAACACGATGTCGAAATAACAATTTCCGAGGTAGATCTGACGGACGACGAGATAAACATCAAAATAAATTTCTGGGGCGGAGAACTGTCGGAAGCTTCCATAGAGGAAAATATTCGGACGGACTCGCTCAAATACGTTTATCAAGCCTTTAAGGGTGACTTTCCAAAAGATCCAAATCCCGTCAGCACGAGTCATCATAATTTTACCGTAACCGTCGAAGCCGAGAGGGTTAAAAAATGAAGGAACGAGGACAAGTATTTACTTTCGACATGCTCCTGGCCATAATTATAGGAATGCTAATAGTCGTGTCTTCGGGACAGGCCATCAGCATAGCAAACAAACAGGCGAGCGAGTACGTTTCGAGATACTCCCTCGAGAGAAGGGCGAACGATATAGCCGACCTCCTCGTCAGGAGCCCTGGAATCCCGAAAAACTGGGAAGAAAACCCGGACAAGCTCGAGACTCCCGGACTTGCAACCGTGAGAAACGAGGACGAACCAATCCCGAACAAAATGGACCCCGATAAGCTCCTGAAACTTGCTAACGAGATTAAAACCGAGCCGATAGACGAAAATATAAAAGAATCATTCGGCACGAAAAAATTCGAGATCGAGATCAGGAGAAAAAACTCTATCCTCTGGAGAATCTGGCCCGGATGGAGTGAAGAGAGTCTCTCCGGTAAGGAAAACTCCCTCGAAGTGGTCTCGGTAGAAAGGTATATCTATGGAAACCTAGTCGAGGACCGAGCGGAAACTCCTCCCATCATACGGGGAGCCGGACTGGAAATAGAAAACTTGAAGTTTTTCGTCCACCCCGGAGAGCTTGAGATTTACGATTGGTACATCTATCTAGAACAAATAGACGAGATAAACGGGGCCAACCCCATAAAAATCAATGTTAACAGACCCGTGACTGAGGGGAATTTTGATTATAATATAGGCCCCAACGAGGTATCGGATGACGGTTACGAACTCAGGCCAGAGGACGCCAACGGCCTCGAAGACGATCCCGGCGTGGATAATGCCATTAAACCCGGTGAAACCAATTACATCAGCGTGAAATTCACGGGAAATCCAAAATCACTAAAGGTCTACCTCGTCGCTATTCCTTCCGACTTCGATTCAAATATAATATCCTCCCGGATACACGAGACCAATTACACGATCAAGGTATCGGTGTGGAGGTGACGAGGGAATGGAAATGAACGAAAAGGGTTTTATTTTCAGCCTAGATGCAACTCTCGGACTGATAGTAGTTGCCATAGTAATAGCCGGAGTGGCCCAAATCGGTAACCCCTACACCCAAAGCCAATTCAGTTCGATGAAATTGGAAAGACAGGCGAACGACACCCTCAGGGTCCTGTCACTAAGCGGAACGCTGGAAAACGCACTGAGGGAGATAGAAGAATCCAATCTCGAAAAGGCCGAACAGATTTTGAGGGATAACCTCAACGAGATGCTCTCGGAAGGAATACAGTTCAAACTCTCGGTGGGTAACCGATTGGTCGTTTATCCAACCGAAAGCGACGAATGGAAAGAAATAACGGAGAACCTAAAAGAAAACATCGTTTCAGAACAGCTCTCTTCGGTTCCGCCAGAAGAAAATTATTTGCGCGTCCTGACATGGGTTCCCGAAAACAGGGAACAGAAATTCGTGGACAATATCGCGACGATGAGACAAAACTGGCAGATCGAAAAAAATAACCGAAGCGAATGAGGATAAATTGAGGGAAAACACGATAAAAAGCGATGAAGGGGGGAACCCTTATGAGTTCTACGATGCCGTATTCATCCCGGACGCCGATATAACATTCAGCACCGACACAGTCAACCGATTAAAAAAATTTTCAGAGCACGGCAGACTCATATTTGGAGGATCGACGCTTTACCTGAATCAAAATGTATCAAGTTTAAGAGAGCACTTTGGAATAACGGACGATATCGAAGAAAGAGATGACAATACTCAAGACGGAGGTGTGACCATCACGGATATGTACGCTTGGCACACCGACTTCAATTTCGATCATCCTATAGTAAGGCAGTTCGTCATAAGCCACAGGCTCGAGTACCGTGGAGACCACATTTACAAATACGGAGGAGAAGTCGGGACGGAAGAAGGACAGTCTTCCGGATACGATATTAGTGCAGAGGTTTTGACCAGCTGGGGAGACCAGCCGGAGTCCTCGCACCTCGTCTGGAACGGGATTATAGCGAACGACCCGACGGGGGGAGAAAGCCCCCAAGGACAAAATATAACGGTTTATCTAAACATGAACATCGCCCAGACGGCAATATCCGAAAACACCGACCCGTACGAATGGCTCATGCTAGCAATCCGTTCGATAAGCGGAGGAAAGTACGAATATTATTACGAACCCGTAAAACTACTCCTTTGGAGAGGAGAGGGAGTTTAGTATGCTGAGAGATGATCAACGTGGTATGATAATGAGCGGAATCGCCCTGTTGTTGGTTTTACCCGCCATGCTAATATCGGCGACCTTCCTTACCATAGTTCACACGGGGGGCGAGGCGACTTCTATAGAGAGACTCTCCGACAGAGCCGCGTACACCGCCTACAACATGAAAAACTCGATCAGAGATCTAAAAGAGTCGGGAGAAAGGTTAGACAGCGAGGTACTCGACCAGATAGCGGAAAAATACTCCCAAAACACGATCTTTGAAAACATACAACTCCATGTTAGACCGTTTGACATCTGGACCGAAATTCACTATTTGGGAGACGTGTACACGCATCACGCAACCTCCAAATTTTGCGAGGTTAAGAATCTGGGAGTTAACCGGTGGTACTACAACTTCGAAGACCTACGCCCCGAGGACTGGGAAGGGGCCGACAAGGACTTCAACGAACCCCTATTGCGGCTGGAAAAGCTGGATAATGAGGACTGGAGGGTGACGGTAGAACCCACGTACTCAGGAGGCGCTACAGCCACGGTACACTGGGGAGATAAAGTAATCTTCTGGAACGTCAATAGCGATGATAATGAACCGGGAGACGGAACCCCCGGAGTGGGGGACGGCCGTTGGGAGGGGGAATCAAAAATAGTATCCGGCGTTCCCTCCTCGATAGAGGCAAGTATTTCCCTGGAGGATCCCGGCGGCACGGTCGTCTACGAGGAGAACTTCTTAATCGGTTAATCCGAGAATAAAAACGAGGGAAATAGATGAGTCAAGAAGAATCGAAAATTGTAGAATTTCTCCGAAAGATAGGAGACGCGGTACTAGGACTTAAGGACCTGCCGAGCAAAATAAGTGATCTGAGAAAAAAATTGGATGAGACTCCGGAAGATCCCGACGAAAAAAATATTCCCTCGACCTTCGCTAACTTCTTCGAAAACCGAAACGCCGGCTGGCCGGAATATGTAATGCTGAAGTTACAAATCACAATTTTACTGCTCTTCATATCCGTCACCGCTTTCGTGCTCAGCGGAGGGTCCTGGCTAATTTTTGGTCCCTTGCTGATACTAACCAGCTTCTATGCACTCCTCTTAACCGGGATTCAGATTAAGGTAGCCTTCGACAGGGACTATCCGGCCTACAGAGCCTTCGTCGTGATTTGCTTGGGAATAGCTTGGACAAGCGTGTTCCTGCTCAAATACTTCCCGCCTCTCTTTGAAGGAGGTCTCCTGAATCCCCTCATCCCCGTAATGATAGTTTTAATAAACGCAGTGACCGCTTTCGCCCTCTTCAGAGCCAAATACGGTCGAAGCTACACCTACGGAAGGGTGGAAGAGGTAAAGGGGGATAAGGTCAAGGTAAGGGTCGGATACGATCTACGGAGCAACGTCAGGCAAGGAACTCACTTTCTGGAATCCTTCGTGCCCGTCGACGTTGGGGATACAGTGAAAGTCGAAGTCGATCGGTCCATGCTGGGTCTCAGGGGATCGTCGGTTGAAGCAGCAACTGAAAAAGTTTCCAAGGACTCCGAATTTTAAGAAACCCAAATGACCGGTTAATAAGAAGTCTGTTTCTACAGTCCACCTATTAAATGGACAATCCACCAGTAAATGTCCCCGAGGAAGATGGCTATCGGGACCCCCAATCCAAACGAGGGTGCAAACGGCAGACCTTCCTTTATCCTGATCCTATCTTCCAAGTTTCCTTCCTCAACTTGCTCCTGAAGAGCTTCAACTTGTTCCTCAGAAATCCCTGCAGCGAGGCTACTATCGGCCAGAAGCCTGTCGTAATCCGGGAGGGACCGGAAGCCGGAACGATCCCTAATGAAGCTTTTTACTCTTTCCATGAAGCCGGGGCCTTCGTGCCTGTGAGCCTCCCCATCCCTCTCGTAAATATCTTCGGCCGGAATCATACCCTCTTCCAAATCCGTTATGGAAATCTCGCGCTGGAGAACTTCCGCGTTTACGACCTTGAGGCTACTAATTATCAACCTGATTCCAAAAACCGCCACAAAAGTGTATAAAATGTATTCGAGAATCGTGAGCGAATAAAGGTATACCCCCACACCAAAAAGGCTCAAGGAAACCGCCGCTTTCAGTTTTCGAGGGAGACCATATATCAACAGTACGAAGACGAGACTCAAGATTAGCCGTATCCAGACATTGAGACCGGCCAACGAAACGAGTTCCGTCGCGAGAAGGGAACCGGCGATTATCACGAACGGTGCAAGCAAAATCTCAGGGAAGGACTCCCTTAAAGGACGAATAATTTTTCGTCCCACCCCCTCAGTTTGAACCGACTTCACGATAACGTAGCCAAAAAGCACCGGAGCTAGACAAATAATCCCGTTGAAGAATATCGTCAAAAAGAAGGGATACGGGGGATTCATGAAAGCAAGCCCATGCCCCGTAAAGATGTTCGGAGCCGTATAGCCCCCAAGAAGAGCACCCAGGGCCGCATAAAGTTTGACGTCACCACCCGCCCAAGCACCGAGGTACCACATGGCATACCCGATCGCAAACGTGACACCGGCCCCGATAGCGCCCTTTATAGCGAAGAATAGATCATGCAGATAAGCTCCGTATCCGAGATAAATAGCTACCCCGATAATTATCATGGAGAAAGTTAGTCGATTCGGAATAATCCTCTCCCTCAAATCAGTATAATTAGCCACAACTACGGTCAATAGAGCAAGGGATGCTACTATTTCGTTGAAATACATATTATTCCCTTACAAAAAATGAGATGCAAGACACTTAAATAAAACCATTAAATTTTCAAAAAAATCAGAAACCACTTAGTTCATCGATAAGTCTGTTTTCCATTTTAGAAATTTCTTGTTCTACCGAAGAGCCCAAACTTTCGAAGGTTTCAAGCGCCAGAGCCGCTACTGCAGCTGTTGCGGTGAGAGCGGCCGCCAACATCAAAAGATATTCCGTGGCACCTTGAGCTCTTTCATCCATAATATCAGCACTTTTTTCAAATTCAACTATCCAAACCCAGCTACTAAATCTTTTCTATTTTTAAAATCTGCATATCCTTATCTGAATTTGTCAAAAAAATGAAAAACTTATAGATAGATCAAAGAAACGAAAGAAAATAATGTCTATCATCAGTCCATTCAAAGTTTATTCTACGTTGTCAAGTTGTTCTGTTATATTCTCTTTTCCGCCAGCTGCCGCATTTTCGGCGGTTTCTTGAAGACTAGTTACATAATAGATAGCAACGGCGGCAACCACGAGCACTGCCGCTAGCATCAAGAGGTATTCCGTGGCTCCTTGGGCTCTTTCTTCTTCTAAAAATCCATCTTTCATTACTCCACCTCCTTCTATTATCAAGTTTGATAATTACTAGTATGGGTCCGGGTATATAAAACTTCGTGAAAAATTAGGTTATTTTCACCTAAAATGTAACTTTTTATCCCTAATTTTCTTTTTATGTGACTGAAAACAGTTCACCCGGGTTTGTAAATCGAAATCAAACTCCAGAATTACCCCGGGAAAAATAGACCGGAGAATATCTTTGCCGCATAATAAACGGCCACCGAGCCTCCCACAAACGGAACCACGTACATTAAACCCCTCGACATCTCCCCGTATCTGATTACCCCAACAGCTACCGCAGTGATAGCAGCTTGAATCATTATGTAGGCTGGAATCACCAGGGAGAAAGATTCAGGAATGGCCTGCCCCGCTCCTGAAATAAGACCTCCGCCTCCTCCAGTCTGAGCACCTGAGAAAGCCTCTCCGACAGAAACTACCATGCCCGCAATGAGGGGGCCTGCAAATAGCGCCGCCGCGAGAAGGAAAAGAACCTGTTGCATTGTGGCGGCTCGCCTCTCTCGCTGCACCGTATGAACCTGTCTTATATCGTCCGAAACGGCCTCGAGAACGTCGGCGAGCTCGGCACCCCTCTCCATACCCTCGACTATCAGAAAGAAGGCCCTCTCGTAAAGGTCCGATTTTACTCTCGTCGCCATGCCTCTCAAAGCATCCTCAATGGCCCTGCCTCGTCGAATCTGAGCAAGGGTCCTTTCAAATTCTTCCGATAGTGCACCGTAACCCGAATCGGCCACATCCTCCAAGGCTGCGTCGATACTGACCCCGGCCCGAAGCGAAGTGGACATTTGCCTCAACGCATCCGGCAGAGCCTCTTCCAATTCACCGACCCTATTCTGAATAAGATAAAGGGGTAGAGCTTTGGTAAGCCCCAAAAAAGAGGCCAAAAAAGCAACCCCGACGTAGAAGGGAAAAGGTAGATAAGGTAAATCGAAAAACAGGGAAACCCAAAATATCGCAGCGGCGGCGGCTATCGAAACCAGTAACGAAATTCCACAATACTCGGCGCCAGAAAAAAGAATATTCGTGGCCCTGAGC
>CAZEBR010000004.1:27133-48130 GCA_964510375.1 Hadarchaeota archaeon (SeqCode) | reverse complement strand
CTCGGCAAAACTCGCAGCCTTGTCAATTATCGAAGCCACCTCGTCACACCTCCGGTTCCATCCTCTTGAAAATCACGACCAGATACGCCAGCAAAAATGGTATCACGATCAAGTATAACATATTCATAAGCACCGGCGGCAAAAATTGCGCGCCCATAAAACTACTTACGATCATTATGACCACTAGGAGGGAGGGAATTATCGCCGAAGCGAACATATACACCATAGTCATCATGTTCAGGGACTGCGTGTAGTCCCTAAGTTTCATGCGCAGGTCGAAAGAGGATTCATCCGCCAGGATCTCGAGAGTTCTGGACAGGTTTCCGCCCGTCTTCAATGTCCGTTGAATCTGCCTGACGGCCTTGCTCAGAGAATCGGAACCTACCCTCTCCTGTAGCTCCGCCAAAGCCTTTGTCATGGACTTCCCCATTCTCATCTGTTGCAAGGTTCGATCGAATTCCTCGGAGAGTGCACCGTATCCGGCTTCACTGACCGAAGTCATGGTTTCGGGCAGGCCGATGCCGGAGGAAAGCTGGGTAGCCATATGGCGAAGAGCGTAGGGAATTTCCTGATTAATCTCCGAAGCACGGCTACTTATTTTGGACTTGGGTTGATTTCTGCCCACCAAAAGTATTACTATAAAGCTCAATCCACCGCCCAAGGACGTAAATATAATAGAATTCAGGAAAAACCAAATAAATACTGAAACGCAAGCCGTCGCTATCAGATCTACCCCCAAAAGAAGTCCAATAAACTGTTTCTCGGAATACCCCATGTTTGCCCTGTTGAGATCCTCCTCCAATCCGGAAAACGTGCCCGTCATGCGGCTTGCAATGCCGCCAAAAATGCCGGAAAAAATTTCGGCGAGACGTTCTGAAGCCGGTCTCTGGAGCTCTTCCCTCTCTCTTTCCCAGGTATCTTCCTCTTCCTCCTCTTCTGCCTCGAGCTTTTTCCTCCTCTCGGCAGTTTCTACCTCCAAGCTCTTCAGTTCCTCGAGCCTCTGAGATAGCCCTTGAGCCTCCTCATCGGCCTTCACGCCCCCACCTAAGCTAGCATCCTTCTCCTTTTCAGAA
Source organism: Hadarchaeota archaeon (SeqCode) (assembly GCA_964510375.1). Lineage (GTDB taxonomy): Archaea > Hadarchaeota > Hadarchaeia > Hadarchaeales > JAGGTB01 > CAYLJV01. Next base: position 47,057 of record CAZEBR010000004.1, on the reverse strand, counting down.
CCCACGAAAACGCTACCAATCTTAGAAAAAAATTTTGCCAGAGGATTTCTTTCTCTTCCACCTTCCTCTTCATCCTGGGGCATGCTCACTCCCTATTCCTTGAAAGCATCTCTCCCCACGGTCTCTATACCTTCAGCTTCAATCCTGTCCAAGAGCTCTTCTGGCTCCTTATAGTACTTTTCTACGACCTCGCCGACGTCATATACGTCCCTAATATTTTTCTCCTTCATCCATTCCAGCACGACTGCCCTTCTCTTAATTTCCAATTCTACCTCTTCCCCACCTATGCCCGCATAATCGGCGATATTCTTCTTTATAGAACTCGGAACCCCAGTAGGCTCCAGAGCATCCTTTTTGGAATTCCACTTGTAAATGCGGCTCAACTGAGGTTGCCCGTCCTCAAACCCAGTAACCTCGGCTATTTCAGTAGTTCGACGAACTTGGCCCTTCTCCCGGTGATGGAACCTCTGTTGCATGACCACGGCATCCAAGGCGGGAATCATGATCTCGGGTACGTTCATAGGGTCCTCGGCCAGTCTAGTGACCGTTTCGTTAGCGCTGTTGGAGTGAATGGTGCCCATGCATCCGTCGTGACCCGTATTCATCCCTGTAAACATAGTTAAAGCTTCAGGACCACGCACTTCTCCGACTATTATCCTATCCGGTCGCATTCTAAGCGCGTTCTTCACCAAATCCTTCATGTCGATTTCTCCTTGGCCCTCGACGTTCGGAGGTCTCGTTTCAAGTCTGACCCAGTGTTCGTGGGGGAGGTGGAGCTCGGCCGTATCCTCTATGGAGATAATCCTTTCACGATCCGGAACGAAGGCCGTAAAAGCGTTCATGGTCGTCGTCTTACCCGAAGCGGTTCCACCGGCAAAGAGAATATTCGATGGTTTTATACCCATGCCTTCCACCGCCAGCCAAAGAAACGCCGCTACCTCCGTGGATAGAGTCCCGTAATTAATAATGTCCAGAACCGTGAGCGGATTCTGACGGAACTTTCTGATCGAAAGCGTGGGGCCGTCCGGGGAAACGGGGGGGATCGTCGCGTTGACCCTGCTCCCGTCCGGCAGGGTGGCATCCAAAAGGGGAGTCTGTTGATCTATCCTACGACCCACGCTACGGGCCATTTTTTCAATTTGATGAAGAAGTTCATCCTCGTTTTCGAAGCTTATATTGGTAATACACATACCGTGATCGCGATGGTTAACGTAGACCGGCTTGTCGGTGGCCGTGACGAGGACGTCCTCCAACTTGTCGTCCTCCAATAGAACGTCTATTAATCCAAAACCTATCATGTCCCTGACGATTATATCCGCCATCTGTTCAAGCTTTGCATCGTTTACCTCACGGGGTAAATCCCTCTCCTTCAGCATATCCATGACTTTTCCGAAAAACACTTCTTCCCTCTCATCCACATCGGTGATATTACTCGGGTCCACCTCTATCTCCTCAATGGCCTTGTCGCGGATCTCGGACATTATCTCCCTCTCCCTCGAGGATAAATCCGGAATGGAAACTTTGTAATAAGGCTGGTCACCCCTCTTGGTCCTATAAATATCCGCATGCTCCCCGGATTCGATCTTCTCCTGGAGCTCAAGCTCACCGACCGCCTCGGTAGAAAACTCAGGGATCTCGGTTTCTTCTTCTTTTCCCGGGATTTCCATTCCTTCCGAAGCAGAAGAATCCTCCTCTCGAGAAGGGACGTCAGGAGACAGGGTTTCCGCTTCATTTTCCTCCGAAACCGGGATTGACTCGTCCTCATCGAAATTTTCGAACCAATCTCCAAGCATTTCCTCGGACTTTTCGTCCTTATCCGTCTTTTTATCCTCCACCGCTAATCCCTCTACAAAACTTTTTTATATGCTCCATCGGTTATAAAATCCGAGGAGCCTCTTTTGTGGGGCTTTCTTCCAATTTAATAGAGTTTAGTGGTGGGTGCTTGCACCGACCCAAAGAATCAGATCAAAAGTATACAAAACCGAAAAGGAGGTGTTTAATAATGGCATTAGGAAACCAAGGAGGCTCACCAGGCAACAGGCCCATTCTAGTAATGTCCAAAGACAGCGAAAGAGTACAAGATCGAGACGCCCAAGAGAACAACATAACGGCAGCGAAGATGGTCAGCGAAGCAGTACGAACTACGCTCGGTCCCCGAGGCATGGACAAAATGCTCGTGGACAGCCTAGGCGACGTGGTAATCACCAACGATGGGGTAACCATTCTTGAAGAAATGGATCTTGACCACCCATCAGCGGAAATGATCGTGGAAGTCGCCAAGACTCAAGAAGACGAAGTCGGAGACGGCACGACATCTGCCGTCGTCCTTGCTGGCTCCCTATTGAATGAGTCAATGGACCTCCTCGATCAAAATATCCATCCTTCCATAATCGCAAGCGGCTACAGAACGGCCGCATCCAAGGCTGAAGAAATTATTGAAGATATCGGTATTGACGTGGGGATCGAAGACGAAGAAATGCTGAAGAAGGTGGCCATGACGGCCATGACCGGAAAAAAGGCCGAAGGCGCACGTGAAGAGCTTGCAGAATTAGCCGTTCAGGGCGCAAAGAAAATCGCCGAAGAAACCGACGGCGGATACGTAGTCGACACGGATTACATCGGTACCGAAAAGAGAGAAGGCGGAAGCGTCGAGGACTCATACATGGTGAACGGGCTGATCATAGACAAGGATCGCGTCCACCCGGGAATGCCGAAGAAAATCGAAGACGCCAAAATTGCTCTCTTGAACGCAGCTCTGGAAGTCGAGGACACCGAAACTGACGCCGAAGTCAAAGTCACCGACCCCGACCAGTTGCAGGCCTTCCTAGACCAGGAAGAGGAATCTCTCAAAGAGATGGCCGAAAAGATAGAAGATGCCGGTGCAAATGTCGTTCTGTGCCAGAAAGGTATCGACGACATAGCACAGCACTACTTGGCAAAGAAAGGAATCTTGGCCGTACGTAGAGTCAAAAAATCGGACATGGAAAAACTCGCCCGCGCTACGGGCGGAGAAGTAGTCTCGAACATCGATGATCTACAAAGCGGACAGCTCGGAGAGGCCGGAATTGTCGAAGAAAGAAAGGAAGCCGGAAGTGAAATGATATTCGTCGAGGACTGCAAGGACCCGAAGGCAGTCAGCCTACTGATTTGCGGCGGAACCGAACACGTAGTGGATGAAACCGAGCGTTCGATTAACGACGCCATCAGGGTCGTCGGAACGACAATCGAAGACGGAAAAGTCGTACCCGGTGGCGGAGCATGCGAAATAGAGCTGGCAAAAGAAATTAGAGATTACGCGGACAGCGTCGGAGGAAGAGAAGCTTTGGCAATCAGAAAATTCGCCGACAGTATCGAGACCATTCCCAGGACCCTAGCGGAGAACGCCGGACTTGACGTTATAGATGCACTCGTCGATCTCAGAGCCGAGCACGACGAAGGAGGCAGCACGAAAGGCCTTTCCGTTCACGACGGTAGCGTCGCGGACATGCTCGAAGAGGGCGTTGTCGAGCCTTCTCGCGTGAAAATCCAAGCGATAAGCTCCGGTAGCGAGTCCGCAGAGATGATTCTGCGAATTGATGACGTTATCGCAGCGAAGAAAAGCGGCGGAGACTCAGGCGGAGCTCCCGGCGGACCCGGCGGAGGTCCAGGCGGTGCCCCAGGCGGAATGCCCGGTGGCATGCCCGGAGGAATGATGTAAAAATATAATTTCTCCGAGCAAAATCTTTTTCTTTACTTTTTCATATTTTTATTTCTAAAAAGGTTTAGAATATAAATTAATAGAACTAAAAACACTCCAGCGTAAATTAAAGCGAACGAATCTATTCCCTGTATCCTTCAACGCAACCACTCTTGAGCTCTTTCGCAAATTTTTCGATCTCTGACATGGACTTCCAAGGATCATCCAGATTTTTCGTGTAGATATCCGCCAACGCACTTCCGGTGATAACACCGTCGACACCACCGGAAACCAAGGTCTCCGCGTGTGAACGCTCCGAAATCCCGAAACCGGCCATCAGCGGAACATCGGCATGTTTTCTCGATTCCTCTATCGTTCCCGAAACAGAATCCGAGAGGGACTTTCGGACCCCGGTGACGCCCTCAAAGTTGATTACGTATAGGAAACCTGAAGAAGCGGAAGCTATCTTTCTCAACCTTGACTCGGAGGTGTTCGGGGTAACCTGGAAGATGACATCTATGTTATTAGCATCGGCAATATCCAAAACCAAGCCCGATTCCTCCAGAGGGATGTTAGGTATAATCACCCCTTGAACGCCCGCCCTCGCGAGTTCCCCAAAGAACTCCTCCATTCCATAAACATAGGGGATGTTAAAGTAGGTAGTAACCACGATGGGAATCTCCAGTCCCTCGTTTCTCAAACTCTCTATTCCGTCGATACACTTCTGGGGAGTGATTCCGTTTTCCAGCGCACGCTCGCAGGACTCCTGAAACGTCGGACCGTCCGCGGTCGGGTCCGAGAACGGAATCCCAAACTCAAGGAGATCCGCGCCGTTCTCGGCCAGAGCAATAACGAGGTCCCGAGAAAATTCCTCGCTAGGATCCCCGTAATATATATGGGGCATGTAGGCTCCCTCCCCTCTTTCCCTCAAATCCTCGAACTTTTTTTCAATCCTCATCTCCACCATGCCTCAATATCGTGTCCAGGTCCTTGTCCCCCCGACCGGAATAATTCAACACGACGAGCTCGTCCTCCTCGAAATAATCCTTGTGATTTAACATATAGGCGATTGCGTGAGCGGTTTCCAGGGCCGGAATCAGACCCTCGGAACTGGCCATGACCCTCGCGGCCTCGAATACCTCGTCGTCGAACGCATAACCCGCCTTCATCCTGCCCGTCTCGTACAGATGGGACAGCTCAGGGCCCCTTGCGGGATAGTTAAGTCCCGCGCTTCTAGTCTCGGAAGGCTTTATCTGGCCGTTTTTGTCCTGTAGCACGTAGGTAAAGGCCCCGTGGATAACGCCCGGACTCCCCAGCTGAAAGGCCGCCGCACTGTTATCCGCGTCGAGATGTCTGCCACCACCCTCGACAAAGAAAAGCTTCACATCCTCCTTTATGAATGGTCTAAAAGCACCCAGTGCGTTGCTACCCCCGCTACCGCAAGCAACTATGGAGTCGGGCAGTCTGCCCTCCGCCTCTACTATCTGCTCCTTTATCTCCTTTCCGATAACGCTCTGGAAAGTCGCCACGATCTCGGGGAAGGGTGAAGGACCTACCGTGGAGCCCATGAGGTAATGCGTAGTGTCGGAACAGGACGCCCACTTTCTCAGAGTGTCCGAAACGGCATCCTTGAGGACTCCCTTGCCGATATCGACGGGTCTGATCTCGGCCCCAAGCATCTCCATTCTATCCACGTTAGAAGGCTGCCTTTCGATGTCGTGGGAGCCCATAAAAACTTCCGTATTCAGGTTGCAGGCGTTTCCTGCCATTGTCGTTGCCACGCCGTGCATTCCGGCGGCGGTCTCGGTAATCAGACGAGACTTCCCGATTTCCTTGGCCAACAGGGCCTGACCGAGAGTGTTGTTGAGCTTGTGCGAGCCGCCATAAGTCAGATCCTCCCGCTTAAGATAAACCTCGCAGCCAACTATCTCGCCAAAGTCCTCCGCGTGATAAAGAGGGGTCGGCCTGCCCCCGTAATTCCTCAACATGGCATTGTACTTATCCCAGAACTCCTCGCTCTCCGAAAGGTCTTCGAACTTCTCATCGAGCTCAAGAAGTACCGGCATCAACATCTCGTTGACGTAACGACCGCCAAACTTTCCGAAGCGGCTCCTTACACTTTCGTCCTTTTTCAATTGCTCGGCCTCCATGATCAGCAACCTGCCTCCTGAACGAAGCTCTCGACGAGTTTTTTATCTTTCCGTCCCGGTTCCGATTCTACTCCGCTGGCGACATCGACGGCAAAGGGACCTACCTCCTCGACGGCCCTCCGGACGTTCGAAGGGTCGAGTCCGCCAGCCAAAATCACGGGCAAATCCAGAAGCCGAGTGACGCGTGAACTTATACTCCAATCGTGAACCGTTCCGGCCCCCTCCCGGGACTCCTCCTTTGTGTCCAAAAGGAGAAAATCGGAGGCTTCCACGACCTTCTCCGCTTTTTCCCTCACTCCTTCTGGATCGGGAGACCCTTTCGGTATCTGAACGACACCGATAATCCCCTCGTCGACCCTATTCCTGATCCTTTTCAACTCGGAGGATGGTAAATCGGAGTGAATTTGAAAATAATCCGGACTCAAGCTCTCCGACAGCTTTTCGATATCTTCGCTCCCCCCAGGCATAGTGACGACGACCTTTTCGACATCATCGGATAACGCGCCAAAAACCTCCCTCGCCCTTGAAACTTCAATTTCTCGGGGTGTAGAAACATCCACGTCGACGATTACCCCTAGGATGTCCGCCCCCGTACTCTGGACCATTACTGCATCTTCCGGGGATGTAATCCCGCATATCTTAATCTTTATCATTTTCATCACCGTGAACTAGCTCTCTTACCTTCCCTTCGACATCCCTAGACTCCATAATGGCCGTGCCCACGAGAACGGCGTCCACGCCCCATTCCATGACGCGCTCGACATCCTCCCTGTCGCTAATCCCGCTTTCGCTCACAATCACCGACTTATCCGAAGTACCTTCAATGACTTTACGAGTCCTTTCGAGATTTACCGACATGGTCTCCAAATTTCGATTGTTTATGCCGATCAGATCCGTTTCCGTAGATTCGGCAAGGCGAACCTGATCCTCATCGGAGACCTCGACGAGAGTCTCCATTCCCAGACTATGCGCTAAATCGACGAATTCCGAAAGATTATCGCCAAGGATATGGGCTATCAGAAGCACGGCATCGGCACCGAGCTTCGCAGACTCACGGAGTTGCGACTTACTCACGATAAAATCCTTTCTCAAAACGGGAATTTCTACGGCCTTCTTCACCTCCTCAATGTAGTCCAAGTTGCCGTCGAAGTACTCCGGTTCGGTGAGGACGGACACTCCGGAGGCCCCGCCCCTGTAAATCGATCTGGAAAGCTCCTTCACTTCGAATTCCGATCGGATTTCGCCGGATGAAGGGGACGATTTTTTGAGTTCCCCGATTACCGGAGCCCCCGCGGAACCCCGTATCGCCGCCCTTAAGCTACTTCTCCCGTCGAAAGATGCAACACCGTCCTCTTGGAGACGATCAGAACGTCCCTCCACCCTGTTTTTTACGGTCTCTACGATCTCGTCCAAAATAGTCAAAGCGAATCCTCCAATTCCTCTATTCTGCTCTTGTCCCCGCTCGTGGCTTCCGCCATCTCTATCAGTTTTCGATAGGCACTTCCCGAATCAACGGATTCCCTGGCGAGTTCCAGCCCTTTCTCAAAGCTATCGGCCCTTCCACCGACCATAATGGCGGAAGCGGCGTTCAAAATGGATATATCTCGCCTGGGGCCTTTTCGGCCCTTGAAAATTCTCAGGAGTATCTCGGCGTTTTTCCTCGCATCTCCGCCGGCGATATCCCCGGGATTCACACGCGAAATTCCGAAGTTCTCAGGCTCGATAGTGTAAGTTTCGATCTCACCGTTATCTTTAAGCTCAGAAATTTTCGTTTTCCCCAGATTGGAAATTTCATCGATTCCATCCAGACCGTGAACAACCATCGCATTTTTTGCCTCAAGCTTTCTCAGAACCTTCGCCAGCTTTTCGGTCAAGGAACCATCGTACACGCCCATTATCTGACCCTGAGCACCCGCCGGGTTGGTCAAGGGGCCAAGGATATTGAAAATGGTTCTAAGGTCGATTTCCTTTCGCGGTCCTATGGCGTGCCTCATCGAATCGTGGAAATTCGGAGCAAACATAAAACCGATACCTAGCTCCTCTATACATTTCTCCACTTTATCAAAAGACAGATCTATATCTACCCCTAGAGCCTCTAAAACATCGGCGCTCCCCGATTTGCTGGTTACCGATCGGTTACCGTGTTTGGCGATGGGGACGCCGGCGCCAGCTGCGATGAACATTGCAGTAGTGCTAACGTTGAAAGTGTCTAAGTCGTCACCCCCAGTACCACACGTATCCACCAGAATACCGTCGGCTTCGGGATTGATCTCGGTAGCGAACTGTTGCATGACTCTGGCGAAGGACGCTATTTCGGTCGGCGTTTCTCCCTTTATCCTCAGAGCGGAAAGAAAGGCACCCATTTGTGCGGGAGTCGCCTCTCCGGACATTATCTGCTTCATTACTCTCTCGGATTCCCTCTTAGCCAGATCTCTATTTTCAACCAGCTTGCTTATGGCAGACTTTATGGAACTCAACTTCTCACCTCCCCTAGAAAATTCTTTAAAATTTCTTTTCCGGAAGACGTCAGTATCGATTCCGGGTGAAATTGTACTCCAAAAACCGGATAACTCTCATGACGAATCCCCATTATTTCACTGTAACCATCATTCGTGTAGGCCATGACCTCCAAACACGGGGGGAGGTCGGAGGATTCCACCACCAAGGAATGATACCTAGTAGCTTCGAACGGATTCGGAATTCCTTGAAAGATAGAGCTCTCATCGTGATTTATTTCGGAGGTCTTACCGTGCATGAGCTGCTCTGCCCCGACAACCCCACCCCCAAAAGCATGGGCTATCACCTGATGACCCAGACAAACCCCCAGAACCGGGATCTCCCCGCTGAACTCTCTCACGACTTCCGAGGAAACGCCGGCGTCCTCCGGCGTCTTAGGCCCCGGAGAAACGATGATCCCTTCGGGATCGGCATCCTTTATATCCACCAGACCCGAATCATTGGGGAAAACGACAGGCTCTGCACCTAGCTCACCGACGTACTGAACGAGGTTGTAGACGAATGAGTCTATATTATCAATTACCGCTATCTTCATCCATAACACCTGCCGCCCGAAGCAACGAGCGAGCTTTGTTTTCAGTCTCGTAATATTCTTCTTCCGGAGAAGAATCGGCCACTATGCCGGCGCCGACCTGAACATGTGCTTTTCCGTCCTCTTCGGTGAGAGTTCTAATCGTAATGGCAAAATCCGCATCGCTCGTGTAGCTAAACGAGCCCACCGCTCCCGAATATATCCCCCTTCGAGTTGGTTCCAGTTCCTCAATGATCTCCATGGCCCTCACTTTAGGGGCACCAGTTACAGTTCCCGCCGGAAAAACCGCTCTCAAAGCGTCAAACGAGTCCTTGTCCTCCTTCAGCTGTCCGGTAACGGTGCTCACGATATGTTGAACGTCCCCGTATTTTTCGACATCCATAAACTCGGGGATATCGATGGTGCCAAACTTCGAAATTTTCCCTATATCGTTTCTGCCGAGATCGACCAACATCACATGCTCCGCTCTTTCCTTATCATCTTCGAGAAGTTCCTTTTCCATCTCCAAATCGTCCACCTCGTCCTTTCCCCTTCTACGGGTCCCAGCTATCGGCCGGGTTAGAACCTTTCTGTCCTGGACTCTTATCAAAGCCTCAGGACTCGAACCTACCAAGCTCCTGTCGGGAAAATCGAGAAAGAACATATACGGAGACGGATTTATTTCCCGGAGTCGTGAGTAAAATGAACCGAGATCGGGCGAGGGTTCCAAATCAATTCTCCTCGATATCACGGTTTGAATCACGTCGCCTGCACGGATGTAATCCTTGATTCTACTCACGCTTTTCTCGAAGCTCCCCTTGTCAAAATTGGATCTTAGCGAGGGCTCTTCGACGTTCTTGTCTTTTTCTTCGACTTCAGAAGAAGTTAAATCGCTAATCTTATCAATCAAGCCAGAAAAATGGCTATCAAAATCAGTTTCCTCTGTTAAAAACAGTAGGGAAGCGTAATATGTTCGTTTTTTATGATGATCAAACACTACCACACTGCTGGGAAGCATGAATTCCAATATGGGGTGTTCCAAGTCGTCGCGGGTATCCTCGTTCAAGTCCAAGTGCGTTCTGACGAAATCATACCCCAGATATCCAGTAACGCCCAAAACGTACCTAGGAAGATTCAAGCTCAAAATGTTCATTTCGTCCATGAACATCGCCCTTTTCAATACTTCGAGCTCGTCGTTGGGATTGCTGGCTTCAATCCTTCGGCGTGAGATTTCTGCCGCTTCGGGATTTCCTTCAATCTCGATATCGTCTTTCTCGATCTTTAGGTGGAGATGGGGATCGCAGCCGATTACGGAGTACCTGCTTTCTCTACGGAGACCTATCATGGATTCGAGAAGATAAGAAGACTCCTTTTCTTTTCTGAGCTCTAGGTACTTCTCGGCCGGATTCTCGAAGTGAGGGCTGGTATGCACTATCGGAATCAGGCAAGGCCTCTCGACCTCCTCCCCAAGAGTCTTCACATCCTCAAAGTCGGGTAACGTCTCCATTTCGCTCTACACCTTTTCGGGCAGAAATCCTTTTAGTTTTGGTACTATATAAAACCTTGTCGTATATTATTGTACATTGGATATTGGAGAATCTGGTCGATCAGCCACCGAAGTAAACATGGAGATAGCGGCCTTTACTGGAGAAACAGAAATAGGTTATCGCGAAAGGCGGAGCCGTGCTAGTTTTCCTCCAAATCCTCGAGTTTAACCTCTGTTTTCTTCTCCGTTCGCTTGAAATTCTCAAGCTCATCGATAACGGAGTCGGGCCACCCGTCTTCCCGAAAAATCTTTGCTAGGGAGCGAATACTCAAATAAGAAACCTCATCCCAAAGCCCGGCTTCCTTAATCGTGCTCTCCAGTTCGCTCCTATCGGATTCGTTGCTCCGGGGAAACCTTATCTTCTCGTCCCTTTCGATGGAAGCTCTCTTCTCCGTTCCGTAAACGTTTTCCAATCCTTCCTCATCGGCATACTTCAAAATCGCTTCCTTAAGCTTTTCTTTCTCTTCCTTCAACTCGGACCTCTCTTCCTCCAACCGCTCCAGCTTCCCTTCAACGCTCGCAAGCTTATCGACCAGCTCAACGCCCTCCTCCGATAGAAACTCGTTCTGAGGGAGGTCCTCCGTCTCGTAAAGGTGGGACCACTCAGGGCACAGACGTTTGAAATCACACCAATCGCACCTTGCACCATCACCCCTCGCTGTCGGAAATTCATTCTCGTTCTTTGATCTCTCTATCTCTCCGATAAGGTCAAGCAGTTCTTCCTTTATGTCGGCAATCTCATCCTCGGAGTGAGTGATCCTGACATCCTTACCAAATCGGACATAATGCCATACCAGTTCGACCTCTTCGGCCTCCGGATATTCCTGCTGTACCCCAAGCTGATAGAGAGCAAGCTGACGATCATCCTCCAAATCCTGACGGGAAGGGAGATTCTTCGAAGTCTTGTAGTCATGGATCTCGTAACGGTCATCAGAAGTCAGGGCCAGCCGATCTATAAATCCTAGAAAAGTGTATTCCCGATCCTTGGCCTTAACCTCAGGATAAAGGCGAAGTTCGGTGTCCACGGTCCGGGTTAGATCAAAGGGCTCGTGATTATCGTAATAATTTTCGATGCACTCCTTACCGACCTTTTTGAAGTGCTCCTGAGAATAATCTTCTCCCGGCAACCGGATATCGGAATCCCACTCCCTCTGCCACCTGAAATTATAGTAATTCAGTAAATCTTCCAAAGAATTTCGTTTTCCGTTCTTCAAATCCTCGTGGAGAAGCTCAAGGGTTTCGTGAACCCTGGACCCCAAGAAGGCATAGGCATTTCTTACCTCTTCCACATCCACCTTATCGATATACTTGTAACGATAAGCTCTAGGACATTGCTCAAAAAGTTTGAGCCTGGAGTTCGAATATACTGGCATGGTTCGATTCACCATTTATTTTCACGTCCCCGGATTTGAATATCTTTCCGGGAGGGTCCCGACCAAAACAACAATTAAGCCGAAAAACAGTACATCAAATGGGTTGACAAAATGAGCGTGGAAGATATTATCCGGAAAAGAAGATCCGTGAGATCGTATCAAGAGAAAAAGGTCCCGAAAGAAAAAATCGAAAAGGTGATGAACGCGGTCAGAATGGCCCCCTCAGCCAGAAACAAGCAGGGATGGAAATTCGTAATCGTTGAAGACGAGGAAAAGAAGAGTGAAGTTCACGAATATGCGAACCTTCAAGACTTCGTCAAAGAAGCCCCAGTTTTGATAGCTGGGATCGCTACCGATCCGGACTACATGATGAGTTGTGGGACGCCGGGAGGGATAGTCAACTTGGCGATAGCACTCGACCACCTGACACTGGAAGCTGCAGAAGAAGGTCTAGGCACATGCTGGATAGGGTCGTTCGAGCCGGAAAAGGTAAAGGAAGCACTGAAAATACCCGAGGACTACAAAATAGGAGCTCTGATGACGCTCGGATATCCAAAAAGCCCGCTAGAAAAGAAAGACAAAGACAGAAAAGACCTCGATGAAATTATCTCCTATAACACCTATTCCGATTAAACACCTAACAAGCCGATATCCCTCATTCTCTCACTATTTTTCCTCTCCAGTCCTGGTGAAGCTTCTTGTGGCACTTCTTGTCCGGACTCCAAAACTCCACCACGTCGTCGGGTGATCTGACGGTTCTACCAACCTGCTGGATAAACTCCCTTCTGGCCATATCTCGATAATACATCCAGAACTTTTTCTCCCCAAGTCTCTTCCTCATAGCTTTCAGTAGCGGATCCCCCAACCCCGGGAACGGGTACTTCAGTATGACGACGCTGTTCATTTCACCAAGGTCGGCGCCTCGATCCATCTTAGTGGAGAAAGTGAGCCCGTTCACATCCTTCTGATCGCTTTCGGTGAGATCGTCGATGTCATCAGGGAGGTACTTTGTCGCGTGCACGGGAACGAAACCCGGCCTCTCGGCCCTACGAAATATCTCGCCCCTGATCTTCCTGTACCTCCGCCTGAAGAGTTGATTCTTCCACTTCTTGTTGTTCACGGTCTTTTCGGCACCCGTCCTCTTTTGCACGAGCTTACCGGGAAACTTGGCCTCCCCCTCCACAAAAACCGGATCGATTCCATATATGCGCCTGAGCACGTCCTCGTCCTGGACCGTTGCACTCATGAGAAGCCACTTCCCGCCGACTCGCTCCCTCAAATCGGACAGGATGGGCTTGGGGTCAGGGATATAGTACGTAATTTTGTCTTCCTCTTCCTGGGTGACGATTTCTTCCTGAAAGCTCAGAACCCTCTTAAGCTGCCAGTAGAGGTTCGAATCTATTGCGGTCATCTCGAGTATATCGGAAAGTTCCTCCGCCAACTCCAACGGTTCCTCAAAGCCTTCCATGTACTCCTCCCAAAGGTTGCTTACTTCCTCTGCCTCCGAACCCAAGTCGTTATCCCTCAAATCGTTCAATAGACCGACGATCCGTCCCTCAGTCAACCCGACCTTGGAACAGAGGCCGTCAAGCCACGCATCGGCCTCGTCTATGACCGTTATCTCCGACTTGGGGAGACGCCCGATCCAAGCCTCTATCTCCCATTTCTTCGAATTGAGCACACTGACATCAGCCGAAAGATAGCTACGGAACTGCTCCCAGTAGGGACACTCGCCCTTGGACAAAAGGGAATGTTCTCCGAAAATGCTCTCGTAGGACCCCACGTGCTCGTCCTTTCTCTTTGTTTCGGGGGAGGCGGGAAAGATAAATCCCCAAAACGGGCACTCCTTGAGCGCCTCCATCCGGGATTCCCCATCTCCTAATGGTCTCGTGCACGGAAGTCCACGGTTCTGACAGGACTTGTAGTCCCACTCGGGATGCTCCTTCTCCAGATAGGGACAAACGAAATTGTCCCTGCCTTTCAAAACGCTGATGACGGATTTTTCGCCGTTCTCCTTCAGAAAATACTTGTCCTGCTCGTAATCGGAACGATATTGATCGGAAAGAACCTTCGTGGGAACCGAGACGAGGCCTCCACCATACTCCAGAGCCGTCCTTATCCCCAAAACGGACTTCCCAGAGCCCACGACCCCCTTCAAAAAGACCACGTCCGTGCTTTCGAAGGCCTCAAGAATATCCTCCACCACCTCGCTCTGATTCTTCCCGTTGGAGTAGGAGAGCGGACTTAACCTTTCATCGCTCTCGTCATATAGCCTTAAATCCAGACTTCCACTTTCGTTAGAACCGGTCATGAAATCCTTCCATTTAGTTATTTATTCGACACAGGTCTTTATATCCGTAGAAAGTCAGGGAAATAAACCTTCGCAAAATACGGAAGTTCCGAGATAAATCACAGATACTCGTCGAACCACTCGACGATCAAATCGATAGCCCGATTCAGCGATCCACCGTCCGTGAAGACGTGGTCGGCCTCCTCTATTATCTCCAATTTTTTTGGCTCGGAGGCGCTCTCGTGCAAAATCTCGGCATGCTCCACGGGAACGATCTCATCGGAACCGCCCTGAACTATCAAAATAGGGGGAGCTTCCCTAACGTCCTCCAGCAAATCGTATCTTTTCATATCCTCGTAAAAATCCTTCTTGAATCTCTCGCCGGAGGGGAGAACGTAATAATCCCCACTTTTCTCCGGGATTCTCGGCTCATCGTACCGAGGGATCTTGTAGGGTGACCCCAAAGTCACGATCGCCTTCGTCCTATCGTCCCGAGCCGCAATTGCAACCATGCCGCCCAGGCTCAATCCGACGACTCCTATCCTATCCGCGTCGATAACATCCTTCTTCTCCAATATATCCAGAGACTTCTTAAAATCCCGAATCCGATTCGACAGCTTTATGTCCTCGAACTCGCCCTCGCTCCTTTCCTCGCCCGTTCCGCACGATCTGAAGTTGAATCGAAAACAGGCATAGCCGGAATCATATAATTCGGAAGAAACTACGGGCCACATTCCCTCGTCCTTGTCCCCAGTGAGACCGTGCAAAGCGACCACGCATGGAACTCCCTCGTAGGGAACGGCTAGGTTACCCTGGAGCTTCAAACCGTCGGAGATAAACGTTACGGATTCTTTCATTTTTTTCACCCAGTTGATCAGGCAAGATTCTCTTTCAAATCATATTCGGGAAGAGATAGTCATCCATCGGAAGTAAAATCCTAGTAGACGATCAAGCTCCTGACGCTCGGCAAATCTCGAAGCTCCTCCATAACCTCACCGGAAATTGGCTCCTCCGTGATCATGGTAAGTTTCGGCTGGGCCGTAAAATAGGGATCATCGGCTATCGACTGTCTGAGACTTACTCCGTGCCTGGATATGACCTCGGTGACCTCGCTTATTATCCCGGTCTGCGTCGCATCTTCAGGGATTATTTCCACTATTCCCAGTCCGAGCTGTCTGGCAACACCCTTCAGGAAGGGAATCGGTCTAAGATTAGAAAATATTTCCCTCAAGTCCTCGTCTCCGAGGATGGTGTCCGCGGTAGAATCCACGGCTCTCCTGTCCACCCCGGCTTCCTCAGCAATCTGCACGGCAGGAACACGAATGTCTCCGCAGACCACGTCGCCGTTCTCCTTGACCCTAAATCCAAATTTGTAGAGAACACGGGCAACCTTGAGCTGTGCAGGATGACCTTGAAAACTTCTCTGGACCTTGTTCCACATGCCCGGTTCCCCCGCTTTTTCCCTCTCTTCACCCACCGTCCTCGATATCGTAATTCTCATTATATCCTCGATGAACTCGGGATCGACGTTTTTCTCCCTCGCGAGATTTCTCGCCTTCTCTATAACTGCCTGCTCCCGTTCCTTATCCACGATGCCCTTCCCCATCTCCTCCTTAATCTCCAAGATTTCGTGGGCCACTTCCATGCGCTCCGAGAGCAAATCGACTATCCTTTCGTCTATTTCGTTTATACTTTCTCTCAGGCCCTCGAGTCTATCATCGCCCATTTTCTATCCTCGCTCCCTCATCCGATGGGCTGGCCACAATAATTTCGCTGGCTTCCTTTTTCCATTTTTTCTTAACACTTTCAACATTTTCGCTCTCACAAACCGCCACCACGGCGGGACCGGTCCCGGTAAGACCCGCACCTGTCGCCCCCTCCTCCAAGGCTTCGATTGCAGGCAGGGGATCAAAGCCCAAGACCGAGGAATAAAGCAATCCGTTCACGGTCTGAGCCCCGTATATCTCTCCGTTCAAGGCCTTCTCGTGGACCGAATCGACAATGTCACCCAACATTCTCGTCCTCTCGACATCGATCTCCGTCGTGTAGGATTTTTCCTCCGGCAAAAGGATAAGTACGTTTAAATCGGGATCGACATCGAATCTCTTCATTATTTCCCGCTTTTCGTTATCGGTGATTACCCCGCCACCTAAACAGGAGGCCGAGGCATCGTCGTAAGCCCCCGTCACGGTTGTCCCGGCGTCAAATGCGGCCTCTATACCAATATCCACCGCTTCGAGGGAATCAATCTGCCTCCCCAGAGCAGAATATGTCGCCAAGACCGTAGAATTTGCAGCCGAGCTACTGCTGGAAAGGCCCACGGCGATCGGGAGGCCGGTAGTGGTCTTAACTCGAGCGCCGAAATCCTCCCTTAGACCCTCCCGCTCAAGAACCTTTTCCACGCAGGTTTCAATCAGTTCGGAATCTTCCCCCGTTTCTCCTACCTTCCCCTCGATATCGGAGAAATCCTCAATCAGATCTACCGTGGATTCCACCCTTAAATCAATCGCAAAGGCCGCACCACGCCCGGAAGCAATAGCATTAATTATAGTAGCGGAACCGCACGCAGACGCTACTCCTCTCACTCTACACCCTCTATTTCGTCAGGATCAATCTTGCCGGATCTAATCATCATATCGGCCAAAACCAAAGCGACCATGGATTCGGCAACCGGGGCCACTCTAGGGCAAATATTAGGATCGAATCTTCCCTCCAACTCGATCCCAGTTTCTTCCCCGGACTCCAAATCAACCGTCTTTTGATACTTTGAAATCGAGGGGGTTGGCTTCACGGCTATCCTCGAAACCAGAGGGTCGCCCGTGCTGATCCCTCCCAAAACGCCTCCGGCGTTATTTGTTTCTCCGACGATTTTTCCATCCTCGTACCTGAATGAATCGTTTACCTCGGAGCCCAACATGTCGGAAACCTGAAAACCGAGTCCAATTTCTATGCCCTTTATCGACCCTATCGACATCAGTGCCTTGCTTATCAAAGCATCCAGCTTTTCGAAGACGGGTTCGCCGAGTCCGGGAGGGACTCCAAGAGCCAAGACTTCCACAATTCCACCCGTGCTATCCCCCTCCTCGCTCGCTTTCAGAACTTTCTCCTTCATTTTTTCCGCAACTTCCTCGTCCGCACACCTCATCGTGTTCTTCTCCGGAATCTGCCTTATGCTCTCTAGAGAAGGACGGTCTTCTATTTCCACCCCGGCCGCACTAATCACGTGGGACAGAATCTCAATTCCCTCATTATCGAGGAGCTTCTTGGCTATCGCACCGGCCGCCACCCTCCCGACCGTTTCGCGTCCGGACGATCGACCTCCTCCTCTGTAATCGACGTGCCCGTATTTGAACCTGTAAGTGAGATCCGCGTGTCCCGGTCTGGGTTTCATCTTACGCTTCTCGTAGGACTTAGAACTCACGTCCTTGTTCTCCACCAGCATCTGGATCGGAGTCCCGATGGTCCTCCCTTGAAAAATTCCGGATAAAATTTTGACTTGATCCCTCTCCTCGCGAGAGGTTTCGACATCGCTCTTGCCGGGCCTCCTCCTGTCCAAATCTCGCTGAATCTCCTCTTTCTTTATCGGAAGGCCCGCAGGAACGCCGTCGACAACCACGCCGACAGCTTCTCCATGGCTCTCGCCCCAGGTGGTTACCTGAAGCATTTTTCCAAAACTGTTTCCTCCCATTAAGACCGCCGCTTTGATTTCATCGGCTTATTCTATAAATTCTTTCAAATCAAGCAAAGAAATAACTCTATTATTTCAAAAAAATCATTACTTTTAGATATTGAAAGCGATTAAACTAGTGATTAGGGAACATGAAAACTACCCTAAAAGTACCGGTGGCCGTACTTGCCACGTTAGTAATAATTGGATCGATAGGTTTCCACTTCCTCGAGGAGAAAACACTCTTAGAATCATTTTACTGGACGATCGTGACAATAACGACTGTGGGATATGGAGATATAGTTCCCGCTACCGAAGCAGGAAAAATTTTCGCCATGGGACTTATGGCGATCGGAATTGGATCAATTCTCTACGTCCTGACGATTATCGGTCAAAATATAGTCGAAGGAAAATTATGGGCCGTGTTCACCGGCAGGGAAAAGAGGAGAGAAATAGAGAAGATGAAGGATCATCTAATAGTATGCGGTTACGGAGACCTTGGAAAAACCATCAATCAAGAACTGCTTCTGGGAAACGAAGAGATAGTGATTATCGATAAGGACGAGGAAATGCTACGGAAAGAAATATCGAAACAGCCCTACATCGCCGGCGACGCGACCAAGGAGGAGGTGCTTGAGGCTGCAAAAGTAGATAAGGCGAAGGGGCTCTTCGCGGCCCTGCCGGACGATTCCGATAATATACTCCTTACTCTCAATGCCCGCAATATAAATCCGGACTTAAGAATCATCACGAAGGGGGAGACTACGGAAGGATCCAAACACTTAAAGAGAGCCGGAGCTGAGGCAGTGATATTCCCGGACAAGGAGGGGGGTATCAGACTGGCAAGATCCTTCCTACACCCCGAGGTCCCGAGCCTCTACGATCATCTCCTCAAAGGTGATCTCGGTAGAGCAGGAACCGTTCAGATTCCTCCAGGAGGAAAACTGGACGGGGTTACCGTCAAGAAATCTCGGATAGGTCGAGAGACCGGCCTTTCCATCATTGCGATAAAAAGGGGAAAGGAAATCATCATGAACCCGCAGAAGGATGAAGAAATCAAAGGCGGGGATACCCTGATCGTCATGGGTGCCCTTTCCCAAATAAAACAGGCAAAAGATAAATTGGAAAATTGACCCTTATTCCTCGTATTCCATGTCCGCACCGAGTTTTCTCATATCTCTCACAAAATTAGGATATGAAACGCCTATACTTTCGGCTCCTTCGATCTCTACTTCCCCATCGGCGGCCAAACCGGCCACGGCTAGGGACATAACCATCCTATGATCGCCGTAAGATCTTACCTTACCTCCGCTCAGCGAATCCGTTCCAAAAATCTTCAGACCATCATCCATATCCTCTACCTCGGCTCCGAGCTTTCCGAGTTCCTTGGATATCGCCGCAATCCTGTCCACTTCTTTATATCGCAAATGAGAAACATTGTAGAGCCTTGTACTGCCGTCGGCCACGGCGCCCAGGACTGCCAGAATAGGCACAAGGTCGGGAGTATCCGCGCAGTCGACATCAATCCCTCTTAGCTTATTGCCACCTTTCACCTTCACCTTGTCCCCACTTACTCCAACATCGGCTCCGAAATCCCTCAGCAGGTTCAAAATACGCCTGTCGCCCTGTACATCGTTAGGGTCCAGATTCGAAACCTCGACACTCCCTCCGGATATCGCTCCGGCCCCCAACGAGAAGGCGGCAGAGGAGAAATCCCCAGGTACCGTCCACTCTATGGGATCGAACGTTTGTTCACCCGGTATGCTGTAGCTCATCAACGAAGAGTCGCTCTTTATATCCGCCCCCGCCAACTCCAGAGTCCTGAGGGTCATCTCCAAGTAGGGCTTCGATTTGAGGCCCTCCTCAACCTCCAGGTCGACGCCGACCTCGGAATAGGGAGAAGCAATGAGCAGGGACGATATGAACTGTGAACTGATAGTGCCAGTTATCCTAGTTTCACCCCCGTCCAGTCCCTCTCCCACGATGACAGGAGGCCTGCCATCGTTGCCTTTACAAACCGCGTAAGCCCCAAGGTCGGAGAGCGAAGAGATCAGGGGGCCCATAGGCCTTTGGAGGATGGATTCGTCGCCGCTCAACCGTATGCGTTCAGGGGATAACGACGATACTCCGCTCATTATCCGAATCGTGGTTCCCGAGTTGCGGACGTCTATATCCCCTTTTTTGGGCCTTAGGC
>CAZEBR010000004.1:11864-27092 GCA_964510375.1 Hadarchaeota archaeon (SeqCode) | reverse complement strand
TTCCACCAGTCCCATGAACCTTCACGCCTCCTTCTATTTCCTCGATTTTACCTCCCAAATTTTTCACCGCCTCCAACGTGGCCCTGGTATCGAAACTGATGAGCGGATTCATTATCCGGCTATTTCCCTCCGCCAGAAGGGCAATCGAAAGGAGCCGGTGGGTATAACTCTTTGATGGCTGGGCCACCACCTCCCCATCGATATCGGACGGTCTCACGGTTATTCGAGCCATGGTCTCATTAACCTTAACGGCCTTCTAACTAAAGGACTTCTGTACAACAACTTTTAATCTAAGAAATGTAAGGGAATAAGGGTGTAAATTTGTCAGAAATAGGAAAGAAAGTCCGAATGGAAAGAATAGTGGATCGCGAAACCAAGCGAACGGTAATAGTTCCGATGGACCATGGAATTACCCAAGGGCCGATAAAAGGCCTGAGGGACATGACTGGTGCCGTAAACAAGGTGGCCGAGGGAGGAGCCAATGCAGTGCTCCTTCACAAGGGAATCGTGCGAGCCGGTCACAGGGAATACGGAGAAGACATCGGACTAATAATACATCTCTCAGGGAGCACGAACAAGGCCCCCGAACCTAACAACAAGGTCACGGTGACGTCCGTCGAAGAAGCCCTCTCTCTCGGGGCGGATGCCGTATCAGTTCACGTAAACGTCGGAGCGGAAAACGAGTCGCAACAACTCCGAGAACTAGGCAAGATATCGGAATCTTGCAGCACTTGGGGAATGCCCCTAATCGCCATGATGTACCCCAGAGGAAAGGACGTAGAGGACCCCCACGAAGAAGAAACGGTAGCCCACGTGGCGAGGGTCGGAGCAGAATTAGGAGCCGATATGATAAAGACCAACTTCACAGGAAACATATCATCCTTTAGGGAAGTAACCAAGGGGTGCCCCGTACCAGTAATCGTTGCGGGAGGCCCGAAAGTCGATACTGACATGGACATTCTGGAAACCGCTGCCAAAGCCATAAGAGGAGGAGCAGCCGGCCTTTCAATAGGTCGAAACGTCTTCCAGCACGAAAATCCGACCAAAATGGTTAGGGCGCTGACCAAGATAGTCCACGATAATGTATCGGCCGAGGAAGCCGCTGAAGAACTCTAGAAGGCGGTGCGCCATTTGGCCAAGCAAGTCTGGATAAAGTCAGACTGGTCCGGTTCTTGGGACGAGAGAAAAGAGTACGTGACCTCAGCCCTAGAAGCGGGAGCCGATGGGGCAATAGTGAATCCAAGTGACGTCGAAAAGGCGAAGAAGCTCGGCAACATTCAAATTATTTCCGAATCGGACGAATCCGACATATTATACTTAGAAGCTACCACTCCTGAGGGAGTAGAAGAAGCGATCTCCAGAGTAGGAGAGGAAGAAGATCGCGATACGGCCGTATCGATAAGGATCTCAGGAAAGGAAATGGAAGAAGCCGCTATAAAGGCTGGTAAAAGTGCAGATTTTCTGATAACGATAGCGGAAGACTGGAAAGTTATCCCCCTCGAAAATCTCATCTCAAGACTTCAAGACTCGAAAGCCCAAATAATCGCCGGGGTAAAAAATTCCGAGGAAGCCAAAACGGCCGTGGAAACTTTGGAAGTAGGCTCGGACGGCGTTCTTCTGGATCCGAGGGAAGAGGGTTTCGACGAGATTAGGAAAACCTGCGAAATCCTAGAAGAACTAGGAGCCGAAAAGTTCGAGCTTGTGGAAGCAAAAATCACGAAAATAGAGCCCACAGGCATGGGCGATCGGGCGTGCGTAGACACTGCCTCTTTGATGGAAATAGGCGACGGAATGCTTGTGGGAAGCCAGTCAAACGGACTATTTCTCGTTCATTCAGAAACCCTGGAGAGCGAATACGTCTCGTCACGGCCCTTCAGAGTAAACGCCGGGGCGGTACACGCATACATACAGGTGCCCGGAGGAGAAACGAAATACCTCTCGGAGCTCGAGAGCGGAGACAAGGTACTCATCGTAAACAAAGAGGGCGAAGCGGAGCCCGCTACGGTGGGCAGAGTAAAGATAGAACGAAGGCCGATGTTGCTCGTGGAGGCCGAACACGTAGGCCGAAAAATAAAGACCCTTCTACAGAACGCTGAGACTATAAATTTGGTCGGAAAGGACGGAGAACCCATTTCGGTTTCCGAACTAGAATCGGGTGACGAAATCCTCGTTTACCTCCAAGAGGGAGGTCGCCACTTCGGCGCCCAAGTGGACGAAACGCTCGTTGAGAGATGATCTTGTGACTGAGATTGAAAAAATCGAGATGCCGACTCCCGCAATTTGTGCGTCAATTATAGGGGAAAAAGTCACATCGATGAAAAAAGACCTTGAAACCGCACTGGAGTTCGGTGCCGACATTTTGGAATTGAGGATAGACAGGCTAAAATCCTCGAAAAACTGGAAGCGGATGATAAAGCAAGAGGTACCCACGATAGTCACGAACAGAACTCGGAGAGAAGGTGGGTATTTCGAAGGAAAGGAAGGAGAGAGAATTGAGAGTTTAATAGACGCAATCGAGGAAGGAGCGGATTTCGTAGACATAGAATTCTCGACCCCGGAAAAATTGAGAGAAAGAGTGCTCGGCAAGGCCGAGGAGAACAAAGTCAGCACTGTAATGTCCTTCCACGATTTCGATAGGGTTCCACCGAAAGCAGAGATGATGAGAAAGGTAGGCAAGATGGAAAGGGCGGGCTGCGATCTTGCGAAAATAATAGGATTCGCAGACGATGCCGACGGAGCAATCAGAATGCTGGACTTCCTCATTCAGGCCTCGGGAGAGATAGAGGTCCCGATCATAGCCTTCGCAATGGGGGAAGAGGGAAAAATTACGAGATTGGCCGCGCCACTGCTCGGATCTCCGATAACTTACGCTTCCATAGAGAAAAAGGCCGCTCCTGGCCAAATCGATCTCCCCACGATGAGGGGAATACTCGACAAATTCAGAAACTGACCTTCCCCATAGATATCGGATCAATTTCCTCGGCCTGCAAGCGGGAATTCAAAGAAGTTTTTTAGAGTAACGCACCATCATCATTAGGTGGACACGTGGTTTCGAGCGAGACCAAAATCGTCGGACTAATTGGAAATCCGGTCGAACATAGCGTTTCTCCCGACATGCATAATGCAGCATTTAAGGAACTGGGGCTGGACTACGTCTACCTGGCTTTTAAAGTAGAAGAAAAATTTGTCGAGGAAGCCATCGACGGCCTCAAAGGTCTCGAGATGGAGGGAGTCAACGTGACGATACCGCACAAATCGGCCGTAATGGCCCACTTGGACGAACTCGACAAAACAGCAAGGCAAATCGGAGCGGTAAACACGATCAAGAGAATCGATCACAAACTCAAAGGATTCAATACCGACGGAAAAGGCGCACTGAGGGCCCTTAGAGAAAATTTTGAGAGTCTGAAGGACAAGAACGTGACCCTGCTGGGAGCAGGAGGAGCCGCCAGAGCTATTTCGTTCGCCCTGGCCGAAGCGGGCGCAAACTTAAAGATATCGAACCGAACCACTTCGAAAGCGGAAAAACTGATTGAGGAGATCGGGGATAAAACCGGAAATAAACCAGCTTTGGTACATCAGGAGGAAGAAGATCTAAAAAAGGCGGTCGAGTCATGCGAAATTCTGATCAACTCCACCTCGGTCGGGATGGCCCCGGAGGAGGACGCGACCCTGATCGAGGCCGAGCAAATGCATTCCGATCTGACGGTTATGGACATAGTATACAACCCCCTCGAAACCAAGCTACTGAAGGAAGCTGAAAAGGCGGGGGCCGAAACCATAAACGGCCTGAACATGCTCGTCCGCCAAGGCGCAACTTCGTTCGAAATCTGGACCGGCGAAAAAGCTCCGGTAAAAGTTATGGAAGAAGCCACCAAGAGAGCCATGAAGGGAAAAATATGAAGATGGGAATCGTAGGAGCCGGTGATATGGGCAAATGGTTCGCAAAATTCGCAAAGGACAGAGGATGGAACGTGTCGATTTCGGATAAAAACAGAGAAAGGGCGGAGAGGGTTGCGGAAGAAATAGGCGGCGAACTCGCCGAAGATAACCTGGACGCCGTAGCGGGAGCTGATATAGCCCTGATCTCCGTACCCATTCTGGAAACTCCCGACGTGATAACGGAAGTTTCAGAGGCTTTGGACGGAAACACCCTTCTACTCGACGTGGCCTCCGTCAAGGAAAAGCCCGTGGAGAAAATGAAAAGTATAAAAACGGGAGCCGAACTGGCCTCGATACATCCGCTCTTCGGGCCCGGCGCCGAAAAATTAAGGAACAAAAATATAATTGCCGTTCCGGTCGAAGTGGGGGAAAAATACGAGAATTTTAAGGAGTTACTTTTGGAGGAGGGTGCAAACGTCGGGGAGATGGAGGCGAACGAGCACGACAGGCTCATGGCGATAACCCAAGGACTCACTCATTTCACCTTACTGACCTACATCTCGGCGCTGGACTCGATGAAAGGCTCAGAAAAGGCACTAGAATTCCAGACGCCAATGTTAAACAGGCTCTTAGATCTCACCAAGGCGTTCCTGAAGGAAAATCCAAAAATTTGTATGGACATACAGACGGAAAACAAGTATTCACACGTGGCAAGGAGCGCACTACTGGAGGCCTGTCAGTCACTCGACGAGGCCATCGAAGCCGAAAATACCGAGATGATGGAAGAATTATTTGAAAATACTAGAAAAAAATTGGGCTTGAAGGAAATCGAAGAAGCTTACGAAAATCTCTACAAGGGAATGGAGGACAAAAAATGAAGGTCGGCATTCTCGGACCCAGAGGTACTTACAGCGAGATAGCCGCCAGAGATCACTTTGGAGACGAAATGGAACCCGTCACCTATCCGCTGATTACCGACGTCGCGGAGGCGGTCGAAAACGAGGACGTCTCGGCCGGTGTCATACCGATCGAGAGTCTCCGGGAAGGAACCGTCGGCGAAACCCTAGACGCTCTCGCCTGGCTCGACATAAAGGTGAACGCCGAGATAGTCCTCAAAGTTACGCATCACCTCTTGGGCGTGAAAAACACGGAGATGGAAGACATAAAACAGGTTTTATCGCATCCACAGGCACTGGCTCAATGCCGAAAATTCCTTAGGGAAAACCTGCCGAAAGCGGAACAAATCAGCGTCACGAGTACGGCCAAGGCGGCGAAACAGGTGAGCAAGATGAGAAAGCCCTACATGACCGCCGTAGGATCTCGGGGCCTTGCCGAGCTCTACGATCTGGAGATAATCCAGCAAAATATAGAAACCGGCAAGGAGAACGAAACGAGGTTCGTCTGTATAGGAAAAACAGACAGCGAACCCACTGGAAACGACAAGACGTCGATAATGTTCTACACGAAACAGGACAGGCCCGGGATACTGCACGAGATCCTTCAAGAATTTGCCGAGCGAAAAATCAATCTCACGAAAATAGAATCAAGACCCTCCAAAGAGGCCCTAGGCGATTACCTATTTTTCGTCGATCTGGAGGGTCACAGAACGGATGAACCCGTGGAGGAAGCTCTCGAATCCATCGAATCGAATGTAGCGACCTTAAAAATAATCGGTTCGTATCCCAAGATATACTAGGTGCGTATAATGACCATAAGGGAACGAATAGAAGAAGCTCTCGAAATAGATTTGGAAAAGGCCGAAGACAAGACGAAGAACTTCATCAAAGAAAAGGTCCACGAGGCAGGGGCCGAGGGAGCCGTGATAGCCATCAGTGGAGGTCTCGACTCATCGACAGTTTCCTTCCTCTCCGCAGAGGCACTGGGGGAGGATAACGTGCTCACCGTCTTCATGCCCGAAGAGGGTGTCACGGAGGCGGAAAACGCGGAGGACGCCGAAGAAGTCGCCGACATGCTCGGAACCGATTACGAAGAAGTCGAAATATCCGGAGTTGTGGAAGAGCTTACGAAGGAGATAGACTACAGAAAGGATGCCAAGATAGCAAACGCAAACCTGAAACCTCGGCTCCGGATGACCATCGTTTACTACTACGCAAACTTGCGGAACTACCTCGTGGTGGGAGCCAGTAACAAAACGGAAATCAAATCCGGTTACTTTACCAAGCACGGAGACGGGGCCGTCGATATCCTCCCACAGGGAGACATTTACAAGACTCAATTGAAGAGACTAGCCGAGAAAATAGGAGTCCCGAAAGGCATCATCGAGAAAAAACCCACGGCAGGACTCTGGAAGGGTCAGAAAGACGAGGACGAACTGGGGCTACCCTACGAAAAGATCGACCGGATCTACGTCGGTCTGGAACTGGGTCTAGAAACGGAAAAAATAGCCGATGCACTGAATATTGACGAATCGAAGGTTCTCGAATTCGAGAGACGAGAAGAAAACTCGAAGCATAAGATAAGGAAACCTCCAATTCTCAAGCTATAGTAACAAAAATTTGCCCGTCAGCGAAGGCAAAGCATCATACGGGCGAGATATTCTATAAAAAATCAATAATTATTTCCATATTTCTTCCAACCCTTCAGCAATCTACCATTCGAAAAATATCTTCTAAATTAAAAAATGGAGAAAAATCACGATTTTTGTAAAAGGAAAACCATAGAACTTTACTCGATCGAAGAGATTATGGGTGAAACTTCTTCCCCCTTATCTCTCTGCACCGCGTTGTAAATCCCGTATCCCCCGCTCAAGTTCGAGGCATCGTATCCGTTCTGGACCAGTATCCTAGTCGCGATATACGAACGGAGCCCGACGGCGCAGTGCGTGACAATCTTTTTATCTTTCGGAAGCTCGTCAAGCCTATCCCTCAATTGATCGACTGGAATGTGCTTGGAGCCCTCTATATGCTCGTTCTCCCTTTCACCCTCACTTCGAACGTCCAGAATAACAGTCTCATCCTCGTCCAGAGAACCCAATTCGTCCCAGTGAACAACATCCATGACACCTTCTACCACATTGCCGGCAACATATCCGGCCATATTGACCGGGTCCTTCGCCGAGGAGTAGGGAGGCGCGTAAGCCAAGTCCAACTTCTGAAGGTCGAAAACATCGCCGCCAAAACGAATGTTACTATCAATGACGTCGATCCGTTTGTCGACGCCGCCGCGACCGACTATTTGGGAACCGTAAATTTCGCCCGAATCTGGATCGAACATCAGCTTTATCCACATCGGACGAGGGTCGGGATAGTACGATGCGTGAGACTTTGAAAAAGTGTAGGACTTCTCGTAGCTAATGTCGCACTCCCTCAACGTATCTTCCTTTACCCCCGTACAGGCAGCGGTTAGGTCAAACGCCTTAACTATGAAAGTCCCCAGACTGCAGTCGTACCTCTCTCGGGAGCCGGCAATGTTATTTGCCACAATCCTACCCTGCTCGTTAGCCGGTCCCGCTAGCGGTAAATGTTGATAGTCATCGGTCACACAATTTTTGACCTCTATGGCGTCGCCAATCGCGTAAATGTTGGAATCGGAAGTTTCCAGATATTCGTCGACCCTGATAGCTCCAGTTTCGCCGATTTCCAAGCCGGCTTTTTCGGCCAAATCGGTATTGGGCTCAATTCCCGCAGAAACGAGTACAAGATCGGCCCCCACAATCTCACCGCTTTGAAGCTCCGACTTAATCCTCTCTCCATCCTGCTCGAACTTAACGACCTCGTCTCCGAGACGCAAGTCAATTCCCTTGTTCCTGAGGTGATTCTGAATCATGGCGGCCATTTCGTAGTCGAGAGGCGGCAAAACCTGATCCATCATTTCGACTAGAGTGACCTCCAAGCCCAACTCATGAAAGTTTTCGGCCATCTCCAGCCCTATGAACCCGCCCCCGATTATCAGGGCCCTCTCGGCTTCCTGAGCCTCTTCCTTGATCGACTCCGCGTCCGGAATGCTCCAAGCGGTGAAGAGGTTCTCGACTTCCACCACCCCGTCGATTGGAGGGACCATCGGCTCGGCCCCTGGAGACAGAACAAGTTTATCATAAGACTCGCGATAATTCTCCCCATCACCCTTATCCTCCACGACTATCTTCCGACTCTCGGGATCTATATCGACAACTTCGTTCATGGTGCGTACGTCCAAATCAAAACGGCGGCCAATCTGCTCTGGAGTCTTCACGGTCAATTGTTCCCGTTCCTCGACTACATCCCCCACGTAATAGGGTATTCCGCAATTGGCCCACGAAACATATTCCCCTCGTTCGAAGACGACGATCTCCGCGTCCTCGTCAAGCCTTCGTAGGCGTGCGGCACAGCTGGCCCCGCCCGCATTTCCCCCAACTATAGCTATTTTCTTACTCATCCTATCCCAGTCCGGAGACTTCTTTGAGTCAATAACTAAGTATTACTATTAAGACCTATCACTGAAAATTAAAAAATCGAGGTCGTAACGAGGAAATCCGGCCGTCAGTCGGTCGTTATTTCACGGAAATTTGCATGTAGTAACCATTGATTCGTCCACGTTCCGGACGCGTTCGGCCCCGCACATGGTCATTATCCTTTTAAGCTCCCCGGCAATCGTGTTCAGAACTTCCTCTACACCGCTCTGCCCGTCCGCCGCTAGGCCGTAAAGCAGGGGACGGCCAAGCATGATCGCATCGGCACCGAAGGCAAGGCCCTTGAAAACGTCGGAACCACGGCGAAAACCACTATCGACCAACAGGGTTTTGTCATCGCCCACGATGTCTATTATCTCTGGCAGAACCTCCAAAGGGTGAGGGAGATAATCCAGAGTATGGGCGCCGTGATTTGTCACCACCAAATGTTCCACGTCCGCTTTTTCTGCACTTTTCGCGTCCTTCTCACTTAGAACGCCCTTTAGAACAAACGGAAGATCGGAGGCCTCCTTTATGTCCTCAATCTCTTCCCTACTGAGTGGGCTTGCGGGCTCGTAACCGTGCAGTTTTCCGCCGTACTTCGTTCCGGCCGCCGAATCGTAGTCCACCCCGTAGGCTACTGCACCGGCTGCTTCCGCCATCTCGATTCTTTTAAATATCTCGTTTCTGTCTCCGAACGGTTTTATCATCAAACCGAGCGGCACCGCTTCGGCCAACTCCTCCAGATTTTGTGGAACGGTCGCACCAACCCACATCATTGACCCGGTTTCCTTGAGACCCCTCGCCATTTTCATGAGCGCATTTTCGGTAATCTGGGGTATAGGGTGCGCGATGGAGGCCATCATGACGGGAGAATCCAAATCTACACCCAAAACGGAAGTCTGTAGCTCAGCAGTCTTCGCACCTATGCCGGCCATTACCAAATGAAAATGTTTGAAAATTTCCCGGTTATGCCTGCCGACAAATCCCGTTTCTACATTTCCGATATTCTCCGAAAAAGAAAGCTCTTCAATTTTTTTTCTACCTTTCTCGTAAATGTCTTCAAGCATGGTAAAACCAGTTCTAGAGTTCCGTATAACAGTATACGTTCAGATTATTAACTTTTTAGCGTCGATTGGGCATTTAACCGCTCTGTAAAGTCTATCAAAAATTTAGAATTTTTCTTTTTTACGAAAATGGAAAGAAGGATTCACATATAGAATCCCCGATATCCGCCAAGACAACGACATTACTCCAATTTAGGAGGGAACTTGATAATCAGGGCCCCAAGACCAGTTGAGGCAAATATTATCCCTGCCGCCCAGAATCCAGCGGTCCAGCCAAATGAGTCTATTATTGGGGTTACAATCATTGGGTAGACGGCGAAACCACCGACCTGCATCAGAGTGGTTAAGAATCCTGATGCACCCCCTACGTTCTGCGGTTCAATTGGGTCGTCTTCTATTCTAGGTAGGAAAGTAGGGACCTCCATAACTATTGAAGGTATTCCTCCAGCAATTAACCCACCGATAAATGCGCCCCCTAGCATCGCCATAAAAGTACCAATATGCCATGAACCCACCATAATTAACGCAAATATCATCGGAGCAAACCCTAAAACGAGGCCTCTTCTATCCGTTTTAGCAGCCAGATAAGGTAATACCATGGCCCCTACAATTGAGCTAAGATTTATCATTGAAGCGATTTGTCCACCTTTATTCATTGATATACCGTATGTTTCGTTCACCCCATAGGGAAGAGCATTTGTAAAGACCACCATCCCACCCAATGTCAGGAAGAGAGCAAGAGCTGCTCCCCAAGTGCTTCTGCTTCCTGCTGCGGCCTTAAATCCTTCAATCATGTTGGTGGGAGGTATCTCCACGCCTTCGGGAGCGTTTCTCACTATCCCAAAGAACACAGCAGTCAATATTAACAACATTGAACCGAGCATTAAGTTCGATATGCTCCATTCTGGGAGGTATGCAGCGATTAACAGGCCCGCTGACATACCCCCCATCATGCCAGTATTGTAAATGCCGGTAGCGAGTCCGGTTTGGTCCGGAGGGAACCAGATACTTACTAGCTTCGGGAGGTTGGGCATGAGCGTTCCCATCCCTGTACCGAGAACTCCCATCGCGGCAAGAAGCATCATGAAACCGCCATTTACTGATCTTAATAAGAAGCCCACTGCAGCAATAGTGAATCCTAGAGTGGCTGATTTCCTGATTCCGATTTTATCGGCCAAAAGACCACCGGGAATAGCTAACAATGAGGCGAAAAGAAAGGGGATTGTGATCGCTAATGAAAACTGGGCCTCAGATATATTATATATATTCATCACTTCAGGCTGAAGAGTCGGCATGATATACCAAGATAACATCATGGTAAAGAAACAGAACCATGCGATCGCTAAAATCGCCCATCGCCGAGTCGGCCTCGGATGACCCTCTTGTTCAGTTATCTGAATCACCTGTTTCTGGTATTAACTCCTTTTAGGGATTTGAAATCATTCTTAGTAACTTATAAATTTTGGTGAAACCAGGGCTTTGTTAAATAAGTCCCGAAATCGACCGACTTTTTAAACAGAGCTTGCTTTTCGAAATGATTAAAAATGGAAAGGAGGATTGTAGATTGTATATTAGGGATAGAACTTGACAAGATTTTAAGTAAGGAAAGAAATGTAAAGAGTAGGGAGGAAGTGAGAGGATTAAAGAAGAATTAAAAGGTAAATTCGGAAAACAGGAAATATCTGATCACGTTTTAAGCTTTCATAAAAGATTTGAAGATTCCTTTTGGGAGAAATATGATGAACTAACCGATACTGAAGACGGAATCAAATTTGTTTTAAATAGAATCCCTGCAAATCACGAATACTATACTGATCATGAAGTAGGACATACTTATCGAATAATTGAGAATATGGAGAGAATCATTAGCGAAAAAGAGATAGATATAAATCCTGCTGATGCTTTTCTTTTTGCTTCTTCAAGTTGGTTGCATGATATTGGTATGGCAATTAACCAAAAAGTTGAAGCACCATCTTCTTCCGAACCAATCGAAAAACACAAGATTGAATGGATTAATGACGTTGCTTCGGAAGATGGAGAGGGAAGAATATCAGATAAAAAACTAATCAGAAAATGGCATCACATTTTATCCTGGAACTTTATTAGAAAAAACTCTGAAATGTTAAATTTAGAACAACCTGTTGCAAATTTGATTGCTGATATATGTAAAGTCCATAGAAGAATAGAAGAAACAAGCTGTCTTGAAGAAGTTCGAGAACTTCAAATTTCTGGAAAACATGTAAGATTGCACCCTCAAGCCGTAGCTGGATTTCTACAACTAACAGATGCACTAGATACGAATCTGGATAGGGCTCCGAAGTTTTACGAAGAACAAATAAAAGACATACCTGTAGATTCCAGAAAACATTGGCAGGCTTGCCAACTAATAGAGGATTTTGATTTTGACTCTACCGAAAATTTAATCACGTTACACTCTAGATACAGAAACGATAACCAAAAAAATTTATTTCTCAAAAAGTTAGTGAGGGACTTATACGAGGAATACGAAGACGTAGAGAGAATTTTAAATTCTCCTCCTTATCAGATGTTTCTCGTTGATATCGAATGTAAAGCAAAACATGTTCTCACCAATGAGATATCTGTTTTAAGAGGAAAAGAAGAATATATTGAGAAAATGACTAAAGAAGCCCAAGAAACTACAAAGAAACAAGCAACGGACTTTAGGGATACATTAGATACTTACAGAATATATATTCATAATCTAGACGGAGACGTAACGATCGAAAGAGAAATCGAAACTGAGTTCATTAACCCAGAAGTTAGTGGGAGAGTTCATCATGTGACTTCTTACGATAACTCAGAAGATTGGGACTGGAATGAAGACATTGAGAGTAAAGATGGAAAAGACAGAACGTTAAACGTAAAGAAAATAGAGGATAGACCCACTCACAAACGTTTTAAAATAGGATTTCCTGAAGGAGTAGATAGAGAAAAACCATATGTTTATTTTTACAAGTTCCGCTGGGACGAATTTTTTCCAAGGGAAGAAGAAATTTTCAATATAACTAGTAATTCAAATAATATTTCGATATTGCTAGATTTTCCTCTGGATATGGAAATTGAGAAAATATGGGCAGTTGAAGCTTATCCAGATGGAACAAACATAAAAAGAGAGAAAAAATTTATAGAGGTAGATGGAAATACATATAAATGCAATTTAGAAAAGGATAGAAGGACCGATATTGAAATTAGATGGAAAAGGAGGTGAAAATTAAATGAAAATGGGAGGAGGCTCTGGAGGATAGGTATTTGAATATAGTTCTTTTTTGTTTTTTAGATTGATTTGGTACTATTGATTTGGTACTATGTTCAATCTAAGTTTGTTCAGTCCTTTCGGAGCCGTACGAAAATTATTTTCTTGGTAAGAACTACACTTTTGTAGTTAATTTTTGTGCAAGACGCTAATTATTGTGCAATTCTTGTGCATTATACCCTTTTTTGTGAAATTACTGTGCAAAATCGGGGCTTTTGTGCAAAGCCCCATTTGGGTGAAGGGTTTTAAAGACGAAATTCGTCTGATAAAATGACTTTTTAAACACAAGTCGGACTTTTTAAACAGAAGCTATTTTTAAACAAAGCCTGAAATCAGTCATGCTCGTTATCCGCTAAACAGCGTTTCTATATTTTCTAATCAGTATTGAAGTTTAGAAATACGCTAAGAATTTCAAAAATTTTTCGAAATGATCGGGTCCTGAAAAAGGAATAAAGGTCCGTCAAATGCTGAAAGTAATAACTAATGACGGCATTTCCTATTCGGGGAGCAATTTGATGAATGTCCGGCCGATAATAAAGGAACTCCAAGAAAGGGGAGCTAGATACTGTGATATCAGAGAGGAGACCGCCAGAGAATCGTCCATCCAGTTGAAGAACGGCGAAACGGAGAAGGCGGTCGCCGGAACTGACTCGGGCCTGATGGTCAGAGTTCTTTACGGGAACGGATGGGGAGCCGCAAGCGTCTCGGATGTCGACAGGTTAGAGGAAGCATCGGAAAGCGCTCTGACCCTAGCCAGAAAAAACGACGAGGTCAGAAAAAAAGAAACCGGCGTCTCGAAGCAGGACCCTGTGACCGATAAATCGGAAATAGACATGCATAAGAATCCTTTCGACATCGGGTTCGAGGAGAAAATCGATTACCTTAGAGAACTTGAAAAATCTCTCGACCGAGATCTAGTACGGTCCACAGAACTGGGATACTCGGACGTCTTGATGAAAAAAGAAATTCACACGAGCGAGGGAACGGAAGTCTCAATCAAGATACCGAGGGTGCTGGTCAAGATGGAAATTACCGGTAAGAAAGATTCTCCCCAAACCGTCTCGGAAAGAATCGGAGGGACCGGAGGTTACGAAATAGCAGAGAAGGCCCACAAAAAGGTAGACGGCCTCGTAGAAAAATTGAGGACCCTGCTCGAAGCAAGCGCACCGCCCAGCGGGAGAATGCCTTTGATCATGGACCCCGAACTCACGGGGGTCTTCGTTCACGAAGCCTTCGGACACGCGGCGGAAGGCGATCTCATCGTGAGCGGAAACAGCTGTCTGGAAGGGAAGCTCGACGAAAATGTCGCCTCGGAAAACGTGACCATCGTGGACGATCCGACCATCGACGGGTACGGCAGATTTCCCTACGACGACGAAGGCACAAAATCGAGACGGAGGATTCTGGTCGAAAACGGGATTCTGAAAGACTACATCCTCGACAAGGAAAGCGCCTGGAAGCTTGACATGGAACCAAACGGAGGGGCGAGAGCGGAAAGTTACGGCGTAAAACCGCTAGTCAGAATGAGCAACACCGTCATGATGGGGGGAGATATGGAGCTCGACGAGCTCATCGAGAAAGTGGACAAGGGAATATACGCCAAGTCCTCGAGGGGCGGCCAAGTGGACCCCACGCAGGGAACGTTTCAATTCAACGCCGAATCGGCAGAGCTAATAGAGGAGGGAGAGAGAAAGGGATCCCTTCGAGACGTCAGCTTCAACGGTTTCACGCTCGAAACTCTGAAAAACATCGTCGGCATGACCGAGGAAGTCGACTACTCGGGCGTGGGGAGCTGCGGGAAGGGCGGCCAACTGGTGCCCGTGGGGTCCGGAGGACCCAATACCCTAGTATCCGAAGTTACCGTAGGGGGGAGGGGGTAGCCCCGGAGGTAAAACATGAAGGGAAATGAAACGGAAAAGATCGTCGAAAGCACGAAGAGGGTCCTCGAACTTCTCGACGAACGCGGGCTGGAAGGGGACGCCTTCGCTATGGAGAAACGCTCCGTATCCTACGAAATAAAGAAGGAGGAAGTATCCGACAGCCTGCAGAACGAGGAAATCGGGATCGGGATAAGAATCCTGAAGGACGGCAGGGTGGGATTCGGATACACGGTCCCCGGGAGGGAGAAAAGGGGAGTAGAAAACGCGGAGAAGCTGTCTCGCCTCTCGGAAAAAGTGGAGATAAGCCTCCCTGAAAAGGAGAGTACGCCAGAAGTAAAGACCTTTCACGAAGAAATCGCTGAAAAGGTCAAAAACGGGGAAGGAATAGAACTCGCGACGGAAATCATAAACGGATGCAAATCAGTCTCGGACGACATTATTCCCACCCGGGGCAAGATCTCCCTGATAGCCGGGTCCAAAGTCCTTGGAAACACAAACGGGCTCTTTCTCAAAGATAAATCCACGCTGATGAACGCGACGGTCACGGCGACTATCGGGGGAGAAGAAACATCGCTCAGCGCAATGGAGTCGGAGTCATCCAGGAAAAACGATCTCGATACGTCAGAAATCGGTGAGGCCGCCGGTGAAAAGGTCGACTCGATGAGAAAAAGTGCCACCTTGGAAACGGGAAGATATTCCGTCGTGCTCAGACCGGACGCTCTATCGCAATTACTTTCC
>CAZEBR010000004.1:0-11854 GCA_964510375.1 Hadarchaeota archaeon (SeqCode) | reverse complement strand
TTCCTCCGCCCTCTTTCCAGCGCTCTACGGGGAAAACGTAAGAAAGGGCAAATCCGTGTACGAGGGGAAGATTGGCGAAAAAATCGCCACACCCGATATGGAGCTATTCGAGGACCCGACCCTGGACTGGGGGCTCGGCAGCGGCGGTTCCGACGACGAAGGAGTCGAGAGCAGAAGGGTCCCCCTCATCGCGGAGGGTGGAAGGCTCCAGAACTTCCTCTACAATTTAAAGGAGGGCGCGAAGAGCGGGGCCGACAGCACCGCGAACGGGGTGAGAAGAAGCTTCAAATCACAACCCGAAACTAACGCCCGCAACCTGAACGTGAAGGGGCAGGATTTGGAGGAGGAAGCCCTTCTTCGCAACGGAAAGCTCCTAGTCGGGAACGTGATGGGAGCCCACACGGCAAATCCCGTCAGCGGGGAGTTCAGCGTCGTCGTAAACCCGGGATGGGTCATCGAAGGCGGTGAGAAACAGGGAAGGGTGGACGGGGCTATGATTTCGGGCAACTTACCGGAACTCTTGAAAAAGGTAGAGCTCGGAAGCGACTACAAAGACGTCTTGATGGGGAGTACTTCGACGAAACTCCCGAGCGCCCTTCTCAAGGACGTGACCATCTCCGGCCGCGAGTGACTGACACGAAAATTACGGATAGATCCCGTCGTCTATTCCTTGGGGACCAGATCGGTGCAAACTCCCGCCGCGATGGTCTGACCACCGTGCCTGATGGCGAACCTGCCCAACTGTGGGATATCGCTCGAAACTTCCATGACTATCGGCTTAGATGGCTTGACCCTGATCACGCCGGCCTCTCCCTTCTTGAGATACTCCGGATTTTCCTCCGTGGCCTGCCCGGTTTTCGAGTCTATCTTTTGCTCGATTTCCACTATCTCGCCCGGCACGTGGGCGGACTGGCAGTGGAAAACCGGAGTGAACCCGGGAGTGATGTAAGTGGGGGACTCCAAGATGATCACCTTTCCGGTGAACTCCTCGACGACCGTCGGGGGATCGTCCGGATAACCGGCCACGTCGCCCCTCTTGATTTCTTCCTTGCCGACGCCCCGAACGTTGAAACCGATGTTGTCGCCGGGTGTCGCCTCCTCGATCTCCTCGTGGTGCATCTCTATCGATTTGACCTCGCCGACGACGCCTGCCGGATTGAAGATAACGCTGTCGCCGACCCTCAGGGTCCCCGTTTCAACCCTGCCGATCGGAACCGTACCCACCCCCGTGATGGAGTGAACGTCCTGAATCGGGACGCGTAGAGGCTTGTCCACGGGTTTTTCGCCCTCCTCCAGCTCCTCCAGAGCGTCCAGAATGGTCGGGCCGTCGTACCAAGGCATCTCGTCGCTCTGTTCGTCGATATTCTCGCCCTGGTAGGCCGACACGGGTACGAAGGGGAACTCGGAAACGTTCTTGTAGCCCAAATTCTCAAGGAGCGGAACTAGCTCCTCCTTTAGGCTCTCGTAAGGAACCTGATCGTAATCCACGGCGTCCATCTTGTTGACGGCTATGACGAGCTGATTGACCCCGAGAGTGTAGGCCAAGGCGGCGTGTTCCCGCGTCTGCGGCATGATCCCGTCGTCCGCGGCCACCACCAGTACCGCGGCGTCGGCCTGGCTGGCGCCCGTTATCATGTTCTTGACGAAGTCGGAATGGCCGGGTGCGTCTATGATCGTTATCATATTTTCCGGGGTTTCCAGCTTTTCGTACGCCACGTCGATCGTGAGCCCCCTCTCCCTCTCCTCCTTTAGGTGGTCCATGACCCAGGCAAATTTGAATGACTCGGCCTCCTCGTCGATATCCTCGGGTGAGATGACACCCGTCTCCAGCAGGAGCCTGCCCATGAGGGTGCTCTTCCCGTGATCCACGTGGCCGATTATGGCCAGGTTCACATGTGGTTTTTCTGACATTCTCTCTCCCTTATCCCATCCTAAGCCAATCTTAAGTTATTTTTGTATAGGGACGAATGCGGGATTCTCCCGAAACAGTATCAGGTAAAAGGAAAAAAATAGATTAAACTAACCGAGGATCGCTCCAATGAACGACATCAGCCCCGAGCACCCACGGGCCGAATCGCTTCGCTATCGAGAGAGGATAGTAGAAGGGCTGGAAAAGGGCCTAGTCAACCCGGCCGGTCTGTCGGCACACGGGCGCGGGGAAGCCTTCGATTACATCTTGGGCGAGGAGACCACGGATCAGGCTCGGAATGCCATCGAAGCCGGGGTCGCCCATATGCTGCTGGCAGAAACCCCGGTTTTCTCCGTCAACGGAAACGTGGCGGCACTGGTGCCGGAAGAAATCGCGAAGCTGGAGGACGCCATGGACCTGAAGGTAGAGGTGAACCTCTTCCACGAATCCGAAGAGCGAGAAAGGAAGATCGCCGAACACCTCACGGAACACGGGGTTTCCAAGGTCTACGGGACCGAGAAGGAGTACTCCTCGGAGATCTCCGGGATAAAGAGCAACCGCCGCATCGTCGACGAGAGGGGCATAAAAAACGCGGACGTGGTGATGGTGCCGCTGGAGGACGGCGACAGAACCGAGGAGCTGGTGGACAGGGGCAAAACCGTGATAACCATCGATCTGAATCCCCTCTCCAGAACCGCCGAGGCCGCGAACGTGACCATCGTCGATAACATCGTGCGCGCGCTGCCACTGTTCACCGAAAAGGTCAGGGAACTCCGGGAGGCCCCGGAGAAAAAATTGGGGGAAATAGTGGAGGGTTTTGACAACTCCACCAATTTAAGCAACTCTCTAGAAGGCATGAAGAACAGGCTGGGGAGATTGTCTGAAAAGGACTATACACGATAATCGATCCTATTTTTGTGCAAGAACCCTGTCTGCACAAAAATTAAAATCGACCTCAACTCCCAGCTCGGATATTTCGAGAATCGATACAATGACGGTAAGGGTCAAACATTTGAGAAGTATTTTGTTCTTCTAAATCCCTGCTTGTAAAACCGAGAGAAGATATTCGTGGGACTAATAAATGAAAAGTGAGAAAGGTGTGATTGACAGTTATGGTAATGTCTAACTTTCCAGAAGGATGGGAGATTCTTTACGCTGGATTTCTTTATCGGGATACTGTAAAAGGAGAAACTCGATTAAATAAAACCCTCTCCGAATTTCAGAGAGAAGGTCTACCGGTTCCTGAAGAATTTGAAATAAATAAATATGGACCTTATAGTGAAAAAGTTCATAAAAAGGCGAAAAATTTAGAAAAAGAAGGTTTTTTGGAGATTAAAAAAGAAAATTTTTCCAATCACTATGATGACCGGACAGATTACGAGATAACCGAAAAAGGAAAGGTCAAAGTTAAGGAAGAAGTTTTTCCTGCTTTTGAGGAAAATTCTGTTCCAGATGGTTTTTTAAAAAAAGCAAGGAGAATCGTCGAAAAATTTAGAGGCATGAATAATAAAGAAATCGTGGAGAAGGTTCACAGAGAGCTTTTCATTGACGATCAAAACAAATACTATGATGAGATGTTAAAATCTAACAAAAGACTATCGGACTACTTAGAAGATTTAGATCCTCTATTTGAAGATTACCACTTTTGTAAGGGGTTAACGCAAGCTCTGGGTGCCATTGAAATTTGTTATAATACAACCGATAAACTTCTTCCTAGTTTCACAAAGATGAACGGAGAAGTGATAATAGCACCTGAAACAGCTGGAAGTCATCATTTACTTTCGATTAGTAAGGATGTTATTAAACTGATACAGGAAAGATTAAAAGAACATCTAGAAGACCACCCAGACAGGAGAGATGAAGAGTGTGAAAAACTTGGCGAAAAGTTCCATTTGGCACTTTTTCGGGCTGAATTAAACTCTAAGCTATACAATATTCATATCCCCACTCTTGAGGCATAACTTATGGCTTCTTCTCAAGGGAAGACTGAGCCTACTAGTGAAGACTATGTGGCTCCTGACGCAAATTGTTGTATCACATCGGTAGTAAACTTTGAGAAACTGAGCGATTATTTCGCTAGCTATGTAAATAGTTTTTTTGAGGATTGCTATAACAAAGACATTCCAATAGTTTATTTTGAATTTATTGAAGAAGAAGCTTTGAAAAATGTAGCTAGTGGTATTCGAGATATTATAGAGAAGAGATTTCCTGATTCAAAAGATAAAAGAACTTATTTGAGTAAATATTCTCATAGGGCAGAAGAAAAATTAAAAGAAAAGTTTGAGAAGTGGGAAAAATTAGACTCACCTGCTGATTGTAAGCTTGATAATTTAGTTGGACTTTTTAAGAAACACGAGAAGGAGATTTTAACAGAAGGAGGAAGAGAAAAAGAGAATATACCAGATAGAAATGATATTAGGTTAATAAAATACTTAGACGAGTGTTGTTGCGAAGAGGGATTTATATTGTCTCAAGATTTTCACTTTAAAGAATATGAACAAGAAATAGAAAATGTATTTCCTCATGATATAGTTATTTTACCTCTTGAAGATCTAACCCAAATTAGAATAGGATGGAACTGGGCATAATATCTCAAATATTTAGAACTCATCGAGCTTTTACTATCTACACTAATTAGACTTGTCTAGATAATATTAAACGCTTTTTAACATATTTAGAAATATCATATACGTTTGAAACTTTTTTATCAATCTTTTTCCATTCCTTTTACATCTGTAACTATTAAGCAACATCAAAATTGTTGTGCAAAGCCTCCGAAGAGTGAACTATTTAGTATCCTCGAAGTTCTCCCTCATCTCTCTGAGAATGTTCTCGGAAGTCTTCTCGGGGTCCGGAGAATCGTAAATAGCGCTTCCCACGACGCAGATGTCCGCCCCCGCCCGGGCAACGTTTCTGGCAACTCCCTCCTTCACTCCACCGGCAACGGCCAGCATAAAGTCACCGGCCACCTCCCTGGCGCTTGAGAGGAGCTCTTCCTTCTCGTATATTCCCCGTCCCCTCGACTGCTCGCTTATCCCCCTGTGGAGACAGAATACAACGGAGTCCTCCTTGCCCTTCAACTCCTCCCTCAGGTCCGCCATCTTCCGAAGGGAGTCCTCGACATCTATGAAGTCTATAAGTACCGTTTTCTTCTGTTCGACGGCCTCGTCGACCGCTTCCATCGTTTTGGTCCTGCCCCCTATTGCCAAAACCGTGGAAACGTCCGCACCCGCTCTAAAGGCTATCCTAGCCTCCAGATCGCCGACGTCCATGGTCTTCAAATCCGCAACGATCACCGCATCGGGAACGGCCTCCCTGAGTCTGGGTATGAGTGAGTCCAGACCGTGCCTCTTGATGGCCGGCGTCCCGGCTTCAATTATCCGGGCTCCCCCCGCGTAGGCCTGCTCGGCTATATCGCATATTTCCCCGACCTCTGCGTCCATATCCAGCGCCACCTGAATCTGAGGAAGTTCAATTCGATCCAGCGGATTCAAATGGCCTCGACCTCCCCGGATCGGCCTTGGTTCCACAAACGGGCGAAGGATCCTCCTATTTCCATGCGGACCAAGCTAGATTAGCAAACATTCACCAATAAACCTTTCACGCCAAAAATCGGCTTTCTACCGGGGATTAGGCCGGAGCGCACGGGTTTTAA
The DNA here is from genome assembly GCA_964510375.1 of Hadarchaeota archaeon (SeqCode). Classification (GTDB taxonomy): domain Archaea; phylum Hadarchaeota; class Hadarchaeia; order Hadarchaeales; family JAGGTB01; genus CAYLJV01. Next base: position 6,290 of record CAZEBR010000004.1, on the reverse strand, counting down.
TTAAACACCACGAGGGAATCGGGACCCTCCTGGGAAAGATTCAAATCTTGCAGTCGTCTTCAAACAGAAACCAAATTCTGCCATCTAATCTGGAAAAAACGGAACTAAATCCTCTAACCCTTTTTTCTTTCGATCTTTTTTCTCCCCATGGCCTGAGTATAAATCACTTCGTCCCCCTCTTCGATCTCGCCTCGCAGTTCGAGAGGGATAGTAACCTCGAAGGTTTCGTAACTTGACATGTCCATCAACTGGGCGCTGTTATCTATTATCGCGAGCACCTGAGCGCTGCCCTCCTCAACCAAAGGGACCTCCACCTTGCTGTCCACGGACTTCACGAAAGTTCTCTTCTGACCGTCGAAAAGACCTTCAACGTACACCTTCTCCTTCTTGATCTCCTCGCCATTGCCAGGGGAAGATGTAGACTTCTTGGTGACGACACAAGGTTCCTCGTTCACGACCACATAGCTTCCCGGGTCTAAATCGCTCACTTTTTCCATGCTTCTTCCCATAAGTACCACTCCTTTCCCTTTGTAAGCGAACTTCTTTAAAATTTTAGCTTTAAATGCCCATTTTTAATTACTTAGTAAACGGAAGTATTTCAGAGGAGATAGGTATGAAAATCGGAATAGTCGCCCACCCGACCCACGGCGAAGCTCTGAAGCTGGCCAAGGAAATATGCAACTATCTCTCCGGAGAAGAGTTCGAGCTTTCGGAAAAAACTGGAGAAAAAATGGACATGGAGGGGGCCCCCATCGAAGAAATGGACGTAGATTCCATTATAACGGTCGGAGGGGACGGGACGGTCCTATACACGGTAAATAAAATGCCGGAAACGCCCATTCTCGGAATAAACATGGGGAAAAGGGGTTTCCTGGCCGACGTGAAACCGGGGGAAGCCCTAGAAGCCGTAGATAAGGTCCGGGAAGGGAAACTGGGATTGAAGGAAAGGGAAAGGATATCGGTAAAAGTCTCGGGGGAAAAGATCGGGGAAGCCCTGAACGAGGGCGTGATACGCTCTCACGTTCCCAGCCAGCTCCTCTCCTTCAAGATAAAGATCGACGGTACGGAAGCGGAAACTAACGAAGGTGACGGACTGATCGTCTCCACCCCCACCGGTAGCACGGCCTACGCGCTGGCCGCGGGAGGGTCCGTCATCGACCCCAGGGTAAAGGCCAACATAATCGTTCCCCTCTCCACGTACGTATCCAGAGGTCTACCGCTAGTCTACCCCACAGGCTCCAACGCGGAGGTGGAACTGTTGGAGACCAAAGGAAGAGTGGACATCACCCTCGACGGATTAACGACGAAGACAGCGGAGGAAGGAGACATAATCAAATTCGAAAGGAGCGAAAACAAAGCTAAATTTTATGAGTGGAATATAAATTTTTATGACAAGGTAAGGGAGAAGCTGTAAATTGAAGGATAAAATACTCATACTGGATACTTCGGCCTTAATAGGAGGATTCAACCCAAATCTGGAGGATCCAAAGCAATACATAGTGCCGAAAGTCATGGAGGAGGCTCGCAGCCTTTCCACGAAGCTGAAAATAGAAACCGCGATTAGCTCGGGACAGATAAGGGTACAACAGCCCTCCTCGGAATCCGTAGAAAAGGTCAAGGAGGAAGTCGAAAAAACCAACGACCGGGTATCCGAAACGGACATTCAAATTCTGGCTCTGGGCCACGAAATGAAAGAAGAGGAAAAAAATCCCGAAATAATAACGGACGATTACGCGATTCAGAATCTGGCGGAACTCCTCGACATCCCCTACTCCCAAATGGTCAAGCCCGGAATAACCAAATTTTACGAGTGGAAAAAGGAATGTCCCGCCTGCGGCAAGGTTTACGAGGACGACGAAATCACGGAATGCGAGGTCTGCGGGGCGAAGTTAAAGAGAAAACCGAAGGACTAGCCATCCGAAACTTCGCAGTTCTTCAATCTTTTTTGATCAACGCACGAGTGTATACACACAATTATTAATCCTTCCGGAACCGAGCGGCACGGAAAGTAGGGCTAAAAAATGTTTAAAAGCTCATTCTCCAAACCTTAAATTGGTATAAATGGATTTTCTCAAAATTGGTTTCTTACCAGTCGGAGGAAAGAAGGAAAAGGAAACCTACGAGACCCTGAAGGAACATTCTAAATCGGTCGTGGAATGCGTGGAAAAGTTCGAGGAGGGAATCACGGCATACTCCGAACAGGACTACGAGAAGGGGGAAGAACTCCTCCAAGAGGTGGATAAACTCGAGTCCAAAGCCGACAAAAAGGGGTACGAATTTGAAGTCGCTCTCAGAAAGGGAGCCTTTCTCCCCGCTTTCCGCGGTGATCTCTCGAAACTCTCGGAAACCATAGACGACATAGCCGACACGGCAGAGGAATCCATCCGGGAGATCTACAGGAGACCCAAGGTCTTCGAGGACCTCGCCGAGGCCGAGAAAGAAAACGGGGACGCCGAATCCCTGCGCCTGGGCCTGGTGGAACTGGCCAGCACCGCCGTATCCGCGGCGCGGACCACCGACAAGGCCATCTCAATCCTCATGGAGGACATGGACGAGGCCGCCGAAATAGCCGAGGAGATCCACAGGGTCGAACACGACGCCGACGCTAAGGAGGACGAGATTGCCATCGCCCTCTACAAACACGAGGACCTCCTCAGCCCGGTCACCATCATGCAGATGAGGCTCCTGATAGACAAGTTTGGAGACATCGCCGACGCCGCGGAGGACTCCGGGGACATAATATCGGCCATGACCTTCTCTCTAAAGGCCTAGACATCCTCAAATTCTCTTTCCGTTTCCTCTGCACTTTCACTGCGGCCAAGAATCTCTGCCGAAATAACGGTCACCCAAATGAAGACCACACCCACCTTGGGCGAGGTCAGCCAGCCGACGAGGAAGCCGAGAACGACTATTGCCAAATAAAGAATTCTCCACCTTTCCATTTTCTACACCAGAATTACTATCCACCCCAACGCGATGGTCAAGGCCGCCGACACGGTAGGGGTCAGGACCCAGGCGGTCGCAATCTCTCCCAGTTTCCCCCTGCTGACGGCCGCCGTGCCCTTGACGAGGCCCGCCCCCGCGACGCCCCCCACTATGGCCTGAGAGGTGGAGACCGGGATTCCGAACTGCACGGAGATCCAGACGGTCAGTGCCGCTCCGAACTGGGCCGCGAAAGCGGTCATGGCGTCCAGCCTCGTGATTCCGCTCCCGACCGTCCTCATGACCTTGCGGCTGTAAGTCAGGACCCCGGCGGCCAAGGCCACGCCGCCGAAGAGACCGATCAGCTCCTGGGTCCAGATGATCCCTCCCTTGGAGCCGCCAGCCACGGTATAGATCAAGGCCGTCGCGTTTCCAACCGTGTTGGCGCCCAGGGAATAGGCCGCGAAAGCCGCGGTGACAACTATCAGGAAACTGAGGGTCCTGTTGAGCTTGCCCACGCCCCCGATCCTCCTCAGGAGGGGTCCGAAAGCGTGGTAGATGACGTAGGCGAATGCGGCGGCCACGACGGGGGTCAGCACCCAGGCGAGCCCTATCTCCCCCAGCACCCCGAGCCTCAGAGTGGCCGAGGGCGCGGCAGGCAGGTTCAAGAAGGTGAGCAGGAGCCCCGCCCCGATAACGGAACCCACTATCCCCTGCGAAGTCGAGACCGGAAGCTCGAAGGTGGTGGCCACAGTGACCCAGATGCCCGCGGAGAACAGCCCGACGATGGCCAGCCCCGGAACCTCCGTCAGGGGATTCCCGGTAGGGCCGACGACTATTCCCGATCCCACGGTCTCCATGACCTTCCACCCCTCCAGGACGGCCCCCAGGAGGACGAACAGTATCATTAAGGTCACGGCTCTGCGGAAGGATATTACCCGGCCGCCTACGGGTACCCCCACGGCGTTGGCGGCGTCGTTCGCACCGATATTCCAGCCGACGTACAGCCCCGCTATCAGCGCCGCCAGCAGCGTATATTTTATCAATAATCACACCTTGCTCCCATTTTTAACCGTCTACCAAATTAGAGGAGTCGGACGGACCAAAAGAATTTTCGAAGTGACCGGTGTTAAATTTCCTCGATTTCTACTTCCATTCCCTCCGTCTCCAGCAACGCCACGGTCCTTCTGCCGCTGAGGTATCCCGAGCAAGCGCCCGGGTTGACGACGAGCGGGTCCTCCTCGATACCTGCCTCGTGCGTGTGTCCCCTTACTACCGCGTCATATCTGGGGCTCTCGGCCAGGGCGGAAACGATCTCATCCTCGGTACCGTGCAGGAGCGCTATCTTCCGGCCGTCCACCTCGACCGACTTAAAATCTAGGGGTTCCACCCCGATCGACTCCAGGGTCGAGCGAAGGTGCTCCCTGTCGCCGTCGTTATTTCCCCAGACGTAGTGCAGCTCCGCGTCCAGGTCCTCGAACCTGGCGGCCGTGAACGGGGATACCATATCGCCCGCGTGCAGGACGTGCTCCACCTCCTCGGAATTGAAGAACTCTATGGCGTCCTCGGTCGCATCCTGGTTGTCGTGCGTGTCCGACATCAGGCCTACCTTCAAGCTTACACCTCCTGCATCATCATGTGGACGGAAAACAGGTAAAAGTTACTACTCTTCGACGCCGAGCATATCCAGAACTATCAGGCCGGACTCACGAACGTTTTCCAGCCTTATCTCCTCCGGGGAGTCGTCGAGGGTGTGTATCTGCGGGAGCCTGTCGGATATCGCGTTGGGCAGGTCGAATAACATCTCCATGAACTCGTCCAGGCCGCTTTTCTCGTCCGGTCTGGACGACGAGAGGGTCGTCGCGGGAATATTTTCTTCCAGGAAAGGCATGTGGTCGTGGGCGGAGAACGGCGTCCAGACCCGCCCGACGTCGAATTTCTCCTCCAACCTCTCGTTCAAATCGGGGGTAGTCCCGCTCCTCCTGACAAGCCCGTTACCCTCTATCACGCACAGCTCCTCGCCACTCCCGAGCGAGTCCAAGTTGAGAAAGAAGTCCAGTTCGTCCGATTCCGGAGCGTGCTTCTTGGACCCGCGGAGACCCTGCTCCTCCCCGCCGAGGGCGACGAATTTCACCTCGGTGTTCTCGAGGTCGGACTCGGAAGCCACCCTGGCGGCCTCCACCAGAACCGAGACCCCGGAGGCGTTGTCCTCCGCGCCGGGGGACACCATCGGGCCGTAGAGCCAGAACGGCAGGAGCGATGTCAGGAGGTAGGGAACCGAGAAGATGATCCAAGAGCTCAGCCAGACCCCCTCGCTCACGAAAATCTTGAGGATCGACAGGACTATCAGGGCCGCCATCACGATCGGGAGCGCGACCCTCACGAAGAGGCTCCCCCTCTTGCTCTCGGTGCAGTACGCGGAATCGTAGTGGGCCCCCACCGCTATCCTCCTCTCGACCTCCCCATCGGGCTCCAGCGTCCCGATCAGGTTGACGTCAGTTCCCTTCGAGATCAGGCGGGGAACGAAGAAGTAGAGGCCCAGTCCCGCGAAGACCGCCACGAGGTTCGGGAGCGGGGGCAGGAGGAAGGAAAACAGGAAGATCCCGACCAGCACGAGCATCCTGACCCTGATCTTGGTGACCGCGTCCACGAACTCGAACTCCTGCCTCTCTGTGTCGAGGCCGCAGTCCTCGAACTGGTCCTCGATATAATCGACGGTCCTCTCGCTCCTCTCGGAGCCCGCCAGCCTGGGGCCTATCTCGTAGGAGAGCTTGTCGAGGTGCTCGAAGCTCTTCTGTGGTTCGAACGGGGACATCTTCCGCAACTCCTCTCAATCCATTACCAATCCAGACTATTGAAGTCCACTGCCGTTTTATGCTATACACGTTTTTAAGGGATAGTTAATTTTTATTTAAAGAGATAGTTAAATCCGATAGGCTATCGACGCGCGGGGGTAGCCAAGTTAGGTCAAAGGCGAGGGACTCAAGATCCCTTCCCGTAGGGGTTCAAGGGTTCGAATCCCTTCCCCCGCATCCTCGCCTTTTCATTTGAAAATAAATCCTCTATATGTCGAGAAAAGTTTTCTTGGTCTCCTTAGATGCCTAACCAAACTTTCGGACAAAATATCCCTACAAAACGGGAGGTCTTGCACGAAATCGATTCATTCAGAAGGTTTTATTAAAAAAATATTATCAGACGAAATTCAGCCTTTAAAAACTTTTCGAAGCTATGGGCTTTGCACAATTGGTGGGGTTCCTGCACAGTAATTGCACAAGAATCGGATTCTGCACAAAAATCCTGCACAAAAGAGGGATCTGCACAAAAATTGAATTTTTAATTTTTTAATTAGGCCTAACAAATAGCTATTG
>CAZEBR010000003.1:53231-76721 GCA_964510375.1 Hadarchaeota archaeon (SeqCode) | reverse complement strand
CCAGTTCTATAATAGGCTCCCCCTGTTTCGTCGAGGATTCGGGTCTTTTTATAGATTCCCTAAACGGTTTTCCAGGGCCTTACTCCTCGTACGTTTACGGGACGATAGGCAACGAGGGTATTCTATCCCTTATGGAAGGTGTCGAGGAGAGAAGGGCGGAGTTTAGGTCCGCAGTTGCTTACTGTGAGCCAGAATCCCAACCGGAAGTCTTCATGGGAAGGGGGGTGGGAACGATTACGAAGGAGATCCGGGGCTCGACAGGGTTCGGATACGATCCGATATTTGCTCCGGACAAGGGGGGAGGGGGGACCTTTGGTGAAATATCGACCGAGATGAAGAATTATTTATCCCATAGGGCCGATGCAATCGAAAAGCTTGTTAAGTGGTATACCAGAAACAAAAAGGCTGATGGTGATTAAATGGCAGAAGCTAAAATTCCAGGATGGGTCGATAAGGAACCCGAGGAGATAGAGGAGCTTATAGTTGAGCTCGCAGAGGAAGGGCAACCGCCTAGTAAAATTGGGATAATGCTTCGGGATCAGTACGGTATCCCTAGCGTACAAGAAGTTCTGGGAAAGAATATGGTCGATATTCTTAGAGAAAATGACTTGGACCCGGATATCCCGGAGGAGTTAATGAATCTGTTGAGGCAAGCCGTAAAAATGAGAAATCATCTCGAGAAGAATCCAAACGATAATAGAACTCAAAGGACCCTCAAAGAACTAGAATCAAGAATTCACAAGCTTACCAAATACTACAAAGAGAATGACCGCTTACCCGAAGACTGGCGATACGACCCTGAGGAAGCTGCTCTTCTAGTCCGTGGCTAGGAGAGGTTGATTTTGGGAGAAGTTAAAACCGAAGAGTTTCAGAAGGCAGCTGGTGAAATCGCTTCCTTTCTCAAATCTAGGCTTAGAGAGGGTAGTCGTATAAGGGTAAATACGGATTCCGATCCCGACGGAGTAGCGGCCGGAAATATTTTGGCGAGGTGTCTGGAATATTATGACGCTCCTTTTCATCTTGTCTTCGATGGCCCTCCAGAACAGGAGGATTTGGAGGAACTCAATAACCAAGATTACGATCTCTTCGTTTTTCTGGACCAGGGCACCGGGCAGCTGGATATGATAGAGGAACATTTGCTCGAAAATGATAGGGATGTCCTGATTCTGGACCATCACCCGGGTGAAGTTCAAGGCCATCCTGGCCTCACGCATCTAAATCCGCACCAGTATGGTCTCGACGGCACTGATGACATCAGCGCTTCGGGCGTCGTTTACCTGGTAGTTGAGAAAGTTGATAAGGATTTCAAACCCTTATCCGAAATGGCGATTTTGGGCGCACTGGGCGATAGGCAGTTGAAATCTTCTGGGTTTAGCGGGCTAAACGAGATGATAGTTCGGGAAGCGGTTGATAGGAACTACTTGATGGTTCGTGAAGGTTTGAAACTGGACGGCCGCACGCTCCCGCTGATGGAGTCCATTAAGCACTCGGTTCGACCCTTCCTGTTGGGGCTTTCCGGGAATGAAAATGCCGTGAAGGAACTTCTCGACGATGTGGGTTTAGAGCACGATGTTCTGCTGGATGAATTGGATCGTGATGAAGAGAAGGAACTTCTTGAAGGGATTCTAGAAACGATTGAGGTCGAGCCCAAAGAGAATATTCGGGACTCGCTGTGGGGCAATGTCTATACGCCTAAGGTCAAGCAGGCGGTGGGTCCTAAAACGATAAATGAATATGTGACGATGCTCGATGCATGTGAAAAGTTGGACCGGATAGAGGTCGGTTTTTCGGCGTTACTTGGCAACGAGGATTCCAGGGAGGAGGCCTTGGAAACCCTCCGAGAGTATCAGGAGCTCATGATCGGGACCCTAAACTGGCTTCTCGAGAACCGCGATAGGATAAAAACCACGCCTCAGATTAGATATATCGATGTAGAGGACAGATTGGAGACCCAAATGATCGGAGAAACCCTTTCCATAGCGATTGAATCCGGCCTTATCGATATGGACAGGCCCGTTTTGGGGTTGACGACTGGTGAAGATCAGATCAAAGTCTCCGCGAGAGCCAGGGCAGAATATGCCGAGAGTGAAGGGGTGGATATAGGGAAAGTTTTGCACGGGGTCTCTAAGGATCTTGGAGGTAGCGGCGGGGGCCACAATGTGGCGGCGGCCGCCAGAATACCTCTGGAGAGAAAGGACGCATTTTTGAAAAAAGTAAATCGCACGATAAAGGACTTGAAATGATTGGTTTTTCAATCCATCCTTGGTTCTTGAAGTTTTGGACAGTTTATTAATAATATGGAAACATTCTAGCCCTTGAAGCGTGGGGTGAAACGAGTGGTTCAAAAAGCAAAAATTTCTTGCAGGTACGAGGACGAATCGGTTTCCGAAGCCGTAGCCGCATCGATTCGACCCGATAATCTGGATTCACCGGAGAAGGTAAGTGTGGATACCGAGAGGGACGGCAAATGGGTAAAATCTGAAATAGAAGTTGAAGGGGGGATTGAGACTCTGCTTGCGACCGTCGAAGACTTGCTGGCCTGCACGTCTACTGCCGAAAAAATGATTTGAAAATGTTTCAGTCCTCTTGTGGCCTGATTACTTCCTTTCCCCCCATGTATTCTCTGAGGGGTTCGGGGATTACTACGGAACCGTCTTCCAGTTGATTGTTCTCAAGTATGGCGACCATCGTTCTGGAAGTCGCAAGCGCCGTGCTGTTGAGTGTGTGTACTGTCTTTTTCTCCTCGCCGCCAACCTCACCCATCCGTATATTCAGTCGTCTCGCTTGGTAATCCGTACAGTTTGAGCACGATACGACCTCGATGAACTGTTCCTGCCGAGGTGACCACGCTTCGATGTCGTATTTCTTCGCCGCTACCGTTCCTATATCCCCAGTGCATACGTTTACCACTCGATACGGGATGTCCAATTCTTTCAGCATGTCCTCCGCGTTTTGAAGCAATTCTTCGTGGTAGTCCCACGAATTTTCCGGTTTTGAAAAAATGAATTGTTCCACCTTATTGAACTGATGCATCCTGAACAGGCCCTTCGTGTCGATGCCGTGACTTCCTATTTCCCTCCTGAAGCACGCGCTTATTCCGGCGAACTTTTTCGGGAGCTCGTCCTCGTCCAGTATCTCGTCCATGTACATGGCTCCTATGGGGTGCTCCGAAGTTGCGATTAGATACAGATCTTCGTCCTCGATTTTGAACATGACATCCTCGAAATCCGACAGGTCGACCGTTCCTTCGTAAGGTTTTCTCTTCATCATGAAGGGCGGTTCGACAGGTTTGTATCCTCGCTTTACGAGTTTTTTGAGTCCAAAGTTTGCCAGGGCCATGTCGAGAAGAACTAAGTCGTCCTTGAGGTATACAAAGCCGGTCCCTGCCACTTTGGCGGCTCTGTCGAAGTCTCCCGTACCCAAGTTCTCCACCACTTCGCCGTGAGGCAATAGGGGATAATCCGGGACCTCGGGCTCTCCAACCTTGTAAAGCTCCTCGTTGTCATCTTCGTCCTCACCACGGGGGACAGAAGAGTGAAGTATGTTGGGCAGATTCATTAGCTTCTTGTCTATTTCTTCCTTGAGTTTTTCCAGCTCTTCTTCTTTGGCATCCACTTTCTCCGAGAGTTCCTTCGATCTTTGAATTTCTTCTTCCGCATCCTTTCCTTCGCTTTTTTTCTCTCCTATCTTTTGAGAAAGGGTATTTCTTTCGTGTCTCAGCTCGTCCACTTCCTGCTTTAACTCACGCCATCTTTTGTCTTTCCTCACCAGTTCGTTTACTTCCCTTATTCTTTTGCTCTGATCTCTCTTACGCAGGTCTTCCTTCACCTTTTCGGGTTCGTTTCTTATCAGTTCAATATCGAGCATAGTTCTCCCTTTCTACAACAAATCAACCCCCATTATTTAACAATTTTTGGAACTTAATCCTTCACCGAAAGAAAACATGACTTAACTTATAAACGAGAGGCTCAACAAGAAAGGATGTGATAATATGGCAAGAGCTAAGGGAAGAGGAGGCTGGCGAACAAAAGAATGGTACGATATCTTGGCTCCGTCAATGTTCGGCTCGACGAAGATAGGCGAAACTCTAGCTTCCGAGCCGGAGAAAGTAAAGGGCCGAGTAATTGAAACCTCACTGGGAGATCTCGTCGACGATTATTCGAAGTCCCATATAAAGATCTATTTTAAGGTTAAGGAGATTGAGGACCACGATGCGAAGACCGAGTTTGTCGGTCATGACATGTCCCGCGAGTACGTCAGAAGTCAGGTGAGAAGGCGGTCCACGAAAATAGATACTATAGCAAACGTCACTACGAAGGACGGCCGGAAGCTTAGAGTGACTTCGATGGCGGTAACTTTGAACAGAGTTCAGAAGCCGCAGAAAAAAGCGATCAACAAGGCGATGAACGAGTACCTCAAAGAGAGGACTAAGGATTACGAGTTCAATCAGCTGGCTCAGCAGATGGTTCTTGAAAAGTTGGCTTCCGATATTTATCAACACATTAAAGAAATTTCTCCTATTAGAAGGGTCGAAATTAGAAAGTCAAAAGTTCTCGAATAGATGAAGATGTGACAAGATGAGCGACCTTTTTGGGACCTCTGGAGTAAGAGGAATAGTAAATGAAGATATTACTCCGGAGTTTGCTATACGTTTTTCGAAGTCGTTGTCTTCGGAGTTCGGTAGTTCCGGACGTGTAATGATTGGAAGGGATACCCGAATTTCGGGGGATATGCTTGAGGACGCTTTAGTCAGCGGTTTAGTCTCCGGCGGTCTCGAAGTTATCAAAATTGGTCAAGTTCCTACTCCAGTTTTGGCGTTTGCTACTTCTGAATCTCGAGCGGATGTCGGATTGATGATTACGGCTTCCCACAATCCGCCAGAATACAATGGAATAAAGCTGTTCAATTCCGAGGGAATGCCTTTTTCTTCTGATCGAGAAGAGAGCATTGAAAGCACTTATTATAGTAGGGAGTTTTGCCAGAAGGATTGGGATGACATAGGGAACGTAAGTTCAGCCGATGTATTAAAATCCTATCTGGAGAGTATTGCGAAGATCATCGACATAGAAGGGGAATACAAAGTTGCGGTTGACTGTGGATGTGGGCCTTCCGGAAGGACTACTCCTCAATTGTTGGAGAGTCTGGGTTGTGACATCTTAACTATCAATTCTCAGCTTGACGGAACATTTCCCGGTCGAGAGGCCGAGCCGACGGAGGAGAATCTCGGGGATTTGAAGGAGATTGTAAGAACTTCGAAAGCCGATATAGGCTTCGCTCATGACGGGGATGGGGACCGAGTTGCGGTAGTGGATGATAAGGGCAGGTTTGTGGAAATGGACAAATTGCTCGCCTTGATGGGTAGGTATTCCGTAAAGAGGTTCGGGGGAGGGGTGGTCACTACTGTCGATGCCTCAAAGATAGTTGACGAGGAAGTCTCCGATGCAGGAGGAGAAGTGATCAGAACGAAGGTGGGTGATGTGAACGTTTCCAGAGAGATGCATTCCAACGGGATGAAATTTGGTGGAGAACCTTCGGGGTCCTGGGTCATCGGTGATGTTCATCTCGCTTCCGACGGGACCTTAGCTGCAGCGAGAATCCTCGAGATATTGGATGGAAGGAGAGAATCGCTTTCCGAGTTGGTAGATTCGATTCCGATTTATCCGATTATGAGGGACAAGGTCGAATGTTCTAATGAAAGGAAGGATGAAGTAATGAGAGAAATCGAGAATAAGGTGAAAAGCTCCTTCGACGGAGTTCAAGATGTAGTGACTAAGGATGGCATCCGATTGGGGCTTGACGGTGGAGATTGGGTCTTGATACGTCCGTCCGGAACTGAACCTTATATTAGGATCACTGCCGAAGCCAATGCGCAAGCGGATTCGGAAAATCTCGTCGTAAAGGCGAAGGAAGTTCTGAAATCTTCGATTTGATCGTTTACCCTTCTTGATCCATTTCATCGAGGTGGATGGTTTCCCAGTCGACTTTTCCCTTATCGATAATCTCCTTGAATTCCTTCTGTTTTGGAGTCAACTTCGCAGACTTTCCCGTCTTTACGTCCGCGAAGGTTATCGATTTTGGATTCTCTTTCGAGTGACCTTCAAAGATGATGTAGTCGACGGGCGATCCTATGAAACGGGCGTCGGAAGGCTCGTATTCGAATATTGGAAAAAGCGGCGCCATCTGTTCTCCCACTCTGCCCTTCAAAGCGGCTCTGCTTCTCTTCAATGCGTCCTTACGGACTTTGTCTTCGTGTTCGGTCTTCCATTCCTGGAACCAACCCTTGGCACGCTCCCTCAGCAGATAATAAGTCGTTAGTACTCCGAAGAGTACTCCCAGGATAAATAGGACTATTCCGATTGTTAACCAGTTCATCCGGATTCCCATTAAGATTTTTATTCAGATCTATTAGAATTTGAGGTCCCATAAATAATTCTTTCAGGTATTGAGCCAAGTGCTTGGAAATGGGGATAAAACCGAAGACGGGAATCAAATCCTTAATTAAGAGAGGAACATACTACTTGTGAGTGGATTAAAGTGAGAGGAGTAATTCTGGCGGCTGGAGTTGGGGAGAGGATGCAGCCGCTCACTCATACCCGCCCTAAAGGACTTCTCCCGGTCGCAGGTAAGCCAATCTTGGATTACGTCTTGGAGTCGATGAGAGATGCAGGAATAGATGCAGTGACTCTCGTGGTCGGCTACGAGAAGGAATCGATCAAGGAAAGGTACGGAGACGGAAAAGATTTTGGTGTCGATATATCCTACGTGGAGCAACCCGATCCGAAGGGGACTGCTCATGCGATTTCCTTCACGGATATCGACGAGACTTTCGTGGTGATAAACGGAGACGTTTACTGTGATTCCCTATCGCTCACCGAAACGATTGAACGACACGATGAGGAGGATGCAGCGGCTACGCTGGGAGCTTACCGCGTAAAAGATGCTGCCTCTTACGGGGTCATAAAGGTAGAGGACAATGGAATTAGCGATATAGTTGAAAAGCCAGAAGAAACGACAGATCAGCTGATAAATGCCGGGGTCTACGTTTTCGAGCCTGAGATTTACGAGGCGATTGAGAATACACCCGTTTCGGAGCGCGGGGAGAAGGAGATAACCACCTCTATAGAGCTCTTGATAGAGAAAGGTGGAACTGTCTCTGCTAATGAGCTTTCCTCGTGGGTTCATGTGGGTAGACCTTGGGATTTGCTGGAGGCCAATAAGGAGGCACTGGAGAACCGGGATCATTTTATAGAAGGTAAGATAGAAAAGGGGGCTCATATAGGAGATGATGTAACGGTGGAGGAGGGAGCTTTGATTAGATCCGGCGCTTATATAGAAGGGCCAGCATACATAGGTAAAAATAGTGATATAGGGCCTAATTGTTACATCAGACCTCATACAAGTGTCGGTGAGGGAGTAAGGATCGGAAACGCGGTCGAGGTTAAAAATAGTATATTTATGGATAATTCTCACGCCGCTCATCATGCCTATATTGGTGATAGCGTGGTGGGAGCTAACTGTAATTTTGGGGCGGGGACGAAAGTCGGTAACTTGAGGCTGGACGCCGGAAATGTAATGATGACAATCCGTGGGGAACTTACCGATACTGGGAGACGCAAACTCGGCGTAGTCCTGGGCGATGGCGTACAAACTGGTATAAATAGCATGATCAATCCGGGAGTAAAAATAGGACCTAACTCGGCCATAGGACCGAGTGCTGTGCTCTATGAGGATTTACCTCCAAACAAATGCGTTTTCGTCGAACAAAAAAATAGAGAAAGGAGTTGGGAGTAGTGACTAAGTACGATCCTGAATATTTTAAAGAAAAATTCCCGAACCTGTTTGAAGAGTTGGAGAATGATGATACTCAAAAAGTCGAGATAGATGCGGTCAGGACTGATAACGAGGAGGGTGAGAGGGCTGCAAAGCCGGAGAGAAACAAGGGCCCCACTGTAGTAGACTTTCTTAGGCTCTGTGAAGACGAGGATGAAGCTTTGGAGATTGTTAACCACATGGAGAAGGAAGGAAAGATCGATGAGGAACACGCACGCGACCTTCGGAGACAGTTAATGGAGGAAGGCGTCAGAAGCTTCGGCTCCAAGAGGGAACCCGGAAAGTATTCTTTTACGGATTGAACTCTCAAATATACCTGATGTTAGAACTGGGTTTAGTCGGAAAGCCAAATACTGGAAAAACCACTTTCTTCAATTCCGCAACCTTGGCGGATGCTCCTATTGGAGGTTATCCCTTCACTACCATAGATGCAAATATTGGAGTGACCTATGTAAGGAGCGAATGCCCGTGTCAAGAAATGGACGTAAGTTGCGATCCCAAAAATTCGAGGTGCGTCGACGGAACGAGATATGTCCCCGTTAGAGTTATCGACGTCGCCGGGTTGGTAGAGGGGGCCTACGAGGGCAGGGGGCTGGGAAACCAGTTTTTGGACAATCTCAGAATGGCGTCCGCCCTGATTCATATGATTGATGCGGCGGGTGCGACCGATGCCAGCGGCGAGCCCGTTTCCCCGGGTACCCACGATCCGGTGGATGATGTCGGGTTTCTGGAAAATGAAATAGATCAGTGGATAAACGACATTCTTTCGGACGGATGGAACCGGTTTATAAGAAAGGTCCAGCTTGAAAACGTGGACTTGAGCGAGTCGATAGCCGACAAGTTGAGTGGATTGGGGATTGATAGAGGAATGGTTTCTTCGGCCTTGAGAGCAGCCGATGTCGATGCTGATGCTCCCGACAAATGGTCCGATGAGGACGTTTTCAATCTTAGTCGGAAGTTGAGGGATATCAGCAAACCGATGCTACTCGGGGCCAACAAGATTGACATGGAGGGTGCCCCGGAAAACTATGAGAGGCTAAACGAGTTGGATTACACTGTAATACCCATGAGTTGTGAATCGGAGCTTGCGCTTAGGAGAGCCGCCGACAAGGACATTATAAGTTATATGCCCGGCGACTCGGATTTCACCGTGTTGAAAGATGAGGGATTGAGCGACGATCAGAGGAAAGCCCTCGATTCCATCAGAAGTTTTCTGGAGGAATGGGGATCCACGGGCGTGCAGGACGCCATTGACGAGGCCATATACGACCTGCTCGGGATGATAGTGGTGTATCCAGTGGAGGACGAGAACAAGCTCACCGACACGAAGGGAAACGTGTTACCCGATGCCTATCTCGTTCCTGATGGTACTACCGCGCAGGAGTTTGCCTACGAGATTCATTCCGACTTGGGGGACACGTTCGTGAAAGCCGTGGACGCTCGATCTAATCAGAGGATAGGGAAAGACCATAAATTGGAGGATGGTGACGTTATTCGAATAGTTGCCTCAAAGGGGAAATAAAGATGAAGGTACTGGTTACAGATCCGATACACGAGGACGGACTCGAAAAATTGAGAGGTTTCGCCGAGGTAGACGTTGCCACGGAACTAAGTCAGGGGGAATTGCTGGAGAAGGTGCCGGGTTACGATGCGATGGTTGTCAGAAGCGGAACTACGGTCGGAAAGGACCTGTTGGATGCGGCCGATGATTTAAAGCTGGTAGTTAGGGCTGGGGTTGGCCTTGACAATATAGATATCGACTACGCCGATGAAATAGGAGTTAGAGTGGAAAATACTCCCGAAGCCTCGACGACGGCCGTTGCCGAACTTACTCTTGGCCTGATGCTTTCTTGGGCTAGGAAAATACCTCGAGCGGATAGATTGATGAGGGAGGGCGAATGGGCAAAGTCCGAACTGGTGGGCACCGAGCTGAATGGCAAAACGATAGGAATCGTGGGCACCGGAAGGATCGGTTGCTCGGTTGCCGAGAGGGCGAAGTCATTTGGGATGAAGCTGATAGGATGTGACATCGTGGAAAACGAGGATTTCGAGGGGATAGGAGGGAAATACGTGGAATTGGAAGAACTCGTTGAGAGGTCCGATTATATAACCCTCCACCTACCACTAACCGCCCAAACGGAGTGCATAATTGGAGAAGAAGAGTTTGATATGATGAAGGATTCCGCGGTGATAGTTAACGTTGCAAGAGGCGGGGTACTAGATGAAGATGCTTTGATAAAGGCTTTGGAAAATGGGGAGATAGGCGGTGCTTGTTTGGATGTTTACGTCAACGATCCGATCGAAGATGGTAGGTTAACCGATTTGGAGAACGTGATACTCGTTCCCCATCTGGGAGCTTCCACTGAAGAGGCTCAGCGGGGAGTAGGGGTATTGGCCGCCGAGAGAATTGAGGAGATACTTGGTTAGGCCCATCTGATTTCTCCGAACCGAGTTTGGGGTATATTTAGGGTTAACAAAATTTTCTATGTGGAGGGCGGGATGGCGGTATACCGATGGATTAATAGCCCAGAAACTTATTAACCAGCTTTAGAGATTATTGACAAGAAATTGGTGTAGATCATGAAGAATAGTACGAAGAAATTGAAGAGAAAGGAAAGAGAGAAAATAATCAAGTACAGGCGTAGTGAATGGAAAGATGCCCCGGCTATTGAGAAAATAGACAAACCTAGCAAGCCGGAAAGAGCTCGGGAGCTTGGTTACAAGGCAAAACAGGGAGTCGTTATGGCTAGAGTCAGGGTCCGACGAGGCGGTAGGAGAAAGGAGAGACCCAATAAAGGCCGAAGGCCCAAGCGAATGGGTGTGAACAAAATTACGCCCGAGAAGAGCATACAGCTTATAGCCGAGGGGCGAGTCGGTAGAAAGTTTCCGAACTTGGAAGTCCTGAATTCATACAAGGTCGGTGAGGACGGAAAATACCACTATTTTGAAGTTATCTTACTGGACCCTAATCATCCGGTGGTCCAGGAAGATCCCGACTTGAACTGGGTCACTGATTCCTCTCAAACTGGTAGGGTTCACAGAGGACTCACTGGCGAGGGGAAGTCCTCCAGAGGCCTCCGGAACAGGGGGAAAGGTGCCGAAAAGAACAGGCCGAGCAAGAGTAGCGCCCACCGTTGAGGTCGGGTTATGAAACTACCTTTTAAATCAATTGCCGTGAGTACCATAATCCACGCTACGGAGAGCGAAGAAAAGCTGGAGAAGGCTTTAAGGCTGCTTTTACCTGAGGACGTGGAGATAGAAAGGGATGAGGCAGAGGGTCACTACGGCGATTCCAAAGTGATTCTGAAAGCTGATCTTCAAAACCGTCCGAACATTCGAGAGTTTTGGGACAACGTTCTGGAGAGATTGAGCGAAGGTGGCAAGGAATGGCTGAGAGAGAACGCCGTCGACAGGATAGCGGAAGACTGCAAGCTCTACTTGCGTTTCGACAAGCAGTTTTTAATATCCGATGAAGAGTTAAGATTTTCGGATACGGGGGATGTGATACATGTCAGGATTAATGTCGCCGCCTATCCGGCAAAGGAGGAATTGGCTGTGGAAGAAATGGAAGATTTCCTCGAGTCAGGACTTGATTACGAGTAAGGTGATTTTTTGGGAGCGCCCCAAAGCTTTAGACAGAGATATATCGCATTTAGGGTCCCGAGTAGCGCGCCTAGGGGGAAGCTGGAGGAAATGGTTAGTGTTCTGGGCCGGAAGACCGACCACTTTTACGACCCGTGGCTCGTTTTCTACGATGAGGATTTGGGAGAGGGATTAATAAAATGTGAACACGAGCAGTTGCGGGAAATTAAACGGATGATGGAGAGCATGGAAGAACTTGACATTCAGATGTTGGGGGTATCGGGCACGATAAAAAAAGCCAGACAAAAGTTTTTAGGTGGAGCGAACCGGGGTCCCTAGGGCCGATATTTGAGGTTTGAACATGAAGAGTTATGAGAGAGTTGTAGAGAATGAGAATGGAGAAGAGATAGCGTCCGTTATCCACGAACCGGAGGGGAAGCCTAAAGCTTCGGTTTTGCTTCAACACGGCCTATATTCAAATAAGGGTGGGGGTTGGAAGGAGAGAGCCGATTACTTTGCAGAGAAGGGTTTTAAGGCGGTTCGTTTCGACCGTAGGGGATACGGCGAGTCCGACAGGGATTTTGTGGATTTTAATCTGACCACCGGGATAGAGGATTCAGTTAATATAATAGATTTCCTGGAAGAATCGGGGGAAGAAACTTTTACTATATACGGATCGAGCTTCGGTGGCCTTATAGCAATCCACGTTGCCGCTAGGGATGAAAGGGTCGGTGCCGTGTCTCTCAGAGCACCGGTCACTTATACCGAGATGGTGCTTGCCGATCTCAGGAAAGAGGTTGAGAGGAGAGGAAGGATACCCTTGGAGGAGATGCCCGGCGAGTACATCGAGGAAAGTTTCTTCGAAGATTTGAAGTCATACGATATAGAAGAAGCTGCAGAAACGATCAACGTTCCAACTTTAATCTTTCAGGGCAACGATGATGATATCG
Organism: Hadarchaeota archaeon (SeqCode); assembly: GCA_964510375.1. GTDB lineage: Archaea > Hadarchaeota > Hadarchaeia > Hadarchaeales > JAGGTB01 > CAYLJV01. Next base: position 64,359 of record CAZEBR010000003.1, on the reverse strand, counting down.
TCCCATCCGAAGGCACTAAAGAATTTTATCGAAAATTAAACGTGAAAAAGAAGATACTCGTGTACGGTGGAGAGGGGCATGTTTTTTCTCGAAAAAATGATCGGGACGCTCTTGAGGAAACTTCGAAGTGGTTCTCAAATTATATTTAGTAGTAACCGGGATGGTCTCGATTTATCTTTCTCTCCAGTTTCCTGTTGAGTTCTCTCTTTATCTTTTTCTGTTTTTCTGATATGTATCCGAGAGGATTTTCCGATGAATAGGGTCCTATGGCTGCAAGCCCCCCCTTTTCTCCGGGAGGTTCGAACGGCACCGGTTTTTTATTGATGGCTTTTTCCGCAAATTTCTCCCGGGATTTCTTAAGTTCCTTCCTAAACTCCTCTTCCGTTTCGTGTTCTTCCGGGCTCGGCAAGTTTTCTAGGAATTTTCTGGTCTCCTCCTTGTCGAACTTTCGATATCCGAAGTCCGGAAGATCTTCCACCAGCTGGTCCTCTTCTATGCTCAGCTTGGTCCCGACCCCTAGAGGATTAGGAGTGAATACCGAATCGAGCTTCAGGAAATAGGCCTCGTCCCCGTGGACGATATAAGCCTCGTAGAAATCTCCCGATTCCGAGGGGGGTGACATCCAGAAACTCCATCCCTCGGGATCTTCCTGATACTCCTCGTGGAAGTCTTCCATTATTTTTTCTATGCTTTTCTTTTTCATGTTTTGTCTCTTCCCGGTTATAGTCAAAAATGCTTTTTTATAGTTACCCTAAAAAGCGAAAACTCTTTTTGATCAACTCTCTCCTTATGATAAAGAGAGCTAAGGCACGAACCTGCTCATGTTTTCGGATATTGCTTCCATCCTTTCTCTGATCTCTCCTGCCTCGGCGTACTTACCCTCTCGAATGAGTTGGTTGTATTCTTCCCGTAGCTGTAGATAGTCCCTCACCAAGTTCACGAGTTCGCCGGGTGCCACATTATCTCCGGGTCCAGGGGGCGTAGGACCGACTTCTTCTCCCAGGACGGCACGGATGGACCTTTCCAAAGAGTTTTCCATCGCGGCCGTGTCCCCGTAGACTGTGATTACTCTCTTTAGTTGCGGATATGCAACACCTTGGGCACTCAGGTAAACTGGTTCTATGTAAAGAAGATCGTTTTTCACGGGCAATACGAGAAGGTTACCTCTGAGCACGCTACTTCCTCTCTGGCCCCACAAGGAGAACTGCTCTGAAATGCTTGTATTTTGATCTATAATGGACTCGATTACGCTTGGTCCCCTCACGTATTCCCCTTTCGGGAATCTAATTATCGACTTCTTTCCGTAGTTTTGTCCGTCCTGACCTACTCCGATCCATGATATCATGTTGTTTTTGTCCTTTGGAGTGAAGGGTTCTACGAGCATGAATTCCTCATTGTGGTTTTCGAATCCTGGAATATCAGTAACATCGTAAATGATGTTGTAGGCTTCGACCCGTGTATCGCTTCTGCCATGGTAGGTTTCTTTCGCGAAGGTCCACAGATCTTCCTGCTTGTAGAATGTTTTATAGTCCTTCATGTGATATCTTCGGAAGATACTCATTTGAATCGAGAACAGGTCGGTTGGATAGATAATGTGTTTTCTGTAACTCTTGGGCATTTCCTCTTCCATGAATAGGTCCGGATATATGTTTGAATAGGTCATGACTATCGGATCCTCCTTGATTGGATAGAACTTTACCTCGCCGGTATTGGCTTCCACGAATACCTTTAAGCTATCGGAAAGGTACCCTGGGGCGTTTCCGTCGGTATAGGAATAAGGATAGTTTTTGGCTTGGGTTATTCCGTTGAGAAGATAATTTAATCCGCCCTCTTTGTCGATAAAGAAATGTGCGTTTGAATCGTATCTAAGGAACGGTGCTATTTTCCTAACTCTTTCGTGAACGTTTCTATGTAGAAGTAGTTTCGATTCTTTCCCGACATAGTCGGAAACCAGCAGGTTGAATTCTCCGGTATAGAACCATGAAATTAATTTTTTCCAGATGCTACCTACTTTTATCCCACTATCGTATTCGTATCTATAAAGTGCATTATTTTCACCTCTGGGATAGTCAAATTCGTCCAGACCTGAAGCGTTCACGAGTGCGTAACTATCAGTTCTTTCACCGTAGTAAATTCTGGGTTCGTTTATGGTGGTATTCTCCCATTCCGAAACAGGAGGAATATCCCGTACCGATAGGATCGGAGAGCCATCTTTTTCTACTTCGCTTGCCGGTGAGAGTACAGCACCGAATCCATGGGTATATAAAAGATTCTTTGTCTGCCATTCTCCGCCCCGTGCAGGGATTTCGGCGATGTTGATTTCCCTGCCGGATATTACCGCTAACCTTTTTCCTTCCGGTGTATCGTATCGGTCCACGTCCACATCGTGGAACTCGTAGTAAGTTCTGAGTTCCTGCCTCTGCTGGTAGGACTGTTTGACGGGACGGTAGTCGACGATTCTGGCATTTTTGATTGTGGGGCTCTCTAGAGCTTCATCGGAAGTGAGGTTATCAGGGTTTATCATAAACTCTGTTTCTATCATATTGTCCAGACCGTAGGCGCGGTTGGTGAATTCGATGGTGTGTTCTAGATACGGTTTTTGTATCGTAGGTTCGTTCGGTTTGACGTTTAAACTGTTAATAGCTCCGAAGACTAGACTGGGAATGAGGAAAAATATCAATATTAAAACCAATACTGTCCCGAATTCCATCTTAAAGTCGGATATTTCTCCGATTTCTATCTTTTCTTTCATTTCTCTTAGATTTAGTATCGTGTAGAGTACGAGTCCCCCCAATATTAAGACTCCTATGGTTTCTATCCAGGTGTATGGTATGCGATAGTTTATTGCCATATAGGATGCTCCTGTGGGGATAGAATTGCCCGGGCTGAAGCTCCATAAGTACGAATACCTTCCGACCCACACGAACAAGGCTCCTACTAAAGTTAGAGTTAATATTGAAGCCAAGATGGGGTAAGATTTTAGGATTTTCTCCGGCCCCCAAGTTGACGATGGTTCTTCAGAGAAGAACAAGTCCTGTCCTTCCCTCTCCATGATCGCTGATCTACCTATCGTATAAGAAAATAGCGTTACGAAAAGGACTAGTCCGGAGATAATTCCGGCGATAGTCAAAAGGGTTCTGATCATAGGTAATTGAAATACGTAGAAGGAAATATCGTTATTGAAAATCGGGTCGCTTGTACCCCAAGGCACATGGTTCAGAAATTTTAGCACTATCAGGTAGTTGCCTTTGAGCCACCATCCCACTCCGAAACCGGCGAAAATTGATAGCACTTTATATAGTTTATCTCCGATTTCAGGAATCTGGTCCTTGAGAGCCTTATTGATTGTCCTCCAGGAAAGGAGGAGGCAGCCGGTTGTGATTATCCAACCCAGAAATAGGAGGAGTAGCTGATATTTGAGATTGGTCATGAATATTTGGAGATATCCTATGGATTTGAACCAATAGTAATCCATCAGGAACCCGGAAGAAACGGAAACGATTACGAAAAAGGCTGATACTATGATTAGGGCATATACGGTATATCTTAGGATAGAAGATTTTTTGAAGGAAACCATTTTTTGCCCCAACCTGTTTGTTTTTTTATTTTATAGTTTAAATAATAACCCGCTTATGCCGCGAAAATGGAGTTATAAATATTCTAGGTCTGACTGCTCGGAAATATATTTATGCCAAATGCTCGCAAGAGGAATGTGGTCCGGAGATGAATATGGGCAGTGAATATAGGTTTGATGATTCCGAGGCGAAGTTAGAAGAGGGCAGGAGGGGTTTTTCTGCTAATTGTCAGTGTGGATGGAGCAGTGAACCCAAAGCTACAAAAGAAGAGGCAATAATTGCGTTTGAAAATCATGTCCGTTCTGATCCTAGGCACACGATGGACATAGAGAGGGATGAGGGAACTAACTTGCTCAGTCTCTTGATAGCGAGCATGGGATTTATCTATATACTTTCTCCTGTGGATTTCGTCCCGGACAGTTTGGTACTGGTCGGTTGGATAGAGGATATTCTCTTGGCCGTGTTCTGTAGTATATTTGCAATACTGGGCTTTGAAGGTAAGTCGCCGGGTGAAATAGTCTCGGATATATTTTGATTTATGAGTTTTGTTTTAGGATAAATTCAGATTCGGATCGAATAGTCCGACATCTATTTATCAATGTCCAAAAAATTTCTTTACCTCATTGATGAATCCGGAAATAACTCCCATTATCCACGCTTTTATTTTGTGTTCTCCTTCTTTGAACACTATCGTGGAACATTTTGCGTTGTTTACAATTTCGTCGGTCATCCAGCCGAACAGATATCTGGAAAATATGTATTCTCTGGTGGGTCCGAGAATCATTAGATCGTGTTTTTCAGATTCTTCGAGCAAAGCCTCCAAAATGTCGACGTTTTCCACTGACTTTGTCTTGCAGTCGATGCCCAACTCTTCCATGAAAGTTTTTGGACCTTCGAATACTTCCTTCACGTCCTTCTCGGTCTCGTTCTCTCTCTTCACGTGGAATAATACACATTCCGCTCCGGTATTTTTTACTATCCTTGCAGTTATTGAGAGCCGTTTTTTATAGTCGTAGTCTTTGTAACCGACGGGGAAAAGAATCTTCTCGATATTCCGGACTCCTCCATCTTTACTTTTGAAGGCCAGCACGTCTCTCTTGGATTGCGTGAATATTTTCTCTACTGGGGTTTTCTGTCGCAGTGAGCGTAAACTAATTTTTCCTCCCCAACCTAGAACTATCAGGTCCGAGTCTTCCTCATCAGCTTGGTCCAGAACCCCTTCCCAGACGGTATCACTATACCGTATTTTCGGGATTACCTCGGCTCTTCTAGCGAAAGTTCTGCTTCTATCCTTCTCTAAAACGTCCGAAGACTTCCGCCAGTCTTGTTGCATTTCCAGAAAGTTTCCTTGTTTTATTACCGTCAAATATACTATCGTGCTCCCATCGGCTAGGACCGAGGCCAGTTCGGTAACTCGGTTTACGTCGTCCGGGTGTCTTACTGGCACGAGCATGTTTTCGATCTTCTTTTCTTCAGCCAAGATTTTCTCCCTCCCACATTTTCAATAAAGCGATATTTAATTTGACGACGTTGACTCTTTTCAGACCGTAAATTCCTAGGAGCTGACTTTTTGTGTGTTTTTCCACCAGTGCTTTTAGTCTATCTTCCGATATACCAGTTTCGTCGGAAATTCGAGGAATTTGGAAAATGGCTGCTCGATAAGTTATATGAGAATCTAGAGCCGAACCAGATTCTGTCACTAGGACTGATGGTACGTTAAGATTTTCACTTTCTCGGTTTTGCACGATGTTCTTTAAAATTTTTCTCACTCTATTTTCTAATATGGGGTTATTTGGAGCGAGATTGCGGCCACCCGATTTCATTGCGTTATAGTTTATTGAAGAAGGTCGTCCGTGGAATAATCTCGGGTCGTCGAAGTCTTGCCCTATCAGTTCCGATCCCATAATTTCGTTTTTGTAATTGATTGGACTTCCTTTAGCGGAATTCCTCCAAATCTGGCCTCCAGCGAAGACTGCTATCGGGTAAATGATCGAAAATATCAATACACCTACCAGGATTAGTCTCAGAGCTACGGACATGTCTTCTATTTTTTCCTTCATCCAAACACCCCCAACGTCACGAGTAAAGTGTCGATTAGCTTAATGAAGATGAAGGGTGCTATCAGACCAGCGCCGCCATAAATGAAGAGGTTTTTCCTGAGCAGTTTCTCTGCGCTTTCTGCCTTGTATTCGACGCCTCTCATGGCCAGTGGAATCAGGAAGGGGATGATAAGTGCGTTGTAAATTAGGGAGGAGACGATTGCACTCTGCGGTGAAAAGAGATTCAATAAATTCATCTTTGAAAGAGCCGGTATTCCGGCGCTGAATATTGCCGGAACCAATGCAAAGTATCTCGAGATATCATTGGCTATGCTGAACGTGGTGAGGGAGCCTCGGGTCATCAAGAGCTTCTTACCGATCGCCACAACCTCGATCAGTTTTGTAGGGTCAGAGTCCAAGTCCACCATGTTTCCAGCCTCCTTGGCTGCGTTCGTTCCGGCTTGCATGGCCAGCCCTACATCGGCTTTTGCCAGAGCGGGAGCGTCATTGGTTCCGTCTCCAGTCATACCTACTAACTTTCCTTCCTCGCTGAGTTTTTCGACCAGTTCTATCTTCTCTTCGGGTTCGAACTCGGCGTAATACTCGTCTATCCCGGCCTTTTCCGCCACGGCCTTTGCCGTTCTTTCGTTGTCTCCGGTTGCCATTATGGTCTCCACGCCCATTCTCTGGAGTTCACTTATTCTTTCTTCTATACCGGGTTTCAGCTCGTCTTGGAGTTCGATAAGCCCCACTATTTTCTCATCCACCGCCACGGCCAGAGGGGTTCCTCCCTTATCTGAAATTTTGTTTGCCTTCTCGTCTATATCGTCGGGTATACCGTCGGCGTACTCCTTTATCGCGTCGACCGCACCCTTTCTAATCTCGGTTCCGTCCGGGAGATCTATCCCGCTCATTTTCGTCTTCGCGGAAAATTCGATAAAGTTATCCTCCTTCAGTTCCTCGTCCCCTGTTTCGTATCCGAGATCGTCCGCCAAAGCTACTGTCGATCTACCCTCTGGAGTTTTGTCGAAATAGGAAGCTTTGTAGCTCGCAGAAGATATATCGTTTTCGTCGTGATCGCCCAGGGGCAGGAAATTCTCGGCGGTTCTTTCTCCGGTGGTAATCGTACCCGTCTTATCTAGGATCAGCGCGTCAAGATCTCCCGCGGACTCCACCGCTTTTCCGGATTTTGCGATAACGTTATCTTTTGTCACGTTCGTCATACCCGCTATCCTGATGGTCGCTAGGAGGGCCCCGATCGTTGTGGGCATCAGGCCGACCAAAAGAGCGATTAGGTTGGCTACATCCACGTTCATATCAATATAGTATCCGAAGAATTTCATCGTAGTTACGGCGACTATATATATGAAAGTGAAGCTTGCGAGGAGGAGCGTCATGGAAATTTCGTTGGGGGTCTTCTGACGGGAGGCTGACTCTACCAACCCAATCATTCTATCTAAGAACGATTCCCCCGGTTCGGCAGTAACCTCTATTTTTAGCTGATCGCTGAGAACTTCCGTACCTTCGGTAACTGAACTCCTATCCCCTCCGCTTTCTCTTATGACCGGTTCCGATTCACCGGTTACTGCCGATTCGTCTATCGAGGCGCTACCCTCGCTGACGGTTCCGTCCCTTGGAATCACGTCACCTTCCTCGACGTACACTAGATCTCCCTTTCCTAGGTCGTCGCTATCGACCTCCTCGTAATCTCCCTCGGTAATCTCATCAAGAGCTAGATCCTTCGAGAGTTTCTTTCCTTTAGTTTCGGTTTTCAGTTCCCTCAGGCTATTAGCGTGAGCTTCGCCTTCCAGTTCGGCCAAAGATTCGGCATAGTTGGCGAAAAGAACGGTAAATAATAACAAACTCGTGATTATTCCGTAGTACCATTGGGCCTCCTGACCTCCAAAAAAGTCGGGATATAATGTTAGGATAAGCGTCATTATTGTTCCTATTTCCACGACGAACATCACCGGATTTTTGACCAGGTATCTTGGATCCATTTTCGTCACGGACTGTTTCAAGGCATCCGCTTGCTTTTCCCAATCGACCATTTAGAGACCCCCCACGCTCAGCAATTCTCCTACCGGCCCGAGTGAGAGAGATGGCAAGAAGATAAGACCACCGATAATTACCATCACACCCACGAATAAGATTAAGAAAGCCAGACTCTCTATTTTTAGGGTCCCTTGCGTTTCCGGGCGTATTTTTTTCTGAGCTAGTGATCCGGCTATCGCTATCTGACCGACTATCGGTAGGTAACGACCGAGAAGGATTTGTATGCCGTTAGTGATATTGTAGAAAATGTTATTGTCGGCAAGTCCCTCGAAACCGCTCCCGTTGTTTGCGGCTGCCGAGAACATTTCATATAGTACCTCGGCAAATCCGTGGAATCCGGGATTTCCGATCGCTTCTTTTCCTATATCCGTTACTACGGCTATCGAGGTCGGGATGAGAACTAGGGTTGGTAAGAGCAGTATAATCAATGCCGCGATCTTTATTTCATTCCACTCGATTCTTTTACCCATGTACTGGGGTGCTCTTCCAATCATCAGACCTGCAATAAAAACAGCGAGGAAGAGATAGGTCATTAGATTAAGTACCCCTACACCGATGCCGTTATATAAACAGTTCATACTCATTCCCAGGAATAGGGGCAGGCTCCCTTGGGCGGTAAAGCTATCGTGCATACTGTTGACAGCTCCGTTCGTCGTGGAAGTGGTGGAAACCCCCCACAGACTGCTCAATACGGGACCAAAACGGACTTCTTTTCCCTCCATGTTTCCGTGGGGTTGTATGACTTCTGCGCCTTCGACGCTTGCGCCGACGCTTGGATTGGGTTGAATCTCCCCGGTTGCTCCAAGGGCTAGCAGTCCGGCGAAGAGGATGAAGAAGGCACCTATCAAAACTCCGGCATGGAGTCTTTTGTCGAGCCAGACTCCGAACGCATAAATGACAGAAATTGGACTGGCGAGGAGAATAAGATTTAGGATGATATTTGAAAGAACGGTCGGATTTTCGAAAGGGTGGGCAGCGTTTGCCGCGAAGAAGCCGCCTCCGTTAGTCCCGAACATCTTTATAGATTCTATTCCGGCCACGGGGCCGATCCGGATGACTTGTTCTTCACCTTCGAGAGTTGTAGCCGTCATCTGACCGTTGAACGTTTGAGGAACCCCTTGGGAAACCAGAAATACCCCCAAAATTATAGCTATCGGGAGCAAGAATCGGACTGATCCTCGAACTACGTTTGCGTAAAAGTTTCCTAAATCATCCTTTTCTTCGTTGAGAATCCCTCGAGTAAATCCTACGGCGAGGCTTAGACCGGTGGCAGCGGACATGAACATCGCGAGTCCGACTCCGAAAAGTTGGCTGAAGTAGGAGAGGCTTTCGCCGGCGTAGTGTTGCTGATTCGTGTTGGTGACGAAAGTGACGGCGGTATGGAAAGCCTGATCCCAAGGCATGCCGTCGAGGTTTAGGGGATTCAAAGGCAAGAGACCCTGAAAGCGGAAGATCAGAATCAAAAATGCGAACAGTATTCCGTTAAAAATGAAGACTGAGGCAAGAAACCTCTTCCAATTCATACCATCGTCCGGATCTAGGCCAATGAGTTTGTATATCAGGTTTTCTATCGGCGAGAAGACTTTATCGAGTCCTCTGATCCACTTTAGCCATTTTGGTAAGGTTCCTTTTCCGCCGGCTTGGTCCTTGAATGTCCATCCTAGGTACTCCCCTAGAAGATGGACTATAACTGCGAGAAGTCCTATGAACAGGGACATTTGAAGTATTATTCCAAGCATCATTTCCCTCGATTAGAACTCAGTCGGGTTAAACAGTACATATATCAAGTATACAATTAGGAACGCTACTACACCGATATAAACGATATCCCCAATATTCATTTAATCCAACCCGTCCATTCCCCGAAATAAATTACTCATGGATATGATTTTATCTCTTTCCCCGGCTAGTATGACCTTGTCCCCTTCCTTAAATTCAGTACTTCCTCTGGGGGGAATTAGCTCTTCGTCTCTAGTGATCATGGCGGCGGTAACTTTTTCAGGGAAATCAAGTTCCTCGATAGTCCTACCTACAGTTTTCGATTCTTTGGAAACTGTAACTTCGACGACGTCGGCTTTTTTTCCGCCGAGGGTTAAGATACCATATATCTCAGGATCAGCGATAGCCTTCTCGTAAAGCCCTATTGTTGCGCTTGCGTAGCTGATGATGGCGTCCACATTCTCACTTTCAAACATCTTTTTGTTTTTGCTTCTGTTGACCCGGGAAACTACTCTATCACAGCCTATCTTTTTGGCCAGTTTTGCTGCCATGAGATTCACCTCGTCGCTTGGTGTAATCGTGGCCAGGACATCACAGTCCTCAATACCGGCTTTTTCTAACGTCTCCATTTTGGAACCGTCCCCATGCACTATTTGGGCCATCAGGTTGGCGGATAATTCCCGGACTCTTTGTTCGTTTTTTTCAACTACTATAAGCTCATGCCCTAAACCCTGTAGTCGCTTTACTAAATTCTCTGCTGTTTCTCCCCCTCCAACTATAATTACTCTAATTTTTTCTCCTCCGGCAGAATAAATAATCGACCTTCTTATTAAGTTTTCCGCAATTATATTCTTAAATATTGTTTTTTCGATAATAAAATTATTTATTTTTCTTTTATTGCTAAAATTTGTCGGGGGTATAAATATTTTAAAAATAATATCGAAAATAGTTAACTGGAGAGATGGGTCGCATAAAGCATGAATTCTAATATAGACGAGATAGATAAGCGGATAATATATAGGTTGTCCGAAGATTCCCGCAACACGACCTCTTCAGAAATAGCGGAGGAAATGGAAGTTTCTCCCGGCACAGTTCGGAATAGGATAAGACAGATGGAAGAAAAAGGAATAATAAAAGGGTATCTTGCAGACGTGGATTACGAAGAAATCGGAAAAAGAATAGTATATATTTTTAAATGTTCTTCCACAGCGAAAGATCGTTCCGTTTTGGCTAAAAAGGCACTTCGAGTGTCGGGGGTAATCAACGTACGAGAGTTGATGACTGGGGAAGAGGATTTGGTTATTAAGGCTATAGGTAGGGACACGGACGATATTTCCCGGATAGGTATTGCCTTGGAAAATCTCGGCATCGAAATCGAAGATGAGGATCTGCTTCAAAAGGAGCGACATCATCCTTATCACCCTTTTGGTCCCGGTGAGTCAGGAATGGAACCCCTCATAAATCTCAGGGGAATCGTAGGTAATGCGGAAGTTGCGGATCTTACCGTAAAGGAGGGTACTCCCGTGGAAAGCAAGACAATTAAGGAGATCAATGAACTTGAGTTTCTGTCCGAGGACATAATAATCGTGGCGATTGAGAGGGGTGATGAAGTGATCACTCCTCGTGGGGATACCGAAATAAAAGCGGGCGATATAGTTACTTTGTTTTCGCCTGATGAGATATCGAGTAGTGTTATAGATACATTCACCGAGCAATAAATAATCTCGAAAAAGCAACAGC
>CAZEBR010000003.1:45988-53221 GCA_964510375.1 Hadarchaeota archaeon (SeqCode) | reverse complement strand
ATTTTTTTCGTAATTAATTTCTACTTAATTCATTTTTTTGGAAAATTTTTTATGTACCCGTTGTGATAAAGATAATTCGGTTGTGAAAAGTATGCGGATTGCAAGAGGTGATAATACTGGCCCTAGAAACCTGTCCTATCTGTGATGAAGAATTCGAGCCGGTCTGGGAGAATAAGAAAATCAAATGTGATAAGTGTAAGTCGGAGATAAAAATGAGACATTTGGACGAGATAGAAAAGGAAAAATTAAAAAACTTGGATAAAGTTGATTTGGCCGAGTTTGTCGATGAGCTAACTTCTAGACTACAATCTCTTTCCGACGAGTACACGGAATTGGAGAACAGAGTAGAGACACTTGGCATAGTCATAGAACAGGGCAGATGACCGACTAAGTTAAATACTATGCTTAATCTAACCCATTTAGTTAGGTGAAAACTTGAGCAAGAAAACAGTGTCCATTTCGGAGTCTCTATATGAACAGATCCAAGATAGATGTGAGGGAACAGGCTTTGAGTCCATTGATGAGTATGTGGAGTTTGTCCTGAGGGAAGTCGTGGAAGAAGAGGAAGAGGACGAAGAGGAATTTTCCGAAGAGGACGAAGAGAAGGTTAAAGAGAGACTTAAAGCGCTTGGATACATGGACTGAATTTTTGAAAGAAGACCTCATTTTTATTCGGTATTTTATTTTTCAAATTTGGAAATTTGAAAGTCAACATTTTTAAGGAATCACAATAATTAGACTTAATTAAGTATAATTAGTTGGAGTGAGATAATGGGAGAAGATTCGAACAAGACAAAGTTTACCACGGTCTCAATACCGGTACCTCTGTTTGAGAAGGTCAAGAAGCAGATCGATGGGACTGGGTTTACTTCCGTTTCAAGTTATGTAGGCTACATACTACGTGAGATAGTCGCGGAGAAGGGCGAAGCTCCGTTTACTAAGGAAGACGAAGAGGAGATTCGCAAGAAGTTGGAAAATCTCGGATATTTGGAGTGAGATATAATGAGTGAGAAAAACGAGATGGATCACTTGGACAGGTTGGAAAGCGAGTCCGTTTATATAATTCGTGAAGCTTACAAGAAATACAATAAGCCGGCCATGTTGTGGTCCGCCGGAAAGGATAGTACCACTCTCGCTCATCTGGCTAGAAAGGCTTTTTTGGGAAAAGTTCCGATTCCCGTCATTTACATAGATACTGGTTACCATTTTCAGCAAATGTACGACTTTAGGGACAAGCTGGCAGATAAATGGGACCTCGACTTGATAAATGCCAAGAACGAGGAGGCGGACGAGAAAGGTATCGACCCCTCCGATAAGCTCAGCTGTTGCGGGATGAGAAAGACCGAGGCCTTGAAAAACACGATGGCGGAGCACGGGTTCGATGCACTACTATTGGGGATAAGGCGTGACGAGCACGGCGTTAGGGCAAAGGAGCGCACATTCAGCCCGCGGGATCAGGATTTTCAATGGGATTATAAGGACCAGCCGCCCGAACTCTGGGATCAGTACAAGTCCGAAAAAGAGGCGGGCCAGCACCTCAGGGTGCATCCCCTGCTTTCGTGGACCGAGCTGGACGTATGGAAGTACATAAAGCGTGAAGATCTCCCCGTTAATCCGCTTTACTTCGCTGAGGAGAGGGACGGCAAGATGACAAGGTTCAGGAGCTTGGGTTGCAAACCCTGCACGGATCCCGTGGAGAGCGATGTTCAGAGCGTGGACGACATGATCAGTGAAATCCAGGAAAGCGAAGTCGGGGAGAGAAGCGGAAGGGCACAGGACAAGGAAGAGGCCCACGCCATGCAAAAGCTACGGGCGTTAGGATACATGTGATTGAGGTGTAGAGATCATGGAAAAAGATGAAGTTTTGAGGTTCGTTTTGGTCGGACACGTCGACCACGGTAAGAGCACCCTTATCGGCAGACTCTTCTACGATACTGATTCTCTTCCGGAGGGCAAGCTGGAGGAGGTAAAGGAGGCGAGCCGTGCCCTCGGAAAGGATTTGGAATTTGGATACGTGATGGATCACCTCGAGGAGGAGAGGACCCAGGGAGTAACTATAGACACCGCCCAGACTTTCTTTGATACCGAGAAGAGGGAATATAATATTATCGATGCCCCTGGCCATGTCGAGTTTGTAAAGAATATGATCACAGGGGCAAGTCAGGCGGAGGCGGCCATACTTATTGATGATGTTGACGAGGGAGTGCAGGAACAAACTCGGAGACACGCCTATATACTGAGCATGCTCGGACTCGATCAGGTCATAGTTGTTCTGAATAAGATGGATCTGGTGGATTATAGTCAGGAAAGGTTTGAGGAGGTAAAGGGAAATCTTCTGGAGTTCTTGGATTCGATCGGCATAGAGCCGACTTATGTAATTCCAATTTCCGCTAAGGAAGGCGACTTCGTGGCCAATGAGAACCTCTCATGGTACGACGGACCGACCGTCCTTGAGGCACTTGACACCTTCGAGAAAAGGGATGCTCCGATCGAGAAGCCCTTGAGATTACCCGTGCAGGATGTCTACAAATACGACGGTGGCCGAGCCGCGGTGGGAAAGGTGGAAAGCGGGATTCTGAAGGAGGGCGATTCGATTAGAATAATGCCCGACGGGAGGGAAACCACGGTCGAAGAGATAGTCGAGTTTCAGAAGGACCCGGAAAGGGCGATAGCCGGGAAAAGCACTGGAGTTTCCGTTTCGGATAAGCTGTTTTTGGACAGGGGTAACGTAATAGTCGGTCAGGGCGAGGATCCGATCGTGACGGACGAAGTGAAAGCTCACATCTTCTGGATGTCGGAAGATCCTTTCGAGGAGGGTGAAAGAATCAAGTTCAAGTGCGCGAACCAAGAGGTTAACTGTGACATCCATATAGACAGGGTGATAGACTCCTCCACGCTCGAAGTTTTGAGCGGTGAAGAGGCGGAGAAGATAGAGAATCGACAGGTAGCTAATGTTACCATAGAGACCGCAAAACCGGTAGTAGTAGAAGACTTCAACGATATTCAGGGATTGGGCAGATTCGTTCTTGAGAGGACCGACACCTGTGCCGGCGGAATAATAACTGAGAGTTAGGTTTTGATATGACTGTAGTTTTTGCGATAGACGCCCTCGAGTACGAGAAGGTAGAAGAGTTCGGATGCGAAAACCTGAAGCAGGTTACCTACGGAAAAACCGATATCTCCGATTTCGATCAACCCCGAACGATGGTGCTCTGGAGCTCTTTCATGACAGGTGAGAATAAGGAAGAGGAAATCCTCGCGAGGGGCGACAAGGAAATGTGGAACACGCAGTTTTCTCTCGAAGACACTTTTTTCTCGAAGTTTGACAATCCCGAAATAATAGATCTTCCCGGATTTTCTTACGATAGGGAACAGCACGAGCGCGAGCGGGAGATGATGAAGGAGTTTTTTGATGAAGCCGAGTCCCAAGAGGAGAAGGATGAGATCAGAAAGAAGTACAATCAGCATGCTCTAGGACATCATAGAGAAATCAAGGAAAAGTTTTTGTCCACACTCAAAGAAGATCATGATTTCGTTCTCGGATATTTCTCCGGTGCGGATGTCATAGGTCACCTCAACTTCGGAAACAATACCCTTATGAAAATGATATACGACGACTTGGACGAGATTGCCGAGAAGATCAAGGAAATCAGGGACGATCATCTGCTAATTCTCTCCGATCATGGAATGGAAGGGGTAGGCATGTTCGGAGATCACAACGATTACGGCTTTTGGTCCTTCGACGGAAAGTGTGGCTTGGAGAGGCCAAAGCTAACGGATTTCGCGGATTTTCTGTTGAACCTCTAGGCCGCTTTTTAGTAGTCCGGTTCTATCAAAACCTTTTTGAAAATGTTTTTCGGAAGTTATCATCTACCGTGAAAGCCATGAAAACACATATGAAGATCCTCATCATCTATGCGGCGGTCTCTTCGTTTGCCGTGGCTATGATTTTTCCTTACCTCTGGCCTTATATGGAAAACGTAGTAGGCCTATCTGCGGTGTTGTCGGGTGTTCTGTTGTTTACCTTTTATGGAACGGAGGCTATCACTAGGATTCCCATCGGTTTTCTGAGCAGTATCTTCAGGCATAGCTTCATAGTGGTGGGAGCCGCGTTTTCATTCGTACTGGCGTCGCTGTTTTATCTGTTCCACAGCTGGAGCTGGCTACTGTTTTTCGGGGGGCAGCTGTTCCTAGGGCTGGGCGTATCCATAACTTGGGTCACCATTCCCGAGTTAGTCACAAGGGAGGATGGGTCACTTCCTATCTACACCTTCTCGGTCGGGCTAGGATACCTAGGAGGAGTAACTGTCGGCGGTTTGCTCGTGGATTATCTAGAAATATCCCGCCTCTTTACGATATTTATGGGGATTTCCATTTTCTTGGTAATCCTTTCCCTCCTCCTCCAGAAAGAAATAACTGGGGATTCCCTACCGAGGCTAAGCAAGCAGGTAAAGAAGCCCGTCCAAATGGAAGGTGATTCCTCGGAGATGTCCCTCGGCTTTTCCCGACTTTTCGTGTCTTCTTTCGGTTCGTTCAGGAATGCGTTTGAGATAATGAGGGGTAGGATGAAGATCCTAATATCGGGTGTCGTTTCCTTTGTAATGTTCATGACTTTTTCGCTCGGCAGTTCGCTGGTTCCAGTTTATCTCTCCGGGGTCGGCTTTAGTTCCTTCCTGATAGGCGTACTGCTCTCGATTAGGATGGGAACAGGGACCTTGATCAGGCTCGCCGCAAGCAGGATGCTCAAGATAGGTGACAAGGTTGAACTCCTGACTATTGGTGCTATGGTGACGGCCCTTTCCGTTATTCTTTTCGCGATGACGGAATCCTTTCTCATCCTCGGTCTGCTTTCCTTAACATGGGGCCTTGGCGGAGGATTGTACCTTCCGCTGGTATTTGACCTCATAGCGGATGCGACGAGCGAAAAGGAGCGGGGAGTCGCCATGGGCCTACGGGGAGCTATGGGTACTTCTGGTTCTGCGATAGGAACGTTGATTTTCTTTTACATCGGCGGCATATGGGGTTCAGGAACGTCCTTGGCGCTTTTCGGATTCGTTTTGCTCGTGGTAATCGTTGCTTTGTTGGCTATTTGGGAAGTCCGTAAGGGAAGATAGAAACTGGACAGACGTGATATAAATCCGGCGATGTTTGCTTGAAGGACCTGGGGATAAAACTGTCAATGAGAGAACTGAGGACTGCGCGGAATACTTGAGAAAAGTTTAGAAGTCGGTTCTCCAGCGGAACTGTTCGATGTCGCCGAACTTCTCTTCCATTACCCTGTTCCAGGATTCTTCCATTGCCTCTAGGAAATCGCGGGTTTTCGCCTCGGGGTCCTTAGCGTTGGCTATCGCCCTTCCGACTACGAGTACGTTTGCTCCTGCCTCTATAGCCTCGTCGATAGTGTCTCTCGTGATTCCACCTGCGACGGAAACGAGTTTTTCCTTCGTCATTTCCTTTATTTTAGGTATGTCGCCCCAAGCCGAGTGTTCTTCTCCGGCGTACTCCATGTCTATTCCCCTGTGAAGCTCTACGATGTGAGGCTTAACGTCGAGTTTTTCAAGGAGTTCGACCGGATTCTCCAGGTTGAGAGTGTCGATAATACAGTATATCCCGCACTTGTCGGCTTCCTTTATGGCCTTCTCTATCGTGCTCACGTTTGCCTGTCCGGATACCACCACACCGTCGGCGCCGCTGTCGCTTGCCATTCTCGCCTCCAGATGTCCGGTGTCAAGGGTTTTCAGATCCGCGATAATGAAGGCATCCTCGTTTTTCTCTCGGAGTTCCTCCACGACGCCTATACCGTACTTCTTGACCAAGGGCGTACCCGCCTCTATTACGAGGTGATCGCTTTCCGGCATCTCTTCGACGACGCGTAGTTGCTGTTCCAGCGAGGGCTTGTCGAGAGCGATCTGTAGATAGGGTGGGTTTCGGAGCTTCGTGGTTCGTGTCCCCATGATCGGATGTCCTGCCTTGTCCTTTTCCTCGAGCACCGTATCCATGTCGGGGAATCCTTCCATGGCGCGTTCTATCGCTAGCTTGGTGGCTCCGTAGTTGAATCTGCTTATCTTCTGATAGTCATCCGCGTCCGGATGGATAAAAACGCTGACTATGAGCACGAGTTCGTCGGTCTTGTCCTTGGGTATGGTTCCATCCTCCACTGAATCGGCGACCGCCCTCGAAACAGCCTCCTGTGCCGGTCCGAATATCTTATTGGCGTCCTCCATATCTTGGATCGAAACTTTTGGAACGAGGAGTGTGGGAGGTTTAGTGGGGAGGTTGGGTCTGATTACGCTCAGCAGGGGAGTGTGTCCTTCGGACAGCTGGGTCATTCCTTCCAAGAACGATTTGCCTGCCGGGCCGTCCTTTTCACCTATCACTAGATCGACATGGGCGAGATTTGGCTCGTCACCAACCAGAGCTTCTCCTACCTTGAACATGATTTTTCTCCAGTGGCTATAACGAAGAGAAGGATTTAATTCCTTCGGTCTTATGCCCTTGCCATTTCGAAGATAGGCTATACAAATAGCGGGCCCGGTGGGATTCGAAACTTAGGGCCGATGGTTCAAAGGCCTTGAAAAACTGAGTTTAAAATTCCTTTTCTTTTATTTTGCGGAGTTTCTTTCTAAGCTGTGGAATATCATTTTGAATGGTGGTCCAAACTATTTGAGTATCAACCCCAAAGTAACCATGAATAAGTTTGTCCCTCATGCCAGCTACGTCTTGCCAAGGCATCTCAGGATATTTTTCCTTCATCTCCTCCGAGACCCGCTTTGATGCTTCGCCTAATATCTCCATCTGTCTTATTACAGCATCTTGCCGGAGTTCATCTTTTTCGAAGTCTTTGTAATCTATATTTTTGGTGTAAGTCTCTATTTGGGAAATTGCATCAATCATGTGCTGGATATAAGCGTCATCTTTCATGTCAAAACCTCTTTTTCCCTTTCTACCCGGTCTCTTATGTATGGACTGAGTGAATTTCTTGTAACTAGGTCTACTTTTATTCCAATGTTTTCGGAGAGTTCTCTTTCAATCCTCACAATATCGAAGAGACTTTTAGAATCAGAAAATTCTGTGAGAATATCTATATCACTTTCTGGTTCTTCTTTTCCTTTAGTGTAGGATCCAAATATCGCTATGCTTTCTGCATGCTCTCTCTCTAATTTTTCTTTAATTTTTGTTTTAATCTCTGGGGATATACTCATAATTCATCCACTCTTACGTACATTATTTTTT
>CAZEBR010000003.1:17638-45978 GCA_964510375.1 Hadarchaeota archaeon (SeqCode) | reverse complement strand
TTAGAGGAAGTATGGAGTTCGAAAGAAAAGAAGAGATTCTCTCTGAAATCGGAGGAAAACGGAGGGAAAAGAGAATATGATTGTCCTAGACACAGATGTATTGATAGAAATATTTGACAAAAATCGGAGAAGGGAAGCGAAGCCTTCAATCATATCGAAGTATCAGATGAGGATATCTTTACCACCATCCTAAATCTTCATGAGATCTTATTTGGGCTCAAGAAAAGCAATAACCCCACAGAGGAAGTTCTCAAGTTGCCGGTCCTAGGTTACGCCAAAAAAGATGCAAGAAAGACATCATCTCTGGAGCTGAAAGCCGAAAAGAAAGAGAAAACCGCTCAAAATTACTTTGCCTGAAGAACTAATTAAGAATCTCAAGAGGCTGATAGGCCTGCATCGCGCATAATAGAAGACTCACTAACAAAAGAAGCTTTTCGCCCACGTTTTTGTAGCAAAAAGGCGGAAATAATAGCGGGCCCGGCGGGATTCGAACCCGCGGCCTACGGCTTAGAAGGCCGTCGCTCTATCCAGCTGAGCTACGGGCCCGTTGAACCAGTTATCTGTAATTCATCGTCAAAAGATAAGTCTTGGCATCTAATAATTCTGGAAATTATTTAATGTTTTTATGAGAATCGAGTTTCACTAAGTAGGGGGATAATCGTGTCGAAAGTTTTTGATCCGTTGGAAATTGACGATCTGAGGTTAAGGAACAGGTTTGTTTTACCGCCGATGCAGACGACGGAAGCGGGTGATGGCGGGAGCGTAACGAGTGCCATGCTGGATTATTACGGGAAAAGGGCGAAGCAAAATGGCCTTATAATCGTCGAGCACTCTTACGTTTCTTCGGAAGGGAAATTCAGCTCGGGACAGTTGGGAATACACGAAGACGGTTTGATCGAAGGATTGAGCGAGCTGGCCGACAGAATTAAGGCGGTGGGAGCTAAAGCTATCGTTCAGATCAACCATGCGGGGAAGAGGATAGGGAGACGAGATGTCGACCGGAAACCTGTTGCACCTTCGGGTGATGGCGACGTTCACGAGCTGGCGGAGGACGAAATAGGTCGGATAATAGACGATTTTTCGGAAGCTGCGAGAAGGGCGGTGAAAGCAGGTTTTGACGGGATTGAGGTACACGGCGCTCACGGTTTCCTGCTTAATGAATTCTACTCCCCGTTGTCGAACAGGAGGACGGACGAGTTTGGAGGGAGTTTTGAGAAACGGATCAAGGTCCCGCTTAGGGTTGTCGAGAACGTCAGTGATACTATCGGAGATAAGTTGCTTTTCTACAGACTAGGTGCTGTTGATCTGGATCCTGATGGAACTCAAATTGAAGATTCCGTTAAGTTCGCAAAAATGCTCGTCGATTCGTGTGTGGATGTCGTCGATGTTTCCGGCGGTCTTTGTGGCAGTAGGCCGGATGAACTGCAGGGGGAGCAGGGATACTTCGTTTCTCAGGCCAGCAAGATCAAGGAAGCCGTCGATGTTCCGGTGATAGGAGTCGGTGGTATAACAGAACCGGAGTATGCCGACAGGATCGTACGCGGGGGGATGGTGGATTTGGTGGCGGTGGGAAGGGCCCAGAAGTCCGATCCAACCTGGGTTCAGAAGGCCAGGCGAAAGCTGGGTGAGTAGGCCGGTTTTCTCCTTTTCACTGAGGACTATTATTAGTCGGCCGTACCTACCTCATCATGTGCTAGCAGGCTTTACCAAATCGCTCTGAAAAGAGAGGAGGATCCAATGTTCATCAATGTGGTTTTATACATTCTCGTGCTGTTGCTCGTTGGGCTGGGAGCTAAAAAAGCGGGTATTCTTACCTCCGATAGAGTAAATATTTTGAACAAGCTGGCATTTTATGTAGCCTTACCCTCTCTGATATTTCATTCTCTTTACTCGGAAGCGCTGAGGGATATATTCTCTCCCGGGCTAGCCTTCGGGTTTTGCGTTACCATACCAGTAATCCTAGCGATTGGCTGGTTGGCATTTAGCAGGATTGATGATAGAGCCAAGAAAAGTGTGATGATCGTGCAGTCTTATCACGGAAATATAGGATATATGGGACTTCCGGTAGTGTTTCTGACCTTGGGACAGGCGGCAGCGAGCAAGGCCAGCCTTCTCCTGGGTATAGGCTCAATGATTCAGATTTCTTTGACTATGTCAGTTTTGGTTTACCTGAACAGTGCGAGTTCCAAAATCTTGAGGGAGGTAAAGAGGATACCTCTGAATCCGATTATATTGAGTTTGATAGCGGGGCTATTGTTTTCCTATTTTTCTATTTCACTGCCTTCCATATTTGATACCGTTTTGTCCTGGATTGGTGAAGCAGCTTTACCGATAGCAATGCTCGGAGTTGGTGCCACTCTGAAATTGAAGGGGCTTTCAGAAAAGGTTTCCGTCTTTGGCTCCGTGGTGGTTCTAAAAATGGTAGCAATGCCCCTTCTAGGCTGGCTTTTTCTTACGCTTTTGAATGTGGACCCTTTGGGGACAAAGACGGCCGTGCTGTTCTTGGCAATGCCGACTGCAATTTCCACGTTCATTTACTCCAAGGAGCTGGGTGGTGACGAGGAGACCGCTTCTATCAACATATCGATTACCACGTTGGTTTCCCTCCTCTCGATTTCGATGATACTGTTCATCTTTTAGTGATCTGTTGATATTCTGTTGAACTAGGAAGTTAAGATCCAAATTTTTGGTAACTGTTTCTCTAGAAATCTTTTAACTCAGGAAAGCCTCAAGTAGTTTGAGAGGTTCTCATGGCAGACTTGTTCGGGACGTTTGGTATTCGAGGTCTAGCGAATGAAAAACTGACCCCAGAACTGGCTAACAAGCTCGGTCTGGCTTTGGCCACTTATCTGGAGGGTGAGGGTAAGGTCGCTATCGGATACGACCCACGGACGAGTAGCGAAATGCTCGAAAAGGCTCTCGTCAGTGGGATAAATTCGGGTGGGTGTGATGTCGTCAGGTTCGGAATGGTTCCTACGCCCGTTCTTTCCTACGGAACAAAGAACCTCCCTTGCGACGCGGGAATCATGATCACAGCATCTCATAACCCGCCGGAATATAACGGGGTTAAGTTCTGGGGCGGTGAAGGTGAGGGTTTTGTCCGTGAGAGGGAGAGCAGGATTGAGGAACTTGTCGAGGATGGCGGTGAGCTCTGCGACTGGAACGAGATAGGTTATTCCGAGAATGCAGAAGTTATTTCATCTTACAGAGAAGATTTGAGGGAAAGGATCTCGGGCTTTGATAGGGAGCTAAAGGTGGTGGTTGACTGCGCGAACGGTGCGGGGGGAGTCGTTTCGCCTCAAGTGCTAAGCGATTTGGGATGTAAAGTCCTGTCCTTAAATGCTCAACCCGATGGTCGTTTTCCCAGCCGCCTTCCGGAGCCTACGGAGGAGCACATAACCGAGCTTAGGAAGACCGTACCTGCGGTGGACGCGGACCTTGGGATAGCTCACGACGGCGATGCCGATAGGACGGTGATAGTGGATGAAAACGGAGAGGTGTTGAGCGGCGACAGGGTTTTCGCCTTGGCCGCAAAGAATTATCTCAGGAAAAGTGATAATCCCCGGATCATAACTACGGTCGCCACGAGTTCCGTTCTTGATGATGTGGCCGACGAATTGAACGGCGAGGTCGTGCGTACAAAGGTCGGCGAGCCTGAACTTGTGAGAGAATACAGAGACGGGGGCGGGGATCTGGCCGGAGAAGAAAACGGCGGGGTCATTTACCCGGATTGGCTATTGTGTAGGGATGGAATCATGACGGCCATTCAGTTCATAGATTATGTTGCGAGGAGTGGAAAAACTGTCTCGGAGTTGGATGACACTCTGCCTGAGTACTATCAGCTTAAGAAAAACGTGGAATGCCCCGACGAGTTGAAACAGGAGGTATTGGACGATATTGCAGAAAAGTTCAAGGACAAAAACCCCGACACGACCGAGGGTATAAGGATGGTCTTTGATGACGGCTGGTATATTTTGCGTCCTTCCGGCACCGAGCCGAAATTTCGCTGTTTTTCAGAAGCTAAGACGGAGGAGAGGGTTAAGGAACTTTCTCAAGAGGGCATGAGAGCTCTCAAGGAAAGCTTAGAGTCCGTAAAATAGTTCGGATTAAATATCTTCTCCCCTAATTATTTTTAATCCTTTTTTGTCCAAAAGAGCGGCCGTAACTCCCATCCCCTCGGATTTTTCGTCTAGGTCCTTGGGGAATTTGCCCTTTCCGCAGGATGGACTTCCGCTTTTGAGAATCGCTTTTTCTGCCCCGAACAAATCTGCTATTCTTGACGTTTCTTCAGCGCCTTTGATAAATTGAGAAGTCACGTCCTTACCTCCCTTCATTATGGCCTTTCCTTTGCCCTCTATGACCTTCCTACCATCGCTCGAGAGATGAGTAGGTTTTCGGGGAGTGGGTAAACCTCCTAACTGTTCCGGACAGACCGGGATTGCACATTCGTCCGTGTTTTTCAGATATTGAAGAACAATCTCGTTCCTGCTATCTTCGCCATCATATCGACATTCCACTCCGAGTAGACAGGCACTAACTAAAATCATGTTAGGTAAGATTATTTGTCGATGGAATAAAAGTAAATGTCATTCGGATACCTTCCTCACTACGCGGCAGAATCGGCAAGTTTTTGTTGCCGTCGGATATCCACAGTTGTCGCATTTCTTTAATTCGCTTTGATCGATTTTCATCCGTTCTTCGATTCTCATGAAAGATTTTGCAAAGTTTCTCAGTATCTTTGGCCTTTCCTCGTCGAGTTTATGTAGCCATTCCTTCAGTTGGTTAGTGGGGGACCCCTTCGAGAGCGGGCATTTCTCTTTGTAAAAAGGGATGTCGTTCGTTTCTGCGTACGTTAAGCATTCTTCGTCTTTGACGAAGAAAAGGGGCTTGATTCTGCTCACCATCTTATACTTTTTCTTTTCCTCCAGTACCGGTTTCATTCCTCTGAAGGGGGTGAGATACACGTTCGCTAGATTGTTGAAGGTGGATGAAACTTCGTCGCTCAAGTTGTGTCCGGTCGCCACGTGATCAAAATCGTTTTCGTAAGCGTGCTTGTTCATCAGGTATCTCTTTATCATCCCGCAAAGACCACAGGCGCTGCCACCCTCTTCCTCGTTCAGCGCGGTGACGGTGGTGTCGTACTGCTCTTCTAAATCTATTACTTTCAGCTCGTTTTCGAGTTTGCGGGCCAGCTTTTTCGCGTATTCCCTCGATTTTTGAGAGTATTCGCCTATACCCAAATCTATGTAGAACGGTTCCACGTCTATTCTGTCGAAGTGGTTCAAGGCCTCGACACAGGTGGAGGAATCCTTTCCGCCGGATAGAGCGACGGCTACCTTTCCGTTCACCTCGTATTTATCCAGGACCTTTCCGACCTGAGCCAGAAAGTATCTTTTGAAGTGGTTTTCACAGTAATGTTTGTCCTTCCAGTTCACGTACGTGACGGCTTCTGCTTGGCAGTTCGAGCACTCCATGGTCTCCTCGGGAAATGAGTGGGTTCAATGGGCTTTTTATTTTCCGGTTTCCCTCGTCCCGAGATTTTACGAGTATTTATGTACCGAAGATGTTGATATCTTTCCGGCATTCGGGACATTTACCGTCCTTTAGCTTGTTTTCCGTGACCGAGAAACCGTGTCTTGCGATTAGGAGTTCACCGCATTGAGGGCAGTACGTGTTGTCGTACTTGTGACCGGGAACGTTCCCCACGTAAACGTGCTCTAGACCTTCTTCTTCTGCAATTTCTGCGGCCTTTTCCAAGGTGCTTACTGGGGTAGAAGGTTTGTCCATCATCTTGTACATTGGTCGGAATCGGCTGAAGTGAATCGGCACGGTCGGACCCAGTTCTTCCGCTATCCACTTGCACATTTCCCTGATTTGTTCGGGATCATCGTTTTCCTCCGGGATAATGAGGTTCGTAATCTCGAGGTGGATGCCGTTTTCCACCGCCCACTCGCATGTGTCCAAAACGGGCTTAACGCTCGGAACGCCACAGACGCCGCGGTAAAATTCATCGTTGAACGCCTTTAGATCCACGTTCATTCCGTCCAAATAAGGACCCAGTTCTTTCCAAGCGTCCAGGTTCATGTAGCCGTTAGTAACGAAAACATTGTATAGATCCTCTTTTTGAGCCAGCCTTGCTGTATCTAAGCAGTACTCGAACCAGATCACTGGCTCGCCGTAGGTGTATGCGATGCCCTGACAGTTTCTATTCTTAGCCATTTCGACAGCTTCTTCGGGCTCTATCTCTTGGGTTCTCGTTTCTTCAGGGCTGGATTGTGAAAGTCTCCAGTTTTGACAGTGCTTACATTCAAAGTTGCAGCCAGCGGTGCTTATCGAAAATACTCTGCTTCCTGGATAGAAATGATAAAGCGGTTTCTTTTCGATAGGGTCGGCGTTTGCGGAGGTTGCCTCGCCGTAGACTATCGAGTAAAGCTCACCATCAATATTTTTTCTTCCCCTACAAAATCCGAGTTCTCCGGGGGAAATAATGCACTCTCTCGGGCACAGTACGCATCTAACGTTTTCTTCAGAACTCTTTTCCCAGAATTTAGCGGATTTTTTCATTTTTTTACCAGTTTAAAAGTGACCGTTTATGGCTTTAAATTCTAACTTCTCCCCATGGGGGATACTTAAAAATGAGGAGGTTAATGGAAAATGAGTAGGTGGATAGAGTGAATCAGCTTTACATATTGCTGGAATTGGCAAAGGTGGGTTGCAACTCGAAATCCTGTCGTGTTTCTTCAAATCAGATCGCTGAGAGGGTGGGCTGTTCTCAACAGACGGCTTCCCGCTGGTTGAAAAGGCTTTCCGAACAAGGACACATCGAGAAGGAGGCTGGGCCTTCCGGTCAGACGATTAAACTCACGCCGAAGGGAGTTAAGTGGTTGAGATCCATCGAGCACGAAATAAACAGTGCTTTCGAGGATGTTTCTGATAAGGTCGTTCTTGAGGGAGAAATCGTTTCGGGATTTGGGGAAGGTAGCTATTATATAGGTCTGGACGAGTATCAAAGGCAGTTCAAGGAAAAGTTAGGATTTAATCCGTATCCTGGTACCCTCGACGTAAAACTCGATTCCGACTCCCTGAGATATAGGAGAAGGTTGGAGATGGCGGAGGGGATAAAGGTCGAGGGATTTTCGACCGAGGAAAGGGATTATGGAGACGTGAAGTGCTTTCCGGCCAAGATAAAAGAGGAAGATGCCGCAATTGTTATGCCGTATCGTACTTCCCATGAGGAAAGGGTGATAGAGATGATATCGGAAGTAAACTTCAGGGAAAAATACGGCTTAGAGGATGGAGAATTGGTGGAAGTGGAGGTGGAAGTTTGAGTTTGGAAAATGCCATCGAAAAGCTTCGTCAGGGCGAATTTGTCCTGATACACGATCCGTCTGAAAGGGAAAATGAGACTGATATGGTGATCGCTGCGGAAATGGTCGAACCCAGACACGTGGCTCGGATGCGGCGGGAGGGCGGAGGTTTGATTTGTGCCGCTATACGTTCCGATATAGCGGATAGGATGGGGTTACCTTATTTGCGGGACATTTATGAATCGGCTTCTTCGGAACATCAAATTCTCGAACACACGCAGTCGGATGATATTCCTTATGATGAGAGGTCGGCTTTCTCGATTCCTGTAAACCACCGGGATACTTTCACCGGTATTACGGACGAGGACAGGGCGCTCACTATAAGTGAGTTGGGGGAACTTAGTTCTAAGAGCCCGAATGATATATCGCCCGAGGAGTTCGGGAAAAAGTTCCGTACCCCAGGTCATGTCCCTCTACTAAAGGCTGCGAGTGGTCTACTCGAAAATCGACAGGGCCACACCGAACTTTCCGTGGCGCTTATGGAAATGGCGGGGTTGGCGCCAGCCTCAGTTGTGTGCGAGATGATGGATGGTGAAACGAAGAAGGCCCTCGATACCGAAGGAGCAAAAAGTTATGCGGAGAAGAACGATTTGGTCTTCTTGGAGGGACGTGAAATTCTGAAAGCCTACTTCGAGAGGGAGGATTTCTAAAATGGCCAAGGTTGGTATGGTAGACACGACTTTTGCCAGATACGACATGGCAGCGGATGCGAAGGATGAGCTTGAGAAGATGTGTAGCGTATCGATCAAACGCAAAACTGTCCCGGGGGTTAAGGACCTGCCTGTAGCCGCCAAGAACCTGCTCGATGAGGGATGTGACATTGTGATGGCTTTTGCCATGCCCGGACCGGAAGATATAGACAAGCAGTGCGCCCACGAGGCGTCCACCGGTTTGATAGAGGCACAGCTTATGACAGGTAAACACATCGTGGAGGTCTTCGTCCATGAGGATGAAGCCTCGGACGAGAAGGAACTGGCTGAGATGGCGGAGGACAGAGCTAGGGAACACGCCAAGAACGTTTATCGAATGCTTTTCAAACCTGACGAACTGAAGAAGATGGCCGGTACGGGGCAGAGAGAAGGAGGCCCGGACGCCGGTCCCTTAAGGAGGTGAAAAATTGGTTAGATTGGGAATTTGTGCTGCTGAGTTCAATTGGAACATCGTCGGAAAAATGGTAGAATTTGCGAAGAGGCATGCAGATTTTTTGGGAGCCGAGGTCGCCGAAGAGGTCGTGGTTCCAGGGAGCTTTGAACTGCCCTTCGCTGCGAAGAAGCTGGTGGAGAAAGACGAAATTGATGCCGTGGTCGTTTTGGGTGCAGTCATAGAGGGAGACACCGAGCATCACAAGACGGTGATGGATCAAACTTCCCGAAAGATCATGGATATTTCATTGGAGTCCGGCAAGCCCGTCACTCTCGGCGTGTCAGGCCCGGGCGAAACGAGAATGGAGGCCGAAGAACGAATAGACGAGTACGCCAGGCGAGCGGTAGAGGCCGCCGTAAAGACCGTTCAGAGGGTCGATTAGAATGAAAGTCGGAATTATTGCCATCGGTTCCTACGAGGAAAGCCACGGGGCGGCGCTGCCACCCGACACCGATGCAAAAATAGCCGAGTTTATCTCCGAAGAAGTTTCCAATCAGACCAATACTGAGTTTCTGGGTACCCTTGACTCTGCATACGAACTTCCGGAAATTGATACTGGAAATCACCAATCTCTTGAGGAAGTGAAGGAGGAGCTGAGAGAGAAGTTGAAAGACGTTAAGGATCGAGGTTTCGAAGGTATAGTCTTGGTCAACGCTCACGGAGGTAATCAGCCTTTGGAAGAGCATCTTGGGTCGATAGAGGAGGAGACGGGAGTGAAGTTGGATATGGACTCGACGATATGTAAAATTGAAGGCCCTCACGCCGGTTCGGGGGAGCTTAGCGTCGGTTCGATAGTGGGAATAACTGACGAGTCGAAAATTGAGGAACATGCGAACATCGATAAATATCCCGAAGTGGGATTTGCCGGTTTCGAGGAGGTCCGAAAAAAATATGACTGGGCCGAGGAACACGCGAAGGAGATCAGAAAAAAGGGAGTCAAGGTTGACAGACCGCTGGGCAAGAAACTTCTCGAGTCGGCGGTAGCCGGTGCGGTCGAGAAGGTGCTAGAAATGAGATCGGATTGAGGACTCTACTATTGCCTGCCTATTTTTCCTCTAACTTTAGATGATTAAGGTTTTCTCCTATTTCGACGAAGGCCCATGCCCAGATTAAAGATTCGTAGCTCTGAATCAGGTCGTTCTCTTCGAAGAAATGTTTGGAGTCCTTCAGATAAGCCCGGGCATTTTCTAGGATCCAATCTCCGGACTCGTCGAGACATTCCAGTCTGGGTAGCCTATCATTCAGCTTTTCTTCCCACTTACGGATTTCCTCTTCAAGTTCATCCTTTAACATTGTCTTCTAGAGCCTCTTCCGGAGCCCCTCCGAAGGTTTCCAGCGCATTTGCTTCCATAAAGTGTAACTCTCCGGGAACTATCAGGACGTGCGGAGGCTCCCCAAAGTCCTCTTTCAGAAGCTTACCGGCCTCGTCGGCCCTCACCACGGGTGCATCCGTCCCGGCTCTGGCCACTACCACCGAAAGGGTATCCGTCGAAAAGATATCCTTCTCCAGTTTTTCTTCCGACTTTAACAGATATTCAAGGGCCTCATTCGCGTTGAGATACCTTTCTTTCTCCGCTTCTATATCCAACAGAAATAGCGTGTGTAAACCCATCTCCTTGTTCTTCTCGAGAACTTCGTAAGGGGTGTCGGAGGGTTTTTCAGGTAGCGGGATGGTCGCGGATCTTCCAAATTTATAGCTTTGGAGACCCGCCAAACCGGGAGCTGCGGTGTGGATGGAAGGCCCGTGGACTATTTCTGTTTCCGTTTCCGCCTCACATGCCCTCAGCCTTAGATCTAAATGGGTCGTAGCGATCATCGGATCCCCGGCGACGAGGAAAGCTACATTTCCTTCTTTTGCCTTTTCTATAATTTTCTCCGGTTTCTGCTCTACATCCTTCCTATTTAGCAGGTGGATGGAATTCCCAATCCTTTTTTCGAGATCTTCGAGGTCAAATTCGGGGATTTTACTGGTGTACAACTCCGCATATACCTCGTCGGCATTTTTGGCCTTTTCTACTCCCCGAAGGGATATTCCGTCCACACCTAAGCCGAGCCCTATAAACGTCAACATTTCGTTTCTTACAATCTACCTCAAAGATTAAGAATTTAAGTTTAAGATAGAACTATGTTGGATAGGCGGACGGGCCCGTAGCTCAATCTGGGAGAGCAATCGGCTCTTAACCGATCGGTTGTGGGTTCAAATCCCACCGGGCCCGCTTAGATTACAACGGTTATATTTCGGTTAAATTCGCGTATCCACAGGTTTTTATTTGAGACGGAATCTTTGTAATTGGTAGATTCAATATGACTGAGGAAGAAGAAAAGGAAGAGGTCGAGGAAGAAGCTCAAGAAGAAACAGATGAAGAGATGGATATCGAAGAAGAACTGGAAGAGGAACTGGAGGAAGATGGTAACGAGTTTTCGACATCCGAAATAACTGCAGTTCCTATGATTCTTTGTCCCGACGACGAGGTGCCTATGGAAATCAAGGACGTTGAAGTTAGAGAGGTTGAAAAAAGGAAGTTTATAATCAAAAAGACCACCGAACAGCACAGACATTTGGATTACGAGTGTCCCGAATGTGGTAAGCATTTCTTCTACGATCTTCAGAGAGAACGGCAGGGTTGCTTTATAGCTACCGCCGCTTTCGGAACACCAATGGCCGAGGAGATAAACGTGCTAAGAAGATTCCGTGATGCCTATCTGATCCACAGGGATTGGGGACGGAAGTTAATCTCTACGTACTACACACTCTCCCCACCAGTTGCGGATTTGATAAGTAAATCAGAGCCTTTGAAAAAACTCGTCAGAACGGCTTTGATTCCGATCGTGGACCTTTTCAAGGACAAATACGGGAAGGAAGACTAAATATTCCTGTATTTAAGACCTTGATATTCCTGTCGTGAAAAAATAGAAAGAAAAAGTTAGACGTTAATGTCGACGTCTAACTTTTCCACTAATTCTTTATATCTATTTCTTACTGTTACTTCCGTAACGTGTGCGG
Source organism: Hadarchaeota archaeon (SeqCode) (assembly GCA_964510375.1). GTDB lineage: Archaea > Hadarchaeota > Hadarchaeia > Hadarchaeales > JAGGTB01 > CAYLJV01. The sequence goes on along the minus strand of CAZEBR010000003.1, from coordinate 34,464 downwards.
CTTCTGCAACATCTCTCTGGGTTCTCCTTTCCCCGCACAGTATCGTGGCTATGTATAGCGCCGCTCCGGCAATCCCAGTCGGTCCTCGCCCGGACGTTAGCTTGTTGTCCTGTGCCTTTCTGATAAGCTCGATTGCCTTAGTCCGAACCTCTCCCGAAACGTCCAGCTCGCTCCCGAATCGGGAAACGTAATTGGCGGGGTCGGTTGGGGGTAGGTGTATGTCTAGCTCTCGAGTGATAAACCTGTAGCTACGTGCGATTTCCTTCTTTTCTACCCGACTCACTTCAGCTATTTCTTCGAGAGTTCTGGGCATTTGGGTCTGCCTGCACCCGGCGTACAGGGCAGCGGAGGCGACACCTTCAATTGACCTCCCCCTAATGAGCTTGTTCTGTACCGCTTCTCGATAGATCATGGCTGCCACCTCGCGCACGTTTCTCGGTAGCCCTAGCTGTGAGGACATCCGATCCATTTCGGAAAGTGCAAATGCTAAATTACGCTCAGTCGCGTCGGATACTCTTATTCTTCTCTGCCATTTTCTTAGACGGTACATCCGGGACCTTTTTTCCGGAGAAAGACTCTTACCTCGACTATCTCGATTTCGCCAGTCGATCTTGGTAGAAAGGCCCTTGTCGTGGATAGTATATGTCATGGGGGCTCCCCCTCTGCTCCGTTCATCCCTCTGCTCTTGATCGAAAGCCCGCCACTCCGGACCCCTGTCCTTTATGTCTTCTTTTAGGATCCTGCCGCAACTTTCACATATTACTATGCTTCTCTGGTAGTCCCTAATGACGGTTTCATTGTTGCAGCTAGGACATGTTTTTTCGAGTTTTTCTTTTTCTTTACTCCCTCCGCGGTTTTCAACCTCTACTTCAGACATATAATTACCTCTCAAAATTCCATTCGATAGATAGGTAAACTTAACTTATACTTTTCAATACTTATAAATATTTCGAAAGTTATTTATAAACAAAGCGTTTTATCATTTTTAAAAATTACCAAAATATGTTTTTAAAAAATCTTTTACAGTAAGAAAACTGAGTAGGGAGTGATCGGTATGGTCAGTGAATCCTCTAAAGAATCTAAGATTTGGAGATTGGTATTGGATGTGTTGAAACCCCATGATCCTTCATTGCCAGAGTTCGCTAAACAGATTGGCCAAATTAAAGGAGTAAAGGGGGTGGATGTGGACCTTTTCGAGATCGATCAGGAAACAGAAACCCTAAAAGTAACTATAGAGGGTGAGTTGAATTTCTCGAGAATTAAGTCCCAAATAGAGGATTGGGGCGGGGTAATCCATAGCGTGGACGAGGTTCTGGCTGGAGAAGAAAATATTAAGGATTCAATCGAATGAGTGTTAGTAAAAATTTTTAGAACTGGGTGGGCCATTAGCTTTCATCGGGCGTATCTTTCTCTTCCGGGCTCTCGGTGTCGGATTTTTCTTGGTTGGTCTCTTCTTCGCTTGTTTTCTCTTCTAGGCTTCCCTCTTCTAAGACTCCGTTCAGAACTCCATCTTGCCCTGGCCTGCTGGTTACTCTGACCTTTCCCGCCTCGGTATCAACTATAGCACCTTTCGTTATGATGTTCCGGCGAGCGAGATGCGGGTCCGCAGGGTTTTCAAGTACAGTTTTGATTTCGCTTTTTGCACTTTTTCCCGTTTCCGGATCGGTAACGTTCACAGTATCTATAGAAAGTAGTCTAGACTTCGAACTGTTACCCCTAGCAGAAATAACTTTCTTTTTCTTTTCGCCTATTTCCGTGTCCGCAGATTCCCGGCCCAGTTCGTACTTTCGCTTTTTGCGGCTGGGCCATATTCTTCCGCTACTTCCCTTCTTGAGAGATCTTCCTTGCCATTTTGCCATTTCAAATCACCGTCACCCCTTATTTAACTCAAGAGATTAAAAACCTCTCCCTTCATTTGACCATCTGTTGTAGTTTTTCTCTGATTTTGTCCACTTGATCCTCAAAGCCGAAATATCCTGCGAATTTCTTTGAGGTTCTGAGTACCTTAGTCCTTCCGAGGGGTTCCGATTCGATAAAGCCTAACTCCTGAAGTTTCTTAACGTATTTGTAAACTCGACCTCCCCTGATTTCGGCCAACTTGGACTGTTTTATGGGCTGCTTGTAGGCTATCACCGCGAGGGTCTTGAGTGCTCCTCTGTTTAACTTGGTCTTTGGAACTACGGCCTCCACTTTTGAGAGGAATTCGTCCCGGAGTTGAACGGTATACATGTCCTCGCTGGTTTCCTTGAGCTGGAGGGAGCTGTCTTCGTCGTACTTCTCTCTGAGTTCGTCCAGTAGCTTCCTGATATACGTCTCCGAAGAGGTACCGATTGTATCTTTTAATTCCTTTATATTGAGCGGTCGATCGGAAGCGTACAGGGCTGCTTCTAGGGTCGAGACATCCTCCTTAATTCCCATCGTTTCCATCCTCCGGGGGCTTTATGAGCTTGACATAAATGTCGTCAAATGGCTCCTCTTGGTGAAGTGATATTTTACCTCTACTGCTTAAGAATAGTGCTAACAGTAAGTTTCGGGCAATTTCGAGCTTATTTTTCTCGGGTAAAAGCTCCGTGAAGTTTATTCTTTCTCCGTTGGAGGCCAGCAGTGCGATCTTTTCGTGAAATTCCTGGATGTGGTCTTCGATGTTGATGTGGTAATCGTCCAGTTGTCGGATTACCTTTTGTGCCGTCTTGGCCCTTTTCTTCTCCCTTTCCTCCTTGTCAGGTTCTTTGAGGACGTCCTGCAGGGATTTGGCTAGGTCGGACAAGGTAATTTGCTGTGGATTTTTCCTGATTATGGTGAGGGGTCCGACGTCGGGCATGTCGAAATCCAGTTCCTCCAGCATTTCCTCCTCCTCTTCGGAGCCTCCGTTGTTCGGAGAAGTTTCGGCCTTCATTCTGAGTAGCACGGAGGCCGAAGAGAGGGCCCTTCCCGAAACCCTCAAATCGAGTTTTTCCCTCTTCCTTATTTTCTGGACGTATAGATCGGCCACTTTGTTAATGTCGACGTCCCAGGGATCGATTTTGTCCTCTCGGGCCATGTTCAGAAGTATTTGGAACGGTTGATCGAACAGGACTGGCATATTTATTCTCCTCCTGTTACCTCCTCTAAGTCTACGGAAACGACGTGGGATATATTTTCGTCATCCATGTTAACCCCGAACAGCTTATCGGCGACGGACATCATGGAATCTCGAAGCGTAACCACGATTATCTGAGATTCTCCGGAAAATTTCTTCACCATCTCTGCTACCCCCTTTTGATTTTCGGGATCGAGATGGGCGTCTATCTCATCGAGGACGTAGAGACCGGAGGGTTTGGTTCTTTGAATTGCAAAGATGAAGGCTAACCCAGTTAAAGCCTTCTCTCCTCCCGAGAGTGAGGCCGCGTTTTCCATCTTTTTCCCTTGGGGTTTGGCCTCTATCTGCAGGCCGCCCTCTAAGGGATCGTCGGGATTTTCAAGAATGAGTCTCGCCGTACCGCCGGGTGATAGCTCGCCAAATATGTCGCTGAAGTTTTCCGAAACCTCCTCGAAAGTTTCCATGAAAACCTCTGCTTTTTTCTCGTCTATTTCCTCCATGAATTCGATCAACGTCTGTTTCTCTTCGGCTAACTGATCGTAGTATTCCTTCTGAGATTCGTACCTTTCTTTTGCTTCCTCGTACCCTTCTATAGCCCGTTCGTTTATCGGTTTGAGTTTCTTGATTTCTTTCTCGATCTCTCTAGCTTCTTTTTCCAGTTGATCTTTATCCTCCTTGGAAACCTCTATCTCTTCGACGTCGTAGTAATTTCTTAGGTCCTCTTCTGCCTGCTCGAGTTGGGTTTTGGCGGAGGCTTTGTTCGTCCGGAGTTCATTTCTCTTTTCATTTAATTTTTCTATATTTTCGTCTAGGTCGTCTATTTCTTCGTTTAAATTATTTATTTTGTCTTCTATTCCACTTATTTCGTCTTTAGCCCCTGATATCTCTTTTTTCACTTCTTCCGCTTCCTTTTCGGCTTCTTCTAAAGACTGGGTGCTTTCCTCTATCTGGTCTTTTAAATCCTTGATTTGATTTTTCGCGTCATCTCTCCGTGCCTTCGCCGAGGCAAGCTTTGATCTAAGTTGTTCGTATCGAGATCCGGCTTCTTCTATTTCATCCGTTTTCTCCGCTAGTTTTCGAAAGTCTTTTTTCGATTTCAGGGCTTTTTGAAAGTGTTCTTTAAGACTCGAGATAACTGAGCTAATTTCTTTTAGAATATTTTCTATATTCGATAACGATTCTTTAAATTCCTCTGAGTTTTCTTCGGCCGAATTTAGAATGTTCGTCTTTTTCTCGAACTCTTCTTTCAAGTTTTGAAAATCGTCGGTATATTTTTCGATTTTAGTCAGGGGTGATTTTTGGTCGCTTTTATCGGCTAGTTCTTTGGCTTCTTCTTTCAGGCTTTCTATTTTTTTGTTTAATTCTTTAAATGAGCTTTTGGAGTCACCTAACCTATCCTTCAAAGTTTCTACGCGTGAATTTAGTCTATCCACTTCTCTTAAGACTTCTGAATCTCTTTTTTCTTCTACTAGTCTTTCTAAATCTTTTTTATTTTCTTTTAGTTCTTTTTTCTCCGAGGACAGTTTTTCTTTCTTTTCCTTTAGTTTTTCTAATCTTTCGTCTTTCTCTTCTATTTTGGACTCAATTTTTTCCAGTTTTTCTCGATAAGAATTAACCTTTAATTTGGCTAAAGAGGCTTTCTTTTTCTTTAAATCTTCCTGTAACTCTTGGAATTCCAAGGCCTCTTCTTTTTCCTTTTTGAGTTTCTCCATATTCTGTTCAAGTTCTTCTAACCTACCTTCTTCGCTTTGAAGGTCTGTTTCTACCTTTTCGAGTTCTGAAAGGGCCTCGGATTTCTTATCTTCGAATTCTGCGACCCCCGCTAGATCGTCAATTATTTTTCGACGTTCCATGGTGCTCATTTTTATAAATTTTCCTACATCTCCCTGCATAACGAAGTTGTATCCTTCAGTACCGATTATTTCGCCAGAAATAAGATCCATAATTTCTGTTCTGGTCGACCTCTTGTCGTTGATTTTGTAAGTGCTCTTTCCGTCTTTATTTACTTTTCTTGAGATAGTAACTTTATCAGAGTCGATTGGTAAAGCATCGTCATCATTCACGACATGGAGCTTAACTTTTGCATAAGGCGCGGGTTTTTTCCCGTCTTCGCTCCCGTGGTAGATTAAATCTGAGAATTCACTCGCTCTAAGAGTTTTAGAACTCCTCTGGCCCAAAACGAAAGAAATAGCATCGGTTATATTGCTCTTCCCGCTTCCATTAGGCCCCACGATTGCGGTTAATCCTGGGGAAAGGGGGAAGGACTCCTTCTTATGACCGAAGGACTTGAAGCCTCTCATCTCTAGTTTGCTTACGTATGCCAATTTGGATCAGACCCTTTGGGTTTTCACCCTCAAGCCCTCGGTCAGCCTCCAGTTTATGACGGTACTTCTTATGTAATAAAATGTTTTATCTAGTGCAATAAGAGGATTGTGAATATTTCCTAACTCCAAAGAATGATAAGAAGGGGTATACTAAGTCCCAACTTGGGAGAGAAATAAGTATGACGAAGATTCCTGTGGAAAAGCTTCCTGGTTTCAGAAAAATCAAGGAATTAGTTTCTGAGTATTACGAAAAAAGACTGATTCAAAGGGTAAAAAGTGAAGAGCATCTTCCGGAGCACATAGGGATTATACTAGATGGTAATCGCAGGTTCGCCGATCTTAAAAACCTCTCGACTAAGGAGGGGCACATTTTAGGTGCCAAGAAATTGGAGAATGTTCTCGATTGGGCTCGCGAAATAGGCATAAAGCATATGACGGTCTATGCGTTCTCAAAGGAGAATTTTCAGCGTTCTTCCAAAGAAATCATGAACTTGATGGATCTGTTCAAGGTAAAGTTTCAGGAAGCTGCTAACGACGATAGAGTACACAGCTCCGGCGTTCGGCTGAGGGCTATTGGGGATATAAGTTCTTTACCCGATGATGTAGTCGAAGCGATCAGGGAGGCCGAGAGGAAGACTAAAGATTACGAAGATTTCTCGCTTAATATAGCGATAGGTTATGGGGGGAGATCTGAGCTTACTGAGGCCGTGCGAAAGATATCCAAGGAAGTAGAAGAGGGGGAGTTGAGCCCTGAAGAGATTGATAAAACGGTTATAGAGGAAAATCTCTATACTGCTGACTTGCCGGATCCTGATTTGATAATCAGGACGAGCGGGGAGGAAAGGCTTAGCGGATTTCTGCTCTGGCAGTCTGCTTATAGCGAACTGTATTTTTGCGAGGCGAATTGGCCGAACTTTGATAAAATAAATTTTTTACGAGCTATTCATAATTATCAGGGAAGAGAGAGGAGATTCGGGGAGTGATAGTTTTGGATGCAGAAATCGGAGTAATTGGTGGTTCGGGCGTCTACTCTATCGAGTCCATCGAGGATACGGAGCGTACTAGAATCGAAACCCCTTACGGTAAATCGCCCGAGATTATTATTGGCGATTTGAGAGGGAGGAGAGTGGCATTTCTCCCACGACACGGGGAGGGTCATAGTTCTCCACCTCACGAAATTAATTTTAGGGCAAATATTTGGAGTCTCGACGAATTGGGAGTAAATCGAATACTGGCCACTACAGCGGTCGGTTCTCTTGACCCCGATATTGCGCCGGGTGAGTTCGTCATTTTGGACCAATTCTTGGATTTCACTAAAAAAAGGAATTACACGTTTTACGAGGGTGGTGAGGAAGGAGTGGTGCATGTCGACATGACGGAGCCTTATTGTCCGGAACTTAGAAGTATTTTGAGCGAGACTGCTGAAGATCTGGGAATTAAAATCCATTCGTCCGGTACTTACGCTTGCACTGAAGGTCCCCGGTTCGAAACCTCCGCCGAAATCCGGATGCTGGATCAATTGGGTGGCGATGTGGTCGGCATGACGAATGTTCCCGAGTGCGTGCTGGCCAGGGAGATGGAAATTTGTTACTCTACCGTTTCCGTGGTGACCAACTACGCAGCAGGTATTTCGGAGGATAAACTGACGCACGATGAGGTGGCGGAAATAATGGAAGAAAATATAGATAGGGTTAAGAATCTCTTCTCATCCGCTGTATCGGCCATTCCGGAGGAAAGGGGCTGTCCCTGTAAGGATGCCTTGGAAGGTTCAAAGGTCGAAGTTTGACGGCGATCAAGAACTTGATTCTGAGTGTTTCAGCGACTTGTCCCTTCGGGATATCGGGCCTAAAATTACAAAATTATTTTTATCGCGGGAAGAAAGGAGGTTTAAGGAGATAAGTGTAAGAATAAAAGGTGACAAACTTATATGTACTTGCTCTTTGGTTGCGGCGATCTAGGGTTCGCTCTCGCCCAGAAGTTGAAGGAGAATGAGATAGATTTACAGATTATAGAGAAGGAGGAGGAGAAGGTAAGGCAACTTCAGGACATGGATTTCGATGCCATACAGGGGGATTTCACCGACACTGAGAGCATTGAGGAGGCCAAGATAGAGGAAGCTGAAGTGATTTTAATACTCACTTCCGATTCTAAAACCGTTGAAAGGTCTCTCGGAGCTATAAATCAGCTTAAATTGGATTTAGAAATAGATCCTATCGTGGTCGCCCGTGCGACGGACTCCATTTTGAAGTCGGAGGTAAAGGGACTGGGTGCCGATGAAGTCGTGGTGATATCGGACATGTTTGCGGAATATGTGTTTGAAGAATTCCAACAGTTTAGGGAAAGAATAAAGGAAAAACAGCTGAGAAAGCTCTTGGAAGAGCTTGAGGGAACTTTATGTATTGTTTTACAGGATAATCCGGACCCGGACAGCATTGCTTCTGCGTTGGCTCTACAGACCTACGCCGATACCTTGGATGTAAATTCGGATTTAGTTTACGGTGGGAGGATAGGACATCAGCAGAATCGGGCTCTCGTCAATACTCTCAATGCCGACATGAAACCGGCGGAGGATGTAGATTTTGAAGATTACGAGGCTTATGCACTTGTCGACGTTTCCACGCATGGGAACTGTTCGCTTCCGGAGGACATCGATCCAAACATCATTATAGATCACCATTCTGCCGTTTCTAATAGGGCTGAAGCGGAATTTGAAGATATAGTGAAGGTGGGGGCTAACGCTACCATATTGGCTACCTATTTGAGGCATTCGGAAATAGAGATTGGCGAGTCACTGGCGACTGCTTTGGTCTTTGCCATCCTAACCGATACTATGAATTTCACTAGGGGTGCCACCCATCTGGATTTCACTGTTTTGGAGGATTTGCTCCCGGATATTAGCAATGAATTGTTACAGACATTCCAGTCTCCTCCGCTTTCGGCCGACACTCTGGAAGTGATAAGGAAGTCTATCAGAAGCAGCAGGGTGAAGGGGGGATATCTAATTTCCAACGTCGGTGAAGTTAAGGATAGAGACGCCATCGCCCAAGCTGCAGATTACCTGCTACGGAGGGAGGGGACTCTGACCACTCTCGTCTATGGTATTGAGGGGGACTTTATCTATATATCCGGACGGACGAAGGACGTCAGGCTACATATAGGTAAGCTGATGAAGGAAATTTACGACGAGATTGGCTCGGCTGGCGGTCATCCCACGGCGGGGGGTGGCAGGATCGAGATCGAATCCATGGACGCTTCGAAGGAAAACATGAAAGCACTCAGGGGCGCGATGGACAGGCAAATTGGTCGGAAGTTCTGGGAAGCGGTCGGAGCGTTGAAATCCGAACGGTAGACTGAAAGTGCCGAATCAAGTTTTACCTTTTTTTACCTTTACTACAATGTTAAGCCAAGAGGTGTTTTGATGTTTGGAAAAGGAGGTATCGATCCTAGCCAACTAGAGAAGATGATGAAGCAGATGGGGCTCGAGATGGAAGAGCTCTCCGGAGTTCAGGAAGTCGTGATTAAACTCTCCGACAAGGAGCTGGTTATTTCAAATCCTCAGGTCCAGATAACCGAGGCTAAGGGACACAAGACTTATCAGGTGATTGGAGACGCTGAGGAACGTGAACTCGAGGCAGAGCCTGAGATAGACGACGATGATATAGAGATGGTGATGGAAAAAGGAGGAGTCGACAGGGAAACGGCCGAAGAGGCGCTGGAGGAGACGGATGGCGATATCGCAGAGGCTATCGTGAATATCGAAGAATAGGGAAAGTAGACTTGAGCTCCTCAAATTTTTTAAGCACACTTATTTTGATTCAGTTTTATCTATATCCAACCCAGAGGAAGTTGCATGAATTTGGATAGGAGTTTCTTTGAAAGAGATACGGCCACCGTAGCTCGGGAGCTATTGAGCAATGTTCTTATTCATCGAACGGGAGAAGGTCTTGTAAGCGGAAGAATTGTCGAGACGGAGGCGTATTATGGCAAGGATGATCCGGCATCGCGCGCCTCGGAAAACAGGACCAAAATAAATGAGATAATGTGGGGGAAGGGAGGGTTGGGCGTGGTTTACATGGTTCACGGTAACTGGCTCGTTAATATAATAACCGAGGGTGAGGGGATTCCTGGGGCGGTATTGATCCGTGCCGTGGAGCCCGTCGAAGGTGTGAATCTGATGAAAAAGCGTAGGACTAGGACCGAAAGAAATGAGTTGACCTCCGGTCCGGGAAAACTCACTCAGGCCTTCGGGATCACAAAGGAACAGCACGGTTTGGACGTTACCGATTCGAACGAACTTTACGTTAGGAGTGGGGATAAGACGAGTTTGGACATTGGAACATCGCATCGTATAGGCGTGACAGAGGATTTGGAAAGGGAACTTAGGTTCTTTATTCGCGGGAATGAATACGTGTCCTAAACTCCTGATTTTTAGATTGAATCGATCGCCATGGCTATTCGTTCTCTTTTCTACTGTCGCGAGCGAACTCTTTGATCCTTTTCTGCCCCCGGTCGTAGATAATTTCTTCCGAGGAGTGTGTTGGGGTTTCGACCTGGACGTATTCCAGTCCCTTTCTGCTCAACAGACTTTTGGCTCCCGAGGTAATTTTCGGGGACACTAGCATCCCTCTGATGTCCCTTTCCAGTTTTTCCTCCAGTTCTTTGACGTATCGGCTCAGTTGACCTACTGCGGATAGGGACGCTTTTCCTCTTTTGAACTCGATTGCGACTCCTTTTCCATCTTTGTCCTTTCCGTAGAGATCTATTACTCCTGAACGCACGGGTTTTTCCCTCTCCTTCGGCTTGAAATCCTCCTCTATCAATGAGGGATTTTGGAGTACAGAATCGACTAGATCCTCCTCCGTTCCTACTAATTGTAGTTCCTCCTCGTCGGCGAGTTCGAAGGATGCTGCCATCTTTATCTCGTCGAAGACTATTAGAAGGGTTTCTTCCGGGTTCGATCTTTCGGAAAGGAGTTTTAGGCCTTCCTCGTCCTTTTTGATCGAAGCGGTACATCCGGGTGGATTCCAGTTGACCGGTTCCCGCTTTTCTTTTTGGTGTACTAGTAGAGTACCGTCGGGTTTGGTCAGTATTATCCTCTCTCCTTCTTGCAGTACGGACCCGGCTCTGCCTTCGTAGTCTACAGTGCAGGATCCTACTACGACGGTGGATTTGTTTTCTCTCAAAGAATCTTTAAGCAGTTTCCCTGCCGAGTCCAAGGTAGGGTTTCTCAAAACTCTCAATTTTTATCCCTTGTTTACCGAAGATAGGTTTACGCTTTACTTTAAATAAAAGAAACTTTTAATCGGCTCCGAGAGCTATACCATTTTTCATTTTCAGGCGAACGTTCTTACCCTCATCAAATATTATCCACGTCAGATCGGGAAAATTCGAGGAAATTTTCTTCAATGCTTCTACGACCCGTGTTGCTTCCTTGTCGTTCTCGACCTTCGTAAATCCCCAAACTTTCTCCCCATCGAACGGACTATCGTCGCTCAATAGCTTTAGACCTTCAAGGTTCCAGTCTAAGTCCGAATTAATTCTCTCCAAAAATCTTCGTATTTTTTGAATCGTTGATTTATTCAAATCTTCTTGAATTCGATAATGAACAGTGCGTCCCAATATACCCTATCATGGTTTGGATTGAGAGAATCATATAAATCGAAAAAGTCGACTGTTATTTACATCATTGGAATTCGTGATCCGCTCGGAACTCGTTTCATTTCTGGGGTTTCATTTGCAAGAAAACAAGGTGAGAGTTGCTACCGGAGATATAATCGGAAGCTTAATTTTCCTTTTTCTCGGAAACGGCCGATTGATAGCTTTAATCGGGAGTTTTACAGTATCGACTTGCGTCCTCTCATTTTACTGGCCGTTCCTCTTCGTTTCGATAGCGTTAATTTTCCTGTTTTTGATGAGTTGCAAGATCGGCAGAAAGGAAGGAGTGTTTTTGGGAGCTGTATGCCTGTTTTTATTGAATTCTCAGTTACGCCTATCTGTGATAGTTCTCAGGCCTCAAAGCGTTTCCGCAGAAATGCCGATATCTTTGACATCTTTCACGAACGCGTCTTCGTCGGTTTCGATCTGCTCGAAGGTGTCGTAGTGTATTGGTAGCACGAGTTCGGGCCTGATGGTATCGGCTAGTTTGAGAGCTTCGTGGCGGTTCATGGTGTAATGCCCTCCGATCGGGAGGATCGCAACCTCGGTTTCGATATCTTCGTGTTCCTCCAAGAAGTCAGTGTCGCCAGCGAAGTAGACGGATATCCCGTCGATTTCCAATAGATAACCTATTCCTTCGCCTTGGGCGTGGAAAGGGTCCCCATTTTCGTCGGTATGCTCTCCCTTAGGATTATTCTGGGCTCTTATCCCTTTGATTTTTGCTTCTTTGACCTCTACTTCGTCCCCCGCTCTGAGAGATATGGTTTTCCGGTTTAGTTCGTTCGGATTAATTCCTTCGTGAAGAATCAACACGGTGTTTTCGTTGGAGACTGCTTCTATGGCGGGTGGATCGTAGTGGTCAAAGTCGTCGTGACTTACACAAACTATTGCGGCGTCGTCTGGCTTTTCATTGAACGTTTCGCTCCATGGATCCAGATAAATGTTCATGCCGTCCTCTGACTCTATTTTTATCCCTGCGTGTCCTAACCAGTCGAATTTTAGATTTTTATAGACAACAACCATATTCAATCACCTTTTTTCTATCCGTAAATATCTTCTACTGAATTTTAATATTATTGGTAGGATATTTCTGTTAGTAATCGAATCCCCCAAGCGTTCACATGCGGTATGGTCCCGTTTTCACTTTAAATCTTTTAAATAAAAGGGAAGAATATAGAGGGGAGGAAACCCGTATAAGTAAGGGTCATTAGGTGTGATTATTCTCTTAACAGCTTGAAAATGGAGGTGAGTAAAAAATGCTAAATAAAGAAGACTTTGGCCAGAGAGGACAGATGGGAAAGGCGTTAGTTGTCATCGTCGTTATCATTATTGCAGTTGCTGGCGTTTACATGCTAATGAGTGGCGGAGAAGAAGCCCCTCCAGACAACCAAGATAATCAGGATGGAGATCAGACTGAGGCTATTGTAATAGGAACGACCGATTCGATAACGAATTTCGATCCTGCAAAGGCGTACGATTTCTTCACTTGGGAACTTTTCATGAATATCGGCAGAACTTTGTTGACCTACGAGCCTGGAACTACAGAGTTACAAGACGGAATCGCTACGGATTATACCGTCAGTGATGACGGGACATCCTACACGTTTACCCTTAAGGAAGACTTGGAGTTTTCGGATGGCGAACCACTCGACGCTCAGGCAGTGAAGTGGTCAATAGATAGAGTTTCGAGGCTTAATCTTGATCCTTCGTTCTTGGTGACGGGATTTGTTGACAATGTCGTGGTCGTGAGCGAGTACAAGGTGAGATTTAACCTTAAGAAACCGGTTTCGTACTTCCCTCAGCTCGTGGCGACTGCTCCGTATACGCCGATAAGTCCTGAGACTTTCCCTGAAAATGAGGTTTCCGAACCGACGACCGGGTACTACGGTCCATACATGGTTGAGGAATGGCGGAGAGGCGAAAGCGTCACTTTAGTTGAGAATCCTGACTATGAAGGTCCTGAGGTCAAAAACAGCACTGTTTACGTGAGATTTTACAAGAACTCTTCTACGATGAGAATGGCTCTGGAATCCGGTGAGATTGATGTTGCGTGGAAATCGCTAAACCCGTCCGACGTTAATGACCTCAGAGGTCAGAGCGGCTTGGAAATACAGGAGTCGCCTGGTCCTTATATAAGATACATTATCCTGCGCTGCAATCAGGAACCGTTTAACAACGAAAATCTTAGAAGAGCTGTCGAGCACGCTGTGGATAGAGAGGAGATTTGCAGTGTTGCCTATGAAAACACCCACGATCCGCTATACAGCATGGTTCCGATGGGAATGTGGAGTCACATCGACGCTTATCCGGAAAGAGATTTGGAGAAATCGCAAGAGTATTTGACCGCTGAAGGTTACAGCCAGGAAAACAAGTTTGAGTTCACCCTCTGGTACACGCCAACCCACTACGGTGACAAGGAAGCGGATGTCGCTTCCATACTAAAGTCCAGTCTGGAGGAAACAGGCATGATGAAGGTTAATCTGGAAAGTGCCGAATGGGCTACCTACGCTGGAGAGTATTTGGCTCAGGGCACTATGCCGTCGTTGCTCTTGGGATGGTATCCCGATTATGTGGACCCGGACGATTACACGAGAGTATTCCTGCATTCGGACCATTCGGGTAGTCTAGGCGTGTTCTACGATAATCCTGAAATGGACAACATTCTGGAAGCAGCGTCAACCGCACAGACAATGGAAAAGAGGACTGAACTATACGAGGAGGCACAAGAACTAATGGCCGAAGAGGCTCCGATGATTCCGTTTTCTCAGGGCAAACTACATGTGGGTGCTCAATCAGAGATTGAAGGGATAGTTCTTGACCCGCTCATGAAGCTTAGATACTGGCTGATACATCGCTGATTTGAGAGAAACATCCTACAATTTTTCGAACAGAAGAGGATTGTTTTCCTCTTTTTTCTTTTTATTTCTAAAAATTTGCATTTTTATCGAACCCTTTTCGTATTTTGAAAAAGATTTATAACTGAGAGTTCTCAATGGTCTCCCGTAAAGTTCACGAATATGGGGAATGGTAATGGCATCTCTGAAGACTCACATCACTAGGAGAGTATTGATGGCCATTCCGATGATTCTCATTCTTCTTACCGTAGTTTTTTTCGTGATGAGGATTGCGGGTGATCCTGTAACTGCCGCTCTCGGTGGTCATGCGCCTCAGTCTCAGATAGAACAGATGAAGGAGCAACTCGGTTTAAATAAGCCTGTCATCTTTCAGTATATTGATTATGTTATCGGTCTCTTTCACGGGGATTTGGGTACCTCCATCCAGACATCGAGGCCTGTCTGGAATGAAATTATGGATCATTTTCCGGCTACTATAGAGCTTGCTGTGACTGGATTTTTGACGAGTGTGTTAATCGGTGCCGGTACGGGTATTTTTTCCGCTCGCAATGAAGGTAAAAAAGCTGACCACGCCATCAGAGTTTACGGCATGCTCACCTATTCAATCTTTCTCCCGCTTTTTGCTATATTTCTTCAATTGGTGTTTTCGGTATGGTTGGGTGTTTTGCCCGTTTCGGGGCGGATTAGTTTTGGTGTGAGGCCGGATACAGTGACGGGTCTTTACGTGCTTGATAGTGTTATAACTGCTGACTTTTCTGCTCTTGTCAGTTCAGTCAAGCATTTGATTCTTCCCGCGGTGGCTATAGGTGTATATCTGTCGGGTATATATACCCGACTCTTTCGAACGAACATGGCAGACGTCCTTCGGAAGGACTTTGTCAGGTCCCTACGCTCTAGAGGATTATCCGAGAACAAGATCGTATACGGTCACGCTCTAAAGAATACCTTGGTGCCTGTGATTACCATGATGGGTCTTCAGTTTGCTATATTGCTTGCCGGTGCGGTTTTGACTGAAACGGTTTTTTCATGGCCTGGGATTGGCACCTTTTTGGTGCGTAGAGTAGGATTACGAGATTATACGGCGGTTCAGGGTACAATAGTCTTTTTTGCCATCTTGGTTGTGATAATTAACACGGTCGTGGATCTCATCTACGCATATATAGATCCGAGAATTAGGTATTAGGAGGAAAAAATGTGAATTTTCCATTTACCAAAAAAATTAGGGAGTTCTTAGGTAGGGCATTTAAGGATCGCGAGATTGAGTATATCTTTGTCGGAATTGGAGTATTTATAATTCTCACGTTTATTATACTGGCTGTGTTTGCGCCCTACATAGCTCCCTATAATCCAATCGAACAGGTAGGAAAACCGCTCCATGAACCTTCTGGCAAGTTTCTCTTTGGCACGAACGGAATAGGTTACGATGTCCTATCTAGAGTTATTTACGGGTCCGGAGTTGCGCTCAGGATCGTTTTCATGGCCGTCGGCCTTTCTCTGAGTGTGGGTCTTGCACTGGGGCTTCTGTCTGGCTACTTTGGTGGTCTTCTGGACAGCGCACTTTCTCCTTTAATGGACAGCCTGTATTCCTTTCCACCATTAATTCTCGCTATAGCCTTGGTCGCTATGATCGGTCCGAGCATTCCAAATATAGCGTTGGGGGTGGGAGTGGTCTATATCCCGACTTACTATAGAATGGTCCGAAGCCATGTCTTGTCTGTGAAGGAGGAGTCCTTCGTCGAATCTGCGAGAGCTCTCGGTGCTAAAGATAGGACCATGATAACGAAATATATTCTTCCTAACGTGGTCCCGGCGATTCCCGTGGTTCTTACCCTGAACGCCGCCGATGCTATATTGACTTCGGCCTCTCTCAGCTTTCTCGGACTGGGGCTCACGGCCCCGACCCCCGCTTGGGGCCTAGACCTGAAGTTGGGACACGGATACATCGTTTCGGGTGCATGGTGGCCCAGCATATTCCCGGGACTGATGATCGTTCTGCTGACTCTAGGTTTTAGCCTTCTAGGCGAGGGGCTCAACGATATATTGAATCCGGAGACGGGGAGAAGGAGGTAGACTAATGGGAGACAAACTTCTTGACATAAATAATCTTAGAACGTACTATTATACAGGGAATGCCACGATTGCTGCTGTTGATGACGTAAGTTTTTCGATGAAGAAAGGAGAAATCGTGGGACTGGCCGGGGAATCAGGTTCTGGAAAAACTACTCTAGGACTTTCCATATTGAGGTTATTGCCTCCAGAAGGCAGGATCGTTGACGGCGAAATAATCTATCAAGGAAAGGACCTTACGAAGGTAGACGATGAGGTGATGAGAGACATACGGGGAAAAAGTATTTCGACTGTATTTCAGAACCCCGTGACTTCATTAGATCCCCTGAAGAAGATAGGTGATCAGCTGGTGGAGGTGGTTAAAACACATGAGGACGTCAATGATGAAGAAGCCAAAGAGAGAGCGTTCTCTGTTCTTGAGGATGTTGGAATCTCGACCGATAGATTCGATGAGTATCCGCATGAAATAAGCGGTGGTATGGCGCAGAGGGTCGGTATAGCTTTGGCCCTCATCCTGAATCCCGATTTAATTATTGCGGATGAGCCGACTTCATCTCTCGATGTTATCGTGCAAGATCGAATTTTGGGTCTTTTGAGAGATTTAGCGGTTCAATACGACGCAAGCGTAATTATGATTTCTCACGACTTAGGTCTGATTTCCGAAGTGGTTGATAGGGTTATTCTGATGTATGGGGGCAAGATATCCGAGATTTCTGAAACTGGTCCTTTCTTTGAAAACCCTCTTCACCCATATGCGGAATTGCTCTTGGAGGCGATTCCTAATACCGATCTTCGTGACAATGAACTGAAACGAATTCCAGGTTCCACTATGGACCCCGATTCTCC
>CAZEBR010000003.1:16309-17622 GCA_964510375.1 Hadarchaeota archaeon (SeqCode) | reverse complement strand
GTGCCCATATGTCATGGAAAAGTGCAAGGAGAAAGAGCCCCCGGTTTACGACATCTCAGGACGCAAAGTGAAGTGCTATAAGTATGAGGAGGAATGAAGTTGAAACTGCTAGAAGCTGAAGGATTGAAGAAATATTTCCCGGTGCAGGAAAGCTTTCTGGAGAAATTGATAACGAGAAAGGAGGAGTACGTCAAAGCGGTCGATAACGTTAGTTTATCTTTGGAGGAGGGAGAGGTCCTCGCGTTGGTTGGTGAGAGTGGATGTGGCAAGACCACTACCGGGAAACTCATACTCAGGCTTATCGAGCCCACTTCTGGGGAGATTTGCTTTAAGGATACGGATTTAATTTCTCTCGATAAGGAAGAGATGAGAAAATTCAGGAAATACATTCAGATGATACCACAGGATCCCTTCACGTCCTTTAATCCTCGAATGAAGATAGGAGATGCGGTAAAGCACCCATTGGATATTCATGAAATCGGGGATAAGAAGGAAAGAAAGAGCACTACCCTTGAAATGTTGGAGGATGTGGGGTTGAAGCCCGCAGAAAAGTTTTACGACAGCTATCCCGATGATTTGAGCGGCGGTGAAAAGCAGAGGGCGTCAATAGCTCGATCCATGATAACCAATCCCGAGTTGGTCGTCGCTGACGAGCCCGTTTCCATGGTCGATGCTTCTTCGAAGGCAAAAGTTATCGATCTAATGAACGATTTGAAGAAAGAATTCGGGCTGACCTATCTATTTATAACTCATGATCTGGCGGCGAGCAAATACATATCTGATAGGATTGCTGTCATGTACGTTGGTAAAATCGTGGAGAAGGGGACTATAAAGGATATATTTGAGAACTCTATGCACCCTTATTCTCAGGCTCTCCGCACCACGATTCCGGAGCCCGGTAAGAAAGAACTTGGTACAGAGGAAATTGATGTTAAAGGGGAGATAGCGAGCCCAAGAGACCCACCTTCCGGATGTAGATTTCATCCGAGATGTCCGAGGGCGACGGACAGGTGTGAAGAGGAAGTTCCGCCCTTAGAGCATGTGGAAGGAGAGCACTATGTTGCCTGTTGGCATCCTATAGAAAGGGAATAATTTTTGCCCTATTTTTCCCTGATTTTTTTGGTACCAATTCGGGTTTTTCTCTGCTATATTGATTGAAAATCGAAAAGTATTACGATATACGAGACCAAATCTCGTTCATGCGGCATAAGTTTACAATTTATTTTCACCCCTCACAGAATTTTTTTATCCCTATTCGTTCTACATTTAGGGGAGACTTATGAGAAGCAGGGAAAAAGTAGACAGATTAATCT
>CAZEBR010000003.1:0-16299 GCA_964510375.1 Hadarchaeota archaeon (SeqCode) | reverse complement strand
GGCGAGAGGGCCGTACGTTATCATCTAAAGCATCTCGACGACAAGGGGTTGACCGAGAAGCCCGGTTCATTGAAAGGGAGAATTATCACTGAAAAGGGCGAAAGCGAGCTCAGGGCCGACTTGGTAGGGGAGAGGGTTGGCTTCGTGATTGGTAGAATAGAGGAACTTATCTACGAAATGTCCTACGATCTGGAGAGCGGTGAAGGAAAAATTATCACCAATATTTCCCTGTTGGACGAGGAAGACAGGAAGGAAGCTTTGAGTATTATGAGCAGAGTTATCGAAAAAGGATGGGCCCCGAGCCCGCTCGTAGATGTTTCGGGCCCCGGTGAAGAAATCGGAAAATTTCAAGTGCCCGAAGGAAAAGTGGGTGTAGCCACTGTCTGTAGTATAACCATCGATGGTCTTTTGGAGGGGGAGGGTATCCCCGTTTCACCCAAGTTCGGAGGGGTTCTTGAGGTCGAGGATAACGAACCACAAAGATTCGTCGATGCCATAGCGTATCAGGGGACTTCGCTCGATCCTTTAGCGGTCTTCGCATCCAAGAGGATGACATCCCTTACCGGCGTATTGGAGGAGGGTTCCGGCCGCGTTCTCGCGAATATGAGGGAGATACCGATCCCGGCTAGATCTTCCGCCATTGAAGTTATTGAAGAGGGTAGCGAAGAAGGCCTGAACGGCGTCTTGAATGTAGGCTCTCCTGCCGATTCTATCTACGGCCTCTCAGTGGACGTGAATCGGGTCGGCATCGTTATTGTCGGTGGCATTAATCCGGCTGTCGCGGTCGAGGAGAGCGGCATCGATATAGAGACTCTTCCGATGGAAAGTCTGATAGATATCACCGATCTGAATAACGTTCAGAGTTATCTGTAGCGTGGGCGTTTTGTCCTACCATTTTAGATTTTTTTCCCAATTTTTGACAAATTGTTAAATTATTGAAGAAAAGTTTTAAATATCGTAAGAGAGTGTAATAGGAAAGAGGTTTCCTATTGCTGTGTAAGCAGCGGCGGTGACCGAGATTGGACATGATTTACAAGGAAAGGAAAAGAAGTGCGTGCGGCCTCGCCGGCAGGATGCGTGAAGAAGGAGAGCGATTTAGCGGCGAGAAGATAATGAGGTCAATCTCCACCTTGCAGGAGCGGTCGAACGGACTCGGCGGTGGATTTTCCGCTTACGGCATTTATCCCGATTATAAAGAACTCTATGCTTTTCACTTGATTCTTGAAAGCGAGGAAGCTAAAGTTGCGGCGGAGGAGTACTTGAAAGAAATGTATCTCGTTCGGGAGGAAGGAGCGATTCCCACCAGGGAACCGGAGGGTTCGGTCGATTCAGTTCCGATCCTCTGGAGGTATTTTTTGGAGCCTCGGAAGGAGAAATTTGGAAATTTGGTGGAGAGTGATTATGTGATGAGGACAGTGATGGAGATAAACAGTGAGATAGAGGACGCTTTCGTCGTTTCAAGCGGCAAAAATATGGGTATTTTCAAGGGAGTTGGATTTCCGGAGGATATCGGACGTTTTTATCGACTTGACGACTACGAGGCGTACACATGGATAGCCCACGGCAGGTTCCCCACTAATACTTCTGGATGGTGGGAGGAGCTCATCCCTTCGGCCTTTTGGATTGGTCCATAGCCCATAACGGGGAGATTTCTTCCTACGGGATAAACAAGAGGTTTTTGCTCGTTTATGGTTATCATTGCACGCTCGCCACGGACTCCGAGGTTATTGCGTACCTTTTCGACCTGCTTGTTCGAAAACATGACCTCGATTACGGGACGATGGCGAATATAATAGCGGCCCCGTTCTGGAACGATATCGACGGGGAAGAGAACGGTAGGACACAACTCGACAGGGCTTTGAGGATTACCTACAGCAGCGCCTTGGTGAACGGTCCATTTGCCGTGATAGCGGGACGGGAGGGTGAGATGATAGGCCTCAACGACAGAATCAAGCTGAGGCCCTTGGTCGCCGGTAGGGAGGGTGACATGCTCTATCTTGCCAGCGAAGAATCCGGAATCCGGGAAGTGTGTCCCGAGCCCGACAGAGTATGGTCCCCGGAGGCCGGAGAGCCGGTTGTTGGGAGGGTGAGTTGAAGATGTCACAGTCGTATCTACCCGCGGAGTTTAACGTCGGGAGGGACGATGAGAAATGCATACGTTGTGAGGTTTGCGTGAACCAGTGCCCATTCGACGTTCATTCTTACGACGAGGAAGAGGACGAAATAAAGTCGGATAATTCAAAATGCGTCGGATGCCATAGGTGCTCGACTTTCTGTCCGACGGACGCGTTGACTATAGAGGAGAATTCTTTGGATTTCAGGGAAAACGACCATTGGTCTCCTGGACATATAAAGAATATTTATAAGCAGTCCGAAACCGGGGGTGCCCTGCTGAGCGGCATGGGTTCTGATCAGGAGCACGTGGATTACTTCGAACATATAGTCCTGAACGCTTCTCAGGTCACGAACCCTTCCATAGATCCTCTCAGGGAGCCGATGGAGTTACGGACGCACATAGGTAGAAAGCCGGATGGTTTGGAGATAGAAAAGGACGCAGGCGAGATTAATCTGAAAACGGAGACACCCCCACAGCTGGAGCTGGATATCCCCGTGCTTTTTGCGGCGATGTCCTTCGGTTCGATAAGCTACAACGCTCACATGTCTCTGATAAAGGCAGCCGAGGAAGTGGGGACCTTCTACAATACTGGTGAGGGGGGATTGCACGAGGATTTCTACGAGTACAGCGACAACGCAATAGTGCAGGTCGCTTCGGGTCGTTTTGGAGTCCATCAGGATTATCTGGATGCGGGAAGAGCTGTGGAGATAAAAATTGGTCAGGGGGCCAAGCCCGGGATAGGGGGCCACCTGCCCGGTGAAAAAGTATCCGAGGAGATAAGTGAGACCAGGATGATACCCGAGGGGACGGACGCTCTATCGCCGGCGCCCCATCACGACATTTACTCCATAGAGGATCTCAGGCAGCTGATTTACGCCCTGAAGGAGGCGACCGAATACGAAAAACCGGTCGGAGTTAAAATCGCCGCCGTTCACAATGTGGCTCCAATAGCCAGCGGTATAGTTCGTGCCGGCGCCGACTTCGTTGTGGTCGATGGGATTCACGGGGGGACGGGCGCAGCACCCCTGATAGCGAGGGATAACGTTGGTATTCCGAGTCCGCTCGCGACCGCAGTCGTCGATGAGAGGCTTCGAGAAGAGGGTATCAGAAATCAGGCCTCGCTTGTAGTTTCTGGAGGGATTAGGTCCAGTGCGGACGCGATAAAGGCTATCGCTCTTGGCGCTGATGCCGTTTACATAGGAACCGCAGCCCTCGTGGCAATGGGGTGCCGCGTCTGCCAGCAGTGCCATACCGGGAAGTGTTCTTGGGGAATAGCTACCCAGGAGGAGGAGCTCGTCAAGAGACTTAATCCCGAGATTGGTAAGAGGAGACTGGTCAACTTACTTCGAGCTTGGTCCGTCGAATTCGAAGAGATATTGGGTGGGATGGGTGTCAACGCTATAGAGAGTTTGCGGGGCAACAGGGATCAATTGAGGGGGGTCGGTCTCACAAAAACCGACTTGGATACCCTCGGGATAAAACCGGCGGGGGAAGCTTGGTAGGAGGAAATAGGATGAAGAGAGTCTATGCGAACGAGGAAGTCTGTATGGGTTGTGGTCTATGCCAAGTCTACTGCCTGACCCAGCATTCCGAATCTAAGGATATAGTGAAGGCCTACAAGAAAGAGGAGCCAAAACCCGTTTCTCGTATTTACATAGAGAAGGATGGAGCCTCAATGTTTGCCTTTCAGTGCAGGCACTGCGACGAGGCGCCGTGTATCAGCGGATGCATAACAGGTGCGATGCATCGCGACGAGGAAACTGGTGCGGTGGTTCGGGATGAGGACAAATGCGTTGGCTGTTGGACTTGTATAATGGTGTGCCCGACGGGTGCGGTGAAGAAGGACACGGAGGGGAGCTGCGTTGCCTCAAAGTGCGATTTGTGTGCGGGTGAGGAAGTCCCTGTATGCGTGGAGAATTGTCCGAATGAGGCGCTAGAATACAGGTGAGGTTATAAGATGACGAATTACGTAATGATCGGGAATGGCGTGGCTTCTGTGGCCGCCGCCGAGGCGATTCGGGAAAAAGATAGGAAGGGTGATATAACCATCGTTTCCAAGGAACCACGATTCGCCTATTCGAGGCCCCTCATCTCGCATCTGCTCGCTTGCGAGGTGGACGAGGATGACATGTGGTACAGGGACGAAAGTTTCTACGAAGAGAGAGAAATAGATGTGCTTTTGGGAACGGAGGCCGTCGAACTTGAATTTGAGGAAAATGTCGTATCTATGGAGGGCGGTGAAGAAATTCATTTTGATAAGCTCCTTATTGGAACCGGAGGCTCTCCGATACTTCCTGATGTGAGGGGTAAGGATCTGGAGGGTGTTTTTACGTTTACGGAATGGAGCGATGCCGGAGAAATAAAAAAATATATCGAGGAAAACGGTGCCGATAGAATTACCGTCATTGGGGGTGGTTTGATAGGGCTGAAAGTAACCGAGGCCTTACTGGAACTCGGCATGGGGATAAGGATCGTCGAACTGGCCGATAACATAATGAGTGCTACCTTCGATGAAAAGGCCTCCGCTCTGATCAGAAGAAAGCTTCTCGAGAGGAATTGTAAGGTAGAAACCGGCAATACAGTCGAGGAAATCCTCGGGAACGAGAGAGTTATGGGTGTTGAGTTGAAGGACGGGAAATCCTTCGACAGCGACATGGTTATCTTTGCCATTGGCGTGGCTCCGAATTTGGATATTGTAGAGAATACAGGCATCGAGGTAGACCGAGGAATTCTAGTCGACAGGAACATGCAGACTAACGTTCCTGACATTTATGCGGCTGGCGACGTGGTTGAGATACCGGACTTGTTGGCGGGGAACACGCGACCGATAGCTATATGGCCTAACGCGTATCGGCAGGGAGAAATAGCCGGCTCAAGCATGGCCGGAGAACCGAAGGAGTATGAGGGTAGCTTTGCCATGAACTCGATGGAGCTTTGCGACGTTCCTACGATTTCAGTGGGCTTGACAGATCCTGAAGGTGAGGACTACGAGGTCATCGCTCGTTACGATGAGGAAGATTTCACTTATGAGAAGGTCGTAATCGAGAACGATAAACTGGTAGGAGCAATCTTCATTAATGACATAGAGAGGGCCGGGATCTATACGGGTTTGATCAAGAGCGGAATAGATGTCTCAGACTTCCAAGATAGGCTATTGCTTGATGATTTCGGATTAGTCCATCTGCCCGAAGATTACAAAAAACGCCTGCTTTCGGGGGAGGGAATGAAAATATGAAAGTGGATGCCGAGGGAGTTTACTACAAGGACCTGAACGAAAAGATTAGAAAGCAAGTTTCCGAGAAAGGGGATAGGGTAACACTGGAGAACGTAAACGGTCAGAGGTACATAGGGACCGGGCTGAAGAATGGTGATATCAAGATAGAGGTTTTTGGAGTTCCCGGAAACGATTTAGCGGCATTTATGGACGGTCCGGACATTGAGGTACATTCCAATGCGCAGGATGCAATCGGAAATACGATGAATTCGGGCAAGGTCGTTATACACGGGGATGCGGGTGACATTATAGGACACTCGATGAGAGGAGGTAAGATCTTTGTCAGAGGAGACGTAGGGTACAGGACCGGGATTCACATGAAGGCTTACAGGGATCTGTATCCCGTGGTGGTAGTCGGCGGTAGGGCACGGGATTTTCTGGGGGAGTACATGGCCGGTGGATTGCTTGTCGTCCTGGGCTTGGATTCCGAACCGTCGGACATAGTGGGTAGTTACGTGGGAACGGGTATGCACGGCGGCGAGATTTACATTCGAGGCGAAGTATCGGAGCATAAACTAGGAGAGGAGGTCGGAATTAAGGAGCCCACCGAAGGGGACATGGGAGAACTGGAAGAATATCTTGAGGAGTACGCTGAAGATTTTAGCTTGGATTTTGACGATATAATGAATGGAGAATTCATAAAGTTGATACCTGAAACTCATAGACCTTACGGGAAAATATACGCTTATTGATGAGAATTTCTTTTCAAATTAGAGATCTTTAATAGCATCTGCCTTGTCAGGGTTATTAATTTGGGAAAGGCTCCTTCTAGGTCTAAATATCGAGGAGAAAGTTTAATAGGAAAAAGGTTTCCCATTTCCTAATAAAGAGAGCAGGAGGTGAAACAATTGAATATAGATGAGGTGCTGGAGGAAATAGAAGAGAAAAACGTGAAGTTCATCCGTCTACAGTTTACAGACATCCTAGGGATAGTGAAGAATGTCGCTATACCTGTTGAACAGGCCGAAAAGGCCCTGAAGGATGGGATTTGGTTTGACGGATCTTCTATAGAGGGTTTCGTCAGGATACAGGAGAGCGATATGAGACTAGATCCCGACCCGGACACATTTGAGATTCTTCCATGGAGACACCAAGACGAGGAATCGATGGCCACCGCCAGGATGATTTGTGACGTCAGGGATACGGACGGTACTCCGTTCAAGGGAGATCCTAGGTACGTTCTGAAACAGGTTGTCGAAGAGGCGGAAGAACTTGGCTTCGAGATGAATGCTGGACCCGAACCGGAGTTTTTTATCTTCGAAAAAGAGGAAGGCGAGGCTACTACAAAGCCACACGACCACGGCGGTTACTTTGACTTCGCTCCCAAGGATTTGGCCAGTGATCTCAGGCGTGACATGATACTTACTCTCGAGGAGATGGGCTTTGAGATAGAGGCCAGCCACCACGAGGTAGCAAAGGGTCAACACGAGATTGACTTTAAGTACGATGACGCCGTCAGCACGGCCGACAATATAGCTACTTTTAGGACCGTGATCAGGACGATCGCAGAGCTCAATGGGTTGCACGCGACGTTTATACCGAAACCGGTTTCGGGAATAAACGGTACTGGGATGCATACTCACCTGTCCCTTTTCAAGAACGGGAGGAATGCTTTCCACGATGATTCCGACGAGTTCGGTCTCTCGGAAACTGCATATAGCTTCCTGGCCGGTCTTATAGATCACGCTCCGGCAATCACTGCGATTACAAACCCGACGGTAAATTCCTATAAGAGGTTGGTACCTGGATATGAGGCTCCCATATACATAGCGTGGAGCGATGTTAATCGGTCCGCCCTAGTTCGCGTTCCCGGGAGTGCAACAGCAGAAGGAAAGAGGCTAGAATACAGATCCCCCGATCCCTCGTGTAATCCATATTTGGCTTTGGCAGTTATGTTTAAGGCGGGTTTGGACGGGATTGACAGGAATTTGGAGCCACCAAAACCGGTAAGAGAGAATATTTACGAGCTCACAGAGGACAAGCTAAAGAAATACGTAATAGAGACCCTTCCAGTAAACCTTCTCGCGGCTTTAGAGACTTTGAAAAACGATGATGTTTTGACGGAATGTCTAGGATCACACATAACCGAGAAGTTCATAAAGGCTAAGATGAGCGAGTGGGATGATTACAAAGCATACGTTACTGACTGGGAACTTGAGAGGTATCTTGAAGACTTTTAAGAGAATTTATCGACGGATCGGGTCCTCAACCTTTCTTTTACTATTTGATTTGGAAATTAGAAAATCGTATCTAATGGAATGATCAATGCTTTTTTAAAGTGCGAGCTTTTTATCGAAGGTTTCTGACAAACTCAGGTGTTCTGTATCTCTGACATGATTTCAGGCAGTTCGTCCATGTGTTCAATCTTATAATCTCCTTGAACTCCCAGGCCGATAACGGTACAACCGGCGGACCTCCCCGCCTTCACGTCCTTTTTCGTGTCTCCGACAAAGACGGTTTTTTCGGGTTCTACGTTCAGTATTCCACAGGCCCTGAGGATCGGTTCGGCGTCCGGTTTGATTTTTTCCACATCGTCCGAGCAGATTATTACGTCGAAGTACTTCTTCAAACCAAAGTGAGATAGAAAGTTTTCCGTGTATCCTTCCGGGCCGTTCGTTACTACACCCCGTTTTTGAGATAAGGAGTTAATTGCCTTCTCTACACCCGGTATTAATTTTGCTCTATGAATATGCTCGTCTATTTTAGAGAAGTAGTAGTCGGTACCCTCCTCTTCCCACCAGTTATTTACCTTGATTTCCAGCTTTTCTCCCCAGTATTTTTCTGCAAATTCGTTTCTATCTAGGCCCTTTCCGCTGAATTTCTCACTAGTTTCCTTTAGGGCGTAATATAGTACCTCGAAAGAGTCAATTAATACTCCGTCCATGTCGAATAGGACGGCTTTGATCTTTGATCCCATTTTTTAATCTGGTCTCCGGAACCTTTCTTCTATAAACTTCTTATTTACTGTTGTTGAATTCGTGGCAGTTAATTAACTTGGTTAGTACACATTATCTCCGATATTTTTCGGATTCCCGGTACAGCTAATCGAAGTAGGGGCTTTTTTGCTGTGCGGATATTGGAAGGCCGATGACTACGGTTGCGTCGATAAGGTTCAGTTCCTTGGCGACGATACCGACGGAAACCATCATTCTGCTGTCGACGTTGTGTATGGAGGCGGTCTTTGCGGCGGATCCCAAGGCTACGCCTAGATCCAGAATTTTAAAGATACAGTTAGGTCCTTGAAAGCCTTCATCCACTTTTTCGGCTTCGTTAAACTCCTGACAGCTTTCAAACCCACAACCCCCGCAATCGAGGCCGAGACCCTCGTGTTTATTGATTCCGATTAGAAGAACGGCATCGCTTTCTAGGAGGTCCTTTCCATTTTTTTCTAGTACATCTTCATGTCCCGCTTCAATCATCTCGTTCCCCAATTTTTCCAGTTCTTCGCCTTTGACGATCTCAAAAGTTAGCGAATCGATACCTCCCGATTTCGGCGCGGTTTTTCCGGAAATTTTCATGAGTTCTGCTATTTCTTCCATAGGATTTGATTCCAAATCGTTCACCTCAACGGGTGGTAATAAAATTAGTGCTTAAAGTCCTTGGGTTGATTTTTACCTCTCGGTCATCGGTGGGAACTCTGATAAGGAATGAAACTGATTTCTGAGAGTTCAGTATAGTGATTTTAACTCCTCGTCAGGATAGGTAAAAAGGTGCGACCGCCGGGATTTGAACCCGGGTCGCTGGCTCGGGAAGCCAGAGTCTTGCCGCTGGACCACGGTCGCACAATTAGTTAGTTCTGAGTTGCTGTTTTTGTTATTTTTGATGTTATTCATTCGGCGATTCCCACGCTTGCGTTTACGATGATCTTAGGAAAATAATTTTGATATGGAGATAATCCTAACGGTTGGCACGATTTCAATCTAAAATATTTTAAATCGAGGGAAGAATAGTATCGATAGGTGATAGTATTGTTCCCCTCTCTGGAGGATAAACTCGTTTTGGTAACAGGCGGTGAGAAAGGTATAGGAAAGGCTATCTGCGAAAAGTTTCACGATGCAGGTTCGAGAATTGCAATAGTAGGAATCGATCGGGAAAAAGGAAAGGAAACGGCCGACGAACTAGGGGAGAGAGCCAAGTTCTATTATGCGGATGTAAGCAAAGAGGATGAAGTAAAAGAAATGATAGAGAAAGTTAGGGAAAAACAGGGAGTTATCGATGTCCTGATCAATAATGCAGGGATTTTCATGGCCGGAAATATAGAGGACATCTCCTTTGAAGACTGGAGACAGACTTTGAGCGTCAATTTGGACGGCGTTTTCCTAGTTTCTAAATACGTTCTGAGCGAACACATGAATCCCGAGGGAGAAGGTGTGATCGTAACTATAGGTTCCGAAGCCGGCCTCGATGCTTTCGATAACCAAGTGGCCTACAATGTATCCAAAGCCGGAGTAATCCATTTGACGAAGTCTATTGCGATCGATTTCGCGGAAGAAGGAATACGAGCAAATGTGGTTTGTCCCGGGACTACCTACACTCCTTTGGTCGAAGGGATTCTCGAAGATGCTGAAGACCGAGAAGAAATGAAGAAGTCCATGGAATCAATCCGACCGATGAATCGGTTGGGTGAGCCCGAGGAGATCGCGAGCGCAGTCCTTTGTATGGCCGCCGACGAGCTCGGATATTCTACCGGTGCCGTTCTGAGCATCGACGGCGGAAAGACCGCCAGTTGATCAAAAGCCGAAGTTGAACATGATAGATGTTTTCCGGAACGGAGGATATCAGAAGGCGGATTATCGAAATCCTTCCAATACCCTCCGTCCTTCTATTATTTTTAATGTTGGGTTGAAGTTTTGAAAGAGTCTGTCTGATTCTTTTGAAGAAAGTTACTGCCGGAGTGATAGTTTTTACTCTGGAAATTTATATGTAAACATTGATCGATATGGAATTTCCATCAGGTAAAGTGAGCCCCTACGAGTTGGCGGAGTTGGTTTTTCCCGAGTTGGATTTTGAGGACGATCGCGTGCTGGTCGGTCCTGACGTCGGACAGGACGCCTCGGTGATTGAGATGGAGGACAGGGTCATGGTTCTTTCTTCTGATCCCATAACCGGTGCGATTGAGAATCCCGGGTGGCTTTCAGTTCACGTCAATGCCAACGACGTTGCGGCGATGGGGGCTTCTCCCGAGTGGTTTCTGTTAACGCTTTTCCTTCCCGAGGGTTCGACACGTTCGGATTTGAGGAGGATTATCGAGGAGGTAAAGGAAGGCTGTGAGGAATTGGGCGTATCGCTGGTCGGGGGTCACACGGAGGTTACTCCTAGGTTGGAGAGAGTTTTGATATCTGGGTCTATGATCGGCGAAGCCCCGAAGGACCGCTGGGTTTCGGCCTCGGGGGCGAAACCGGGAGACAAGATTATCCTCACGAAGTCGGTCGCTATTGAGGGGACCTTTATCTTGGCCTCGGACAGGGAGGACGAACTGGTGGAGCAACTCAATCCGGATACGGTAAATAGGGCAAAGGGGTATAGGAAAAAATTGAGCGTCGTGAACGAGGCTTTAACAGCTATAAAGTCAGGTGAGGTCCATGCGATGCACGACGTGACTGAAGGTGGGTTTTTGGGTGGCCTTTACGAGCTCGTGGACGCATCGAACGTCGGATTTACCGTTTATTCTGATAAAATTCCTATAGAAAAAGAAACTAGGGAAATATGCGATTTTTTCGGGATCGATCCTTTGAAAACCATTTCCTCGGGGAGCTTATTGATATCAGTATCGCCAGGTGACGCCGATTCCGTTGCCGAGGCGTTGGAGGATGAAGGGATAAAGGCGGCTCAGGTCGGCGAGATCCTAAAAGATAAAGAAAAAAGGGAGATGGATGGGAATCCCGTGAGTTTTCCCGAACAGGACGAGCTGTGGAAGGTTTTTTGATGGTCCGAAACGAATATCAAATCAGGATTTCAAGTATGTCCCGCTCGGTTATTATTCCCACTAGTTCGCCGTTATCCAGAACCGGCAGTCCACTGTGACCTTCGCTTTCCATCCTCCTCGACACTTTTCCTAGATCTTCCTTGGGTTCCGTCGTGATGGGGTTTTTCGTCATTATCTCGCTTATTTCGATGGAGAGCGCATCCGAAGCGTCCCCGCTCGCCATGTGGTTAAACATTTCGTTCGTTGCGAAGTATTCCAGTATGTCTACGGACGTGAGTAGCCCTTGGAGTCTTCCCTTCTCCACGACCGGGAGTCTTCTAAAACCTTCCGAGATCATTCTTTTCATGGCATCTACTAGGAAGAGCTCGGGTTCGGCGGTGACTACCTTTCCCGTCATGTGTTCTCCGACGGTCGTTTTGGCCGGATTAGGAATGTAACTGGCGAATTCTCGCTCGGTCACGATTCCCACCACCTCGTCCTCGTCGTTAAGAACGGGCACTCCCCCCACTTCTTCGTCCCGGAGTAGCTTGGCGACCTTTGCTATGGTGAATGATTTCCGTGCGCTAGGACAGTCTTCGTCCATTATGATTTTGACCCGGTCGTTTATGGCGGAAAGGAAGTTCCCCTCGTGTTTTTCTTCGATGATTTCGTGTTTTTCCCCGCCTCCTAGGAAATTAATGATGTTTCTGGAGACCAGCATTCCGTGAAGCTTTTTGGTCCCTGGTGAAGTTACCGGAAGCCTCCTCACGTCTTTATCGACCATTTTTTCCGAGGCGTCTTTTATGAGAAAGCTGGGTGAGATGGTGATCGGGTCCTCTCTGACGATTTTCATTATCTGTCCTTCTTTTTTATGTAGCTTGGATTCAAATTCGAGAGACCCCCTATCCCTGGACTTGTAACTTGCAGATGTAGGTCTGGGCAAAAAATATCACCTCGTATAACCCGTTTATTTTTAAGGGTTCAAGAATTATCAATCTTTCCCTATGACTTATCCCAATAATGTCGGCTGGATACAAAACAGTAGATAAAAGAAGGTGCGATTTTTTATCCGACTAGGAAGTCTCGACATTCCTCGCAGATCCATTTGTTGTCGTACTGAACCAGCGGCTTTCTGGTTTCACCACATATCTCGCAGACGCTCTCCTCTATCGATTCTTCTGACTGTTCGATTTCCTCCCGTTCCGGGAGTATTTCAAGTATCTGTGGAGTTACTTCGAGGACGTCCTGAACGGTCACTATTCCCGCTAGTTTTCCGTCATCTATTACTGGAAGGTGTCCTATGTCGTTCTTGACCATCTTTCGCATGGCGTCCAGCATGTCGGTTTCGGGCGACGTGGTTAGCAAGGATCGCTCCATTATGTCCTCCGCCTTCACTTCGCTGGGCTTCTGGTCCGAGGATATTACCTTTTCGAGAAGGTCTCTCTCACATATAATCCCGATCGGCTCGTCGTTTTGAAGGACGATTACGCTGCCGACTCCCTGTCTGACCATTATATCGGCTACTTCCATTACCGAGGCCGACGGATCTGCCGTGATTACGTTTACGGTCATTGCGTCTTTAACGGGAACGCTTCTGTCCATGTTTCTTCACCAAACTATCTTTCAGATAGGGTTTTTTAAATCCTACCTTATATATGTAGCCGAAGTTCTATTTCGAGGGTTATCTCGGTTGCCGACCTTCCAGCCGCCTCTTTCGAAAGTAGTCAGAAATGGGCATGAAAGTCATGACCGAGCGTAATGTGTGGAAGAGAAACTCGGCGAAACGAGCTGCCGAACTCGTGAATGACGACATGTTTGTGGGCCTAGGCTCCGGCTCTACCCTCGCCGAAGTTGTCAAGGAGTTGGGTGAGAGGAATTCCGGAGCTATGTTCGCCGCCGCATCCACCTCCACTCAGAGGATGGCCGAGAGGATGGATTTGAACGTCTCCTCTCTCGGGAAGGATACGGAGCTCGATCTGGCCATCGACGGGTCGGACGAGGTGGATCCAAATTTTGACATGATCAAGGGCGGCGGCGGATGTCACACGAGGGAGAAAATCGTGGCCAGCGCGGCCAAAAAGGTCGCGATAGTCGTGGACGAGACCAAACTGGTTGACGCTCTTGGGTCCACTCATCCCGTTCCTGTGGAGATTATTCCTTTCGCCAAGGACTACACGGCGGGTTTGCTGGAAAAGTTTGGAGATAAAGTCAAGCTCAGGAAATCGTCCTCGGGAGGCCCGTTTGTAACGGACAACGGGAATTACGTTTTGGATGTAGAAATGGAGGGTGTTTCGGACCCCCCGGAACTCGAGCGAGATTTGAACGAGGTTCCCGGAATAATCGAGAATGGGGTATTCGCCGATGTCGCCGACGAGATATACGTCGGATACGAGGGGGGGTGCGAGGTCTTCGAGGCTGAGGAGGACTTTGATGATTTTGTGGGCCGGAGGGATTGTTCCAGTTAGGATACCTCGGGGCAGAAATATGAGATAAATTTTAAGCCCGTTGATAAATAATTAAACCGTGCGAGCCGGGGTAGCTCAGGTGGTAAGAGCGCGCGACTCATAACCTCCATATCTCGGTTGTGAGTGCTGATCCACGAGATGATGTGGGATATCGCGAGGTCGCGGGTTCGACTCCCGCCCCCGGCATTATTGATTATTGTTTGCTGTTTCTCCGGTTGAAGTTAAATAGGGCCGCTTGTCTGGGTTCGAAATATTAGTTCTTTTAATTGCTTCCGACGCTAATTTCTAAGAGGCAGTTTTCCTCACCAAATATTTTTTCTTTCGTTTTGATTTCGAGAGGATTTCTAAAGATGGGGCCGTCGAAGCTGAATGTATGGTATTCTCCCCTTTCTCCGCACAGGTCAAAGTCTTTATCGGAATCCTTCAGTTTCTTTAAATCTTCTAAAAATTCCGCGTCGATTTCGCGACCCAAGAGTTCTTCGTAATCGGCTTGGGCGGAGACGACGATCGCTTTAAAACCGGAGTCGATAAAATCCTCGAGAATATTTTCTCTCTTTTCGTTCCACAGGGGGAGTATCGGATTTATACCCGTTTCTTCACAGATCCTCTCTACCCATTCTCTGTGTCCTTGGATATCTATGTCCCCGAAGATACCGGCCTCGACGTTTTCCTTTTTCATTTCCGTGATGGATTCTTTAAATTTCTCTTCGTAGTTTCCCCACGACGTTTTCCTTTGGACGAGGGGAATGTCTATTGCTTTCGATTGTTGCATTAATACCTTCGATTTAATTCCGTGCGAATGAGAGCGTTCACCGTTTTTAGATCCCATGTTCAACAGGTAACAGGGGTCAACGTCTTCTGGAGCTTTGTATAAAGAAAGAGCGGTTTCTTTTCCTCCGCTCCATGAAACGAAAGCTTTCAATATTTTCTCCTCCGAGTTAAATTATTTCCATGTTATTAGACGGTATAAGCCTTCAGAATTCAATCCTCCGAGAATGATTTTCCCCCGATTTCACAATAGCTAACTCTTTTGGGCCTGGAGGGTACCGAGAATCCATGTAACGAATCGTTATGTTTTGATAAACATAACTCTTATTAGATTAAAAACGAATCTGCCAGTAAGGTGGTAAAATAGAAAATAAAGTATTAATCGGAATCATCGTAGCGATAGCCGCTACTGCCGCTGTTTCGAGCGTCGGAACTTACTTGTTGACTCAGGACGGAACTCAGGCACCTACCGGACCTTCGGACAATGAACCTGTTGACAACGAGCCTGCGGAGATCGCTCTGACTGTAAAAGGAGACGGAACGGTAAAGAAACTGACAATGCAGGAGTTCAAGAATCTGGAAACCATCGAGGGTTGGGGTGGAATAAAGGATAGCGTCGGTAACATTTCAGGACCAGTTGAATACAAAGGCGTTCCATTCACGGCCCTTTGCGATCTAGTAGGCGGATTATCCTCTTCAGAGGCCGTAAAAGTCACCGCCAAGGACGGTTATTCCATGACCTTTAGTTACGAGCAGGTAATGAACGGAGATTTCATAACCTACGATCCCAGCACCGGCAGCGAAGTTGATGCATCTGGTCTCAGATTGGCTCTTCTCTACGAAAAAGAGGGAGAACCTTTATCCGACCAGATAGGCCCGCTGAGAGTGGGAGTATTGGACTCTCAGAATCAAGTCACCGACGGACACTGGTGGATCAAATGGACGGAAAAAATTGAAATTGTTAAAGTCGAAGGGGAAAGCTATACTCTCTCGTTGGAAGGTGCGATAACCGAGGATATGGACAGAGGAACGTTCGAATCCGGAGCCTCCCCGAGCTGTCACGGGGTCACCTGGACGGACGGCGAAGGTAACGAATGGCAAGGTGTACCGCTCTACCTGCTGGCTGGACGAGTGGACGACAAAAACAAGCACATGGGTGGAGCTTTCAATGACGAGTTGGCCGACGAAAACGCTTACGAGGTGGAAGTGATCGCCAAGGACGGTTACTCCGTGAAGTTCAGCGCCGCAGAAATCGACAGGAACGACGACATCTTTGTTGCCAACACGAAGAACGACGATGCTTTGCCCGAGGACGATGCTCCTTTGAGGCTTGTTGGTCCGAATTTGAGCGGTAGGGAGATGGTCAGTAAGATAGCCAAGATAAAACTGATCTTCAAGGATGGAACCGAGGAAGGCTGGTCCCTCTCGCTCGAGGGCGAAATCTCCACGGAAATGAATCAAAAGATGTTCGAGACGGCCGTGAATCAACATGGTAAGACTTACGACGGAGATGAGGGTGACACGTGGAAAGGACTTCCGATCTGGCGGCTTGTCGCTCAGATAGACGACGATGATAGGATGGACTTCAACGATAAACTCGCTGAGGATAACACCTACGAAGTGGAAGTGATCGCCAAGGATGGTTATTCAGTCAAGTTCAGTAGCCCGAGGATAGCTAGAAACGAAAACATTATCGTGGCGAATCTTCTAAACGGTGATGCTTTGCCCGAGGACGATGCTCCTTTGAGGCTTGTTGGTCCGAATTTGAGCG
>CAZEBR010000002.1:53369-86006 GCA_964510375.1 Hadarchaeota archaeon (SeqCode) | reverse complement strand
GGTATGAAGGATTTTAAACTATTTATAAAAGAAATAGAAGAATATATATCTGAAAAGGGGGATCAGTCGGATTGAAGAGATCCAAAATCAGTAATTCTCTCAGTCCCTTACTTCCAGATCTTCGATGTTTTTGAAGTGCTCCAAGTTTTTGATGAGGACTTCCAGGTCTGTCTTCAAGCCGGCCGCTGCTATGTAGATGTCGTGCAGGTCGTACAACGGTTTCCCCTTTTCTCTGAGATCCCCATAATCCCTCTGGCTTCGTTTCTCCCCTTGGTTAACGCCAGGATTTCACCTGGAGAGTTACCGCCCTTCGTGCCACCCGGGAGCTCCTCTCCGGAGCCGGTGGCGGAGTCGATGGCAAACATGATCCAGATAATGTTCATGTTCATCCCTGCGGTCATCCCCTCGATTATAGCCTCCTACATCATTGTCGGCGAGAAGGTTAACAAGCAGCTAGAGCCTTTGCTGGCGACCCCGACCTCCGACCTGGAACTGCTGCTGGGCAAGGGACTGGGAGCCTTTATCCCGTCCATGGGCGCGGCCTACGTCGCGTTCGCGGGCCTCGTCGCCTTAATAGACGTCATCTCGTTGAACAGTCTGAACTTCCTCCCGCTCCCGAATCTCCTGTCCCTGGTCGTCGTCTTCGTTTACTCACAGCTGGTCTGCCTCCTCTCCACTTCCTGGTCCGTCTTCATCTCTTCCAAGGTGAACGACATCAGGGCCGACATGCAGCTCGGGCCAGGGGTGCGGTTCCGATATTTGCTTTTTTCTTCCTGTTCCTAGACGGTCTCATCTCGCTTAACCTGAAAATACTGGCGCTGTTCACGGTGGTTCTGGCCGGGATCAACGCGGGTTTCTTTTACCTGATCAGCATCACCTTCAGGAGAGAGGCGATTTTGACGGAATGGAAGTGATCCTAGTTTCCCAAAAGATTTGATCTCCGCCGTCGGAGGGGGATTCTCCCGTGAACGTTCGAATTTTAGATAAATCTTGAAGAAGCGCTCAAATCTCCCCACGGTAGAAGTAGGTTCCTATCCAGCCGAATTTGCTTTTTCTTTTCGAAAGGTTTTGCCCCAACTATCAAGAGTCCAACAGGAACTCGTCGATTGAGATCGTCAGATTCGATTTGGTCCTGTCGGTAATTTCCGGGAACCGTTTCGGCACTAGCCTTTCGAAGACGAATTTCTTTGCTCTCGAAACGTCCTCAAATCCGAGAATGTCCAGCGTGAGGAGTATTCCGAAGAATATGTTTTTGGAGGGGTAATGCGACACGAAGTGTCTATGAGCCGAAAAATCGTCGGTGAAGAACGGAAGATCGAGGTCGAAAGCGAGGTGAAGAACCTGAACGTCACAGTTCGTTATCCCTCCTTTCCCCAGCCCGAGCGATTCCCTTTCCCTCTCGAGTTCTTTCTCGGAGAGAGGGTTTTCCTTTACCGATATCTTTTCCGAAGCTTCCCTGGCCCTTTCCCCCAGATAATCCCCGTGCTCTTTAAACTCATCCAGTTCCTTTTCCACGCACTTCGGGACGATCAGTTCTAAGTCTTGAATTTTTTCTTCCCTCAGGTGTAGAGCGGAAAAAAGGGTCAGGACCGCGGAAGTATCTATGATTGCTCTTCTCTCCATTTTTTGTACTTCCGGGTTGAGCTTACGATGTTTGATATTTCGGAGGCTCTCTCCGGCCCGAGCGTCTTCACTAGTTCATCGTAATCGATGAGACCTAACGTGTAGAACCTTGAGAGGATTCTTTCCTCGATGTAGTGGCCCGGGTTGTCTTCGATGTTTCTGAGGACGAAGTTGATGTCCTCGAACAGCATGTTGACGAATCTACTCCTCGGTAGATCTATTCTTTCGAGTATTTCGTCTATTTTCTCCACCTCTTCCTCGTCCAAGGACATTTGAACCTTTCGTTTCATATCGAATGTTTAATATCTCGACTATAATATTTAAATATTTTCCATAAATTCAACATTAAATGACGGAGTGAAAGTAGTTCGAGACCGGAGTTATTTCTTTTGACGCTCCTGCGTTTGTTTCGAGGTTCAACCGGTGAGCAAGTATAGGATCGACACTGATACAGTGGATAAGGCCGTACCCATCGCCCACAGTTTGAGTTCGATTGGGAGCTCGTTCCTGTTCTTGCCGTAGACGTGCCCGAGAAAATCCAGAGAGTTGAGTGTTCTGGATGATGAAGTCCTTTTCGTCCTGCATTGACCACCCGATCCCGGCTAGGGCCGCTATGCGGATTCCGGTCAGCAGTACCGGCTTTATCAGTTCGGAAGTTCCATGTTCGATTGCTTCGGGGTTGACTGTCCGGACTGCCTCCCGATAGGTCTTTTTGGGTGCTGGAAGTTGGAGAAGATCTATCTGACTCAAAATTTTAAAGGTATTTCTCCGTCACGATTTCCGCAAATTCTTCGAAAGTTTCGAGGGCGTGGAGTTGGTCGTAGACTTTTTCGTTTATTATGCCGGCATACTCGTGAGCTAAAACGTTTCTGAAGCCAGCCTTTTCTCTTAGTTTACTCGCAAGCTCACCGTGCAGGATGTCCATCTCTTCTAAGACTGTAAAAATATCGGCGTACGTCTCGGGCTTTCTGGGTCCCTCTTCGCTCACGACGTGCATTCCGATATCGATACAAGCTTGAATGGCGTTTTGGAGCCTCCTCTCTACCAGCGCCTGTAGGTCTCCATCGTTTTGATATTCTCTGAGAGATATTTTCTGTTTCTCTCTCAAGCTTTTGAGCTGGCTTTCGAGGCTGGAAAGCTTCTCCTTTATCCTATCTTTATTTACCAAACTTTCCCTCCTCTATCCTTTTTTTCATCCCTTCAAAGTACATTTCTTCCATGGGCTTGAAGTCGAAGTACTCCTTCATCGCTCTGACCTCGAACTCCGAGGACCTGTCCTCTCCGAGTATGACCCTTCCTTCCTTTATCACGTTATATTTCAGTCTTGGAGGGGCCGATTTCAAGTCTATCAGATCGATCGCCTCCTCCCCCAGTAGGCCCATCAAATCCAACCGCAGGGGTTCCATGCGCCCGTCCGCATCCGAATCAAACATCACGGCGATGTCCATATCCGAGAGAGAGGTTGTTTCTCCTTTGGCATGAGATCCGAAAAGATAGGCCAGGTTGACTCTATGTTTAGAAAGGGTATTCCTCAACTCATCCCAATCCTCTATTTCGCTCTTTCGACTCTTTAACGCCTTCACGAACCTCGTCATAGTTACTCCCAAGTAAATGTGGTTCGAATTCCCCTTAAAGCTTCATAATTAAAGGTATGATTATTCTCTGCGAGTAATTTCATTCCAATAGCTCTCTGATCCTATCCTTGGCGCTCTCTTTTCTCGGCCTCGGCTAGTTCTCCCAGGCCTTTTTCGATCTGCCCCGCCGTTTCTTCGGATATCGCCCCCGAAAATTTGCTGAGAGGAGGGACTTTTTATTCCAAGAGCCTGCCTACCAAGTCGGTGAAGCTCTCGCTCGGCCTTCTTTCCGCCTTCAACTTTTCGTAAACGTCCTCTTTGATCGAGATAGCTTTTGAGGTCGTCACATAGATCTGTGTACTCAGAATAAATATAAAATTCGTACTTGAGGGTATTAAAAGAAGAAAAAGTAGCCACGATGACGTCCGATATTCCTTCGGGAGGGAAAAACGGGGGGACGATCGACATCCAAATAGCGAGCATCGCCCTGGCAAACGATTCCGATTTCGAAACGATCTCGGAAATCTTCAGTTGTGAGATCGAAGAATGCTAGGGGACATTCCGGTGGGGCTTAAGTCTCCCAACTATTCGCGGAAAAGTAATCAACTAGTTACCTCGATCAGATCCAAATTTAGATCCTGGAAATGTTCGTCCTTTCCGATCACGAGTTTAGCGTCTAACTTCTCGGCCGTAGCCGCCGCGTAACTGTCGCCCATCGGAATCGCTTCCTTCGCTTTTATCCTCGCGGCCTCCTTCCATATCTCATTCTCCTCGATTCCCACCGTTTCTATTCCGAAGCCCTGCAAGTTCATGATCTTTTTCTCCGCGAGGTTCTCGTCCCTCCTGCACAGGATATAGTAAAACTCGGTGAAGTTCACCAAGCTCATATATCCTTTTTTGCTTCCTTCCGTACAGTCCTCAAAAAAGTCTTTCACTTTTTCCGCCCCGTCTTCACCTAGGAAATATATGAGAACCGATTCGGTGTCGAAAACTATTTTCAAGCCATTTCCTCCAGTTTTTTCTCTCTTTCCGAGTCAAGATCTCTACTTTTCTCGAGTAAATCTCCGGAGTCCTCCGCAAGGATTTCTTTGAGTGATCCCATCTCCTCTTCCGGGTCGGGCAAAGGTCTTACCATTAATCCTTCGCCGGTGTCGATCACCAGTGCTTTTCTTTCGAGACCGTACTTTTTCCTGAACTCCGCCGGGATGGTAGCCTGCCCCTTCTTGGTAATACTTACTATTTTTCCATTCATTTTTTCTACGGTAATACTTATCTTTATCGTATTACTTATACATTTTGAACTTACTCGGTGATTCTCAAACAGTGTTTTATCCCCTAGATCATTTCTCCTCCGGAACATCTTCCAGCGTTTTGTGGGTTTGCAGGATCCAGGAACCCCTGTACCTCTCGGCGTTTTCCTCCCCATTCTCCTCGAGCAGGTTCGCCAGACCGTCAAGGACCACGTTCGAGAGGGCTTCTTCGAGCGTGTAGTACCCTTCCCGGTCCCTGACGGAGAGGGCCAGTTCGTAGAGATACGTGTCGATATCTATCGTGATTTCCTCGGTCTCGACTTTTTCTAGGGTGATTCGTCCGTCCCCGCTTTCGAGGAGGACCCAGTCACCGACCTCCAGGTTGGACTCTTCGAGCGCCGATTCGGGGAGAGTCAGCCAAGTTCCCCCCAATCCCTTCCGCTCGATTTCTCCGATTTCGGTCATTTAACTCTCTCTCTTTAGACCGTTGTGGCACGCTTCCTTATGAGGGAAAAACGGTCGTACTGCTTTCGTGGGGATATAATCCTAGAAAAGAGAAATAGGCGAGATTATCTTTCTTCAGACTTCTCCCTCGGAATCTGAGAGTTAATTATAATGTTTTGCTGTTTCGACCACACTTCGTCGTCGTGCGTCCTGACGTAGTCCGCCCAGTCCTTGACGAACTCTCGCCTCTGTTTTTTATTCCTCTCTTTCTTTTCTTCAAGCTCCTCTAAGCTCATCCAGATCCTCCTCCACTCTCAGCTTTTTTGAGAAATCCACAAGCTTGTTTTCGTCCAGGTTTTCTTTGAAGAGACGGTGGAGATGTAACGCGTCCTCCCAATCTTTTTCGGATCCTAAATAAAGCTTGTAGGCTATCTGAAGCTCCAGCGGACTAATTTTAATCTCGCTAGAATCGATCTTGACGATCATTCTCTCCTTTAAAGCGGTCTTCTCGAACTCGTCAGTCGGAAAGTTTATCTCGAAATTGGGAATCGCTTTACCCTCCTCGGCGAATCTCGGGGCTATCCCCTCGGCGAGCATGTCGCAAATCTCAGATGTATCGGCATTCAGGCACCAGTACCCGGAATCGAGAAGCTTTCCGGCGAAATCCTCTATCTCCTCTCGGTTCATTTTTTCGATAATAATGTCGATGTCTTCAGTTCCCCTCGACCTGCCGGTGAGGACCGCCACGTATCCGCTCACTATCACGTAGTTTAAGTTCATGTCCTCCAGACTCTGGACAAAGTCCAAAACAAGCTCGTCGAGCTCGGAAAGTTCCTTTTGAATCTCCAGGGTACCGTCTTTGAATTTCATCCGATCCACCTCCCATCATTTACTGCCGGTTTAGAGGAAAAAACGCTTTCCCGACGAGACATCCGCTTGAGCTGAACCTCTCCATCCATCGTGCCGAGTCTAATCTAAATTTCGAATTCGAGCCTCCGAAATCGCCGATCTCCGTCATTCGTTCCTCTCGACCCGCTTGAAGCCGGACATGGCTAGGAACTCCAGATCGAACTTTTCCTGAGCCTTGTCCAGAAGCAAGTTAATGCCCAGCGAATCGGAGGGCATGTGCCCTGCGGTGACAATGTTGATGTTCTTTTCCTCGGCCTTCTCGATCTGTTTCTGCGGCGCGTGCATCGAAACGAGAGTGTCTATCCCGGAGTTGACCATCTTTTCGACGATGTCCTCGCCGAGGTCGGTCCCGCCGGTGAATCCCAAAACGCCGATTTTGCCGGCCCTGTTCTTTTCGTCCCCCGCGTGGACCTGCGGTTCCATCCCGTATTTCAGCGACCACTCGTACTCGGGCAGTTTGAGGATCGTGTCGATCAGGTCCCCGAGTGTATTTGGTTCCTCCTCCTCGAGGTAGTCCTTCATGAAGGAGTAGGCGTGGTTATCCGCCGCGGTGTGCATCGTCATGAGGGGCATGTCGAGCATCTCGGCGGTCTTCGGTGTTCGCGGGTGGTTTCCCGGGTGGATGCTTTTCTTTACCTCGTCGGACCTCGACTTCACCATGCCTTCCGCCTGCGAGACCGGTATCCCGCACTCCGAAAGGACGTCCACCTGCAAATTTATGACCTCGTGAAGCCTGGCGAGGGCTCTGCCGGTCGGGTGGTGCGTTATGACGCCGTCAATATTCTCGCCCTTCTCGTTCAGCCTGTCGATCAGGACGAGTTCTTGGACCTCCATGTCGATTCCGACTGCAAGCCTGCTCACGTCCGCGCCGCCGCCGTAGACCACCTTGGTGTCGTCGAACGGATTATCCAGTCTGTCCTCGTCGTACATCTCCTTTCTGGCTCCCTCCAAGTCTTCGTACTTTTCCTTTCTCTTCTCGAGCAGATCCTCTATCCTCGATTTTTCTCTTGGGTCTTCCTTTTTGCCTTCTTTCACGGCGAACTCGTGAAGCCGCATTAGCTTGACCATGGTATCACCCAAATTATAGCGTGAAGCCACTTAATTTTATCCTTTCCTCGAAGTACCGACCGCCGTAAATCAAAGATAAATATCCATAAGTGAATGTAGGTCGGCGAAAAATTCGCAGACTTTTTTCGTTATAAATATAAGGGATGCTTTTAATATACTTTTAATGGACTCTAAGTCTAAATAGTGATTTTTAATATATATTTACAATATCTATTCCCTAAAAAGGGGTGAATGTCGGAATGAAGGTCCTCTTCGTCGACGATGAATCTCCCCTTCTC
Source organism: Hadarchaeota archaeon (SeqCode) (assembly GCA_964510375.1). Classification (GTDB taxonomy): domain Archaea; phylum Hadarchaeota; class Hadarchaeia; order Hadarchaeales; family JAGGTB01; genus CAYLJV01. The sequence continues at coordinate 78,860 of CAZEBR010000002.1, read as the reverse complement.
GAACAGGCAGAGATTTTTCTTCAGAGGATGGACGAGAGGCTGGAGGTCGATTCGGTCGGGTCCGCCAAGGAAGGCCTGAAAATGCTCGACGAAAACGAATACGATGCCGTGGTTTCCGACTATCAGATGCCCGAGATGGACGGCCTCGAGTTTCTGGAGGAGGTAAGACGGGGGAGGGGGAGTAGTATTCCATTCATAATATTCACGGGCAAAGGCCGTGAGGAGGTGGCTATGGAGGCCCTGAACCTCGGGGCGGACCGCTACCTGCAGAAAGGTGGGGACCCGAAGACCCAGTACGGGGTCCTTGCCCAGGCCATCGTTCAGGAAGTCGAGTACTGGCACACGAGAGAGGAGTTCAGGAGTAGCCAAAAGAAGTACAAGGACTTGGCGGAGATGTCCCTCGTGGGTATCTACGTCATTCAGGACGACAGGTTTAGATATGCCAATCCCGAGTTTTGCAATATCATGGGGTACGACAGGGAAGAGATCATCGGAAAGAAATACTTGGACCTCGTCGCTCCGGAGGACAGGAAAATTGTCAGAGAGGGCGTAGAGGAGCGACAAGAAGGGGAGGGGGAGCCGACCCGCTATACCTTTAAGGCCCTGACCAAGGACGGCGACAAAATCGAAGTCGAGGTCCACTCGGTTCCATCGACATTTCAGGGGGAACCCGCAGTTCAGGGTACCCTCCTAGACATTACCGAGTCCAAGAAGACCCTCTCGAGACTGAAGACCCTAATGGAAAACCAAGAGATCGGCATCCTTTTCGAGGACGAGGACAGGGAGATTTTGTACGTTAACCAGAAGTTTTGCGACCTTTTCGGCTTACCCGGTCCCGACTCCGTTATCGGGACCAGTTGTACGGATGCCCTGACGCGTGCAAAGAATCTGTTTTCGGACCCTGAGGATTTCGTGGCGGGCATAGAGAATGCGATAAAAAATCGGGAGCCGATCAAGGGAGAGGAGCTGGAACTAGCAGACGGGAGAACTTTCCTGCGCGATTACGTACCCGTTCGCTCGGACGACCGGTACATAGGCCATCTCTGGCAATACCGCGATATCACGGAAAGGAAAGACAGGAGAAGGGAGTTGAGACTTAAGACCAGGGCGATGGATCGGGCTCACATCGGGATAAGCATCACGGACGCGACTGAACCGGGGAATCCGCTTATATATGTAAATGACGGCTTTGAGAAAATAACAGGGTATTCAGAAGAGGAGGTCTTGGGCCGCAACCCGAAGTTCCTTCAGGGCGAGGACACGGACCCCCAGACCGTGGAGAAGGTTAGTAGGGCCGTGAGCGAGGAGCGGCCGATTTCTGTGGAGATACTCAACTATCGAAAGGACGGTACTCCCTTCTGGAACTCAATGCATATAACCCCAATTGCGAACGACCGGGGTGAGGTCACGCACTTCTTTGGGTTCCAGCGCGATGTTACGAGGAGGAAGGAGCTCGAAAATCGTGAGGAGTTCTTGCATTCCCTCCTCAGACACGATGTGAAAAATAAGACACAGGTCGCGGAGAAGTACTTGGACCTACTCAGTGACATGGAACTTCCGGAGGAGGCCGGAGAATATGTGGAAAAGACTGCGAGGGCCGTCGACGAAGCCGGGGGGATAATAGAAAAGGTGAAGAAACTCAGTGATATATCAGGCGAGATAGACGTCGGTGAGATCGAACTTAGCTCCGTGATCGATGATGTGCTGGATGAGTACGAGAGCGAACTTTCCGAGAGGGGCATAAACGCTGAATGGACGGAGAGGAGTTGCAGGGTGTTCGCCGGTTCACTTCTGAAGGAGCTATTCTCGAACTTGGTGGAAAATGCGATAAGACACTCGGGATGCGACATTATTAGAATATCTTCGGAGGAGGGGGAGGGAAAGTGCGTTGTCACTGTGGAGGACGACGGGTCCGGTATAGCGGACGAGGATAAGGATAAAGTCTTCGAGAGGGGTTACGGGAGAGGTCAATATTCAAAATCGGGCCTAGGTGCTTTTATGGCAAAGAAAATTGCCGAGGAGTACGGCGGCAGTATCGAGGTAAAGGATTCGGAGCTCGGCGGTGCCAAATTCGAGGTTTCACTTAAGAGTTCCCGTTCAAATGTTGAATAAAAGGGTTCTACTCTCGGGCAATGAAGCACCCAGTCCTGGAAAAGAAATCGTCGGGCTATAGATCTTGTTTTTGATTTTGGATTTCTATCACGATTTTGCCCACGAAGCTCTCCTCCATGACCGTGCGGTGTGCCTCGTCCGCCTCCTCCAATGGAAAGGTTCTCCACACTTCCGGTTCTATTTTTCCCTTTTTCAAGAGGCGTGCAAGCTTCTCAAGAATTCGTTTCATGTCCGGGGTGTTGAACATGCTCATCAGTTGTAAGGTGACCTCCTTTCCCCTGGCAACCGTGGTGTTGTTCACGATTACCTCCCCGTCGCTTTCGCCTATTCCCACGATCGTCCCGTCGAGGCCGACGACGTCGAGATCTAACTGGAGATACTTGTCCAGCATATGGTCCAGTACCACGTCGATCCCGTCCTCCGAACGAGCTCTTACTGCCTCTTTCAGGTCCTCTCTTCCATAGTCTAAGACGTGATCCGCTCCGAATTCTCTGACTTTCTCCCTGTGATCCTCGCTCCCTGCCGTCGCTATAACTTCCGCTCCAGTCGTGGAGGCCAGCTGGACGGCCGCATGACCGATACCACCGCTGCCGCCGTGTATCAGGCAGGTTTTCTTGAGATTCAGCTCGCCATAATCGATCAGGGCCCTCCAAGCCGTCACTCCGACGAGTGCTATCGCTGCGCCCTTCTCGAAGGAAACGTCTTCTGAAAGCGATGACATCCGGTCCGCGGGCGCCGCGACGTATTCCGCGTAGGTGCCTTGGCGGTCCTTGCCGAGTCCCGTGCCGAATACCCTGTCCCCCCGTTCGAAATTCTCGACTCTTTCGCCGGTGCCCACGACCTTCCCGGAAAAATCCGATCCCGGAATCATGGGCAAGCCCGCTGACTCGTAGGTACCCTCGCGAAAATAGGTGTCCACGGGGTTCACGCCCGCCGCTCGTACTTCGACCAGAACTTCGTCCTCCCCGGGCTCCGGTCTCTCGACCTCCTCCACCCTCAAGACTTCGGGCCCGCCGTGTTCGTGATACCTTACCGCTCTCAAGCTCATCACCGTATCAATAATTCCCGTCTGAACGGTAAAAAATTCGGGAAGGCTCTTTACATCATGATTTTCACTATAATCCGGATTGAAAAATTTACGGCCTCGAAAATTTTAATTTTGACGTCTCCGATACAGGTTACTTGAGGCGAGAACTTGAGAGCAATGCAGCTGAACGAGACCAAGCCCGCCGAGGAGGCTCCACTGGAGCTCGTGGAAATTCCGGAACCCTCGCCCGGTCCCGGCGAGGTCAAGATCAAGGTCGAGGCTTGCGGAGTGTGCCACACGGACCTCCACACAGTCGAGGGCGACTTGGATATACCCGAATTCCCGATCGTTCCGGGCCACGAGGTCGTAGGAAAAGTCGATGAGGTCGGCCCCGGAGTGGAGCGTTTTGCGAAGGGGGATAGGGTCGGAGTACCCTGGGTCTACTCCTCCTGCGGGGAATGCAGGTTCTGCAGGTCCGGGAGGGAGAATCTTTGCGAGAACCTGAAGTTCACCGGCCTTGATGTGAACGGAGGTTACGCCGAGTACATGGTATCGGACGAGGAATTCACTTTTCCGGTACCGGAAAATCTCTCCGTCGAGAACGCCGCTCCGTTGCTCTGCGCCGGCGTCATAGGGTACCGGTCCTTTAGGCTAAGCGAGGTCAAACCGGGGGAGAAGCTCGGTCTCTTCGGCTTCGGCGCGTCCGCCCATATCGTGATCCAGATCGCCACCGCCCTCGGATGCGACGTGTACGTCTTCACGAGGAGCGAGAGCCACCGTCGGCTCGCCAGGGAGCTGGGTTCCACGTGGGAGGGCAGCGCGAAGGACGACCCGCCCGAAAAGATCGACAGGGCGATCACCTTCGCCCCCGCGGGGTGGATCGTAAAGGAGGCACTCCGGGTTCTGGACAAGGGTGGAACCTTGGCCATCAACGCGATACACATGAGCCCGATCCCGGAGCTGGATTATGATCTGGTATACCACGAGAAGGAAGTCAAGAGCGTCGCGAACGTCGCCAGGAGGGACGTCAGGGAGTTTATGAAGATTGCAGGCGGGATACCCATAGAGACCGAAGTGGAAACATATCCGCTCGAGGACGCCAACGAGGTCCTCCAGCTTGTCAAGGACTCGGATATCGATGGCGCGGCCGTGTTAAAGATGGACTAATCTTAAATCTGGACGCTCGAACCGGGTCAGGGCTTATTTTTCGAAAACGACAGAAATGACCATGTATGGAGAGAAATTACGTCATCGCGACGGTCGTCATCCTGATAGCGGCCGGCTCGCTCGCCGCTTGGTTTTTCCTTTTCTCCGGTCAGCCCGAGGATTTGGATCTCTCTCCTGACGGCCTGACCCTCACCAGCCCGGCCTTCGAGGACGGGGGAGCGATCCCGGAAAAGTACACTTTCGACGGCCAGGACGTGTCACCACCTCTGGAAGTCTCCGGCGCCGATGGAAACTTTCTCGCGGTGATAATGGACGATCCCGACGCCAGTGGCTTCGTGCACTGGCTGATCTGGAACGTCCCGGCCGATATTCAAAGCATACCCGAGGGCGTGCCCCAAGAGGAAACGGTTCAGGAGCTGGGAGGTGCAGCACAGGGTCAGAACGGCTTCGGGGATATCGGATATCGCGGCCCGAAGCCGCCGGAGGGCGAGACTCACGAGTACCGAATCAGGGTCTACGTTCTGAATACCGAGCTGAATTTAGAACCCGGAGCGTCGATGAGCGAGCTCATAAAAGCCATGAGGGGACACGCCGTTCAGATGGCGGAGTTGGTCGGGACCTACGAAAGGTAGTTCCTCGGTAGGCAGCGAGTCCAAATTCACTATCGGAAGGGCTTTCTTCCCGCCACTATTAGGTATCCCGTACGATCGTCCTCGAATATTTTTTGTGATGCCCTGACGTTTCTTAGACCGGCGAATCCCCACTTTTTCAGAACCTTCCAAAATATTTTCAACTGCCCGGAAATTCCCATCTTATCCTTCATGGTTTCCATCCAGTCTCGCATGATCTCGTGCTTCTCGTCGATTTCTATCTCCTGTAGCCCCGTCTTCTTGAATAGCTCCCTCCATCCATCCGCCGTCTCTGGTCTCTCTCCCTCCAGCTCCTTGAGCTTACTTTTCAAATCTTCCGACGTATCGCTACGCCAGCAGATGTCGTCTATCCCGACGAATCCTCCAGGTCTTGCGACCCTGACCATCTCTCCGAGGGCCTTTTCCTTGTCCAGCAGGCACAGGGTGCACTCCGATACGACCACATCGAAGGCTCCGTCACGAAACGGCAGCCCGTGTGCGTCGCCCAAGATAAACTCGACGTCATTCCCTCGCTTTTCAGCTCTCTCCCTGGCCCTTTCGACCACAAGTTCCGAGGAATCCAACCCGACGGCGGAGCACCCGTATTCGTCCGCCAGAAAAACCGCGCTCGCGCCGGTCCCCGAAGCCACGTCGAGAACCTTCTTACCTTCTTCAATCTCGCACATTTCGGCGAGCCTTCCCGCGGTTTCGAATCCACCAGGATGCAATATGTCGATTCCGAGGTCTTCCTCCTCTATCAGACTCTCCAAGTTGGGCGAATTTTCGTCTCCTCCCAATATTTGACCTCCGAGACTCCATCAAGAGATAGATGCGACTTTATTGTTAACGGGACCGGAAATTTCTGTGAAGTTACGGCAAGGGAGATTTCGATGTTCGAATCCTTGCGATCTCCGAAGGTTAAAAATGAAAAAATTCTCTTTTTAATACGATGAGCGGGAATTTCTCAATTTCCAGAAAGAAACTTTTCGGGCTTTTGGCCGCCCTCTTCATTTCGGGAGCGGTGTTCGGTGCGGCCGTATACCATTTTATGGGTACCTCTTTGTCCGAAGGGATTCCTTGGGAGCGGCGTCAGGAGACCGCCTCCTCCAAGATCGTGGCCGTTAGGCCCGACGAGACGGGCGTCCTCTTGAATCTATCCGCAACCATAAGGCAGGGGGAAGGGAGAATTCTAGAGGACACTCACCATTTGGTAGGTTTCGACTTTCAGGAATCCCATCATACGGCCGTCAGGGTCGTAGCGGATGAACTCGAGGAAGTTTCTCTCGACGATGACGGGGTGGGTCTGGAGGGTGCAGACGTAATATTTGAGGTATCGGCCTCATCTCAGAGTGACATTCAAGTGTCCTCCCTGGATGGTCCCAGCGCCGGGGCTGCGGCAACGGTTGCGCTCATGGCTGCCATCGAGAACGAGCAGGTTAGGGGTGACGGCGTGATCACGGGCACGATCAATAGCGACGGCACGATCGGACAAATAGGGGGTCTATCCATCTTTGAGGATGGGGAAGGTAACTTGCACGTTATGGGGAAGCCCGCCGCGGCCGAGGAAGCTGGCATGAAGCTACTTCTTGTTCCCGAGGGTCAGCCGGTTACCTATTACAGGATCCAACGGATAGGTCCGTGGGAGAGGTGGGTTTCTACTTACGAACCCATCTCAGTCTTGAGGGAAGTAATCGATCGGAAGGGATGGGGTTTGGAGATCATTGAGGTCTCGAATATAAGCCAGGCCTCAGATAATCTGATTTTATAGTCAACGGAGAAAAAATGATTATCTAAGAGGAGATAAAGCCGGCCTTTAGAAGTTCTTCTTCAAATAAGTGGTCTTTTCCTTCTCGTCCTTACCCTCTACCAGAACGTCGATGTCCGTGACTTCCCTTCTCTGTGCGATTTCCATGGTCCACTTATTGATTTCTTTCAGCTTCTCCCTGGGTATCTCGGAAAAGGTGTCGGTGTAGGCGATGATCACCTTCTTTATTTCTCTGTTGTCGAAGGGGGAATCGATAACTTTTAATTCGGTTATCCAGAAATCGGCCTTTTGGGATAGTTCCCTCAAACAGTATTTCTCGAAGTTCGCCTCGCCCGCTAGGGTAACTTCCATCCACGCGATCAGATTATCGGCGGATTCTTTCTCGCCCACCTGCATAATTGCCTCGGCCAGGCGATGAAACTGCCGTTTCGGTTCACCTATCTTTTTGAAGTATCGGTCGATTCCTAAGTTGATTGCCCTCTTGGCGAAGTCCTCGCTACCCTTGCCGGTGAGGACTATAAAGGGAATATCGCTGTCCATTTCCACTCTAAGTTTTTTCAGTAGCTCCAGACCGTTCATCTCGGGCATTTTGTAATCCGAGACAACCACGCCGTAATCCGATCCCGCGATCCTTTTCAGGGCCTTTTCGGCGGATCTCGCTGTTTCGACTTTCAAACGTTCGTTCTCCTTCTCTAGAAAAGTCTTAGCCTGCTCTAGGACTTCGGGTTCGTCGTCGACAAAAAGGACTTTCATATCGTAGCCTTACTATCTCTATTTCTTTTATCATCCAAATTGTTTTTGTTAGAAAGTGCGTTTCAAAAACAAATTTTCTCCCGAAAATTATCGTGAATGAGGCTGAGAAGTTGGTAGGGACCCTCAGGCACTCGCCTTGTTGGTTCCGTCCTTCCACGAGCCAGTGAGGGGTTCCGGGTATACGCCCTTGTTCAAGAGCTTTGACAGGGCCTGCCTGGCGAGCTTCGCGGAAGACTCACCTTTCAGGGTTATCTTCAAGTTTCCTCCGTTCTCGGGGAAGTTTTTGTCTCTAGTTACAATAGGAATTTCGTTTTCCTCCATCCATTCGAATATTTCTTCGTCGTCTTCGTCCCAAGAAAAGAGTTCGGTCAGGTAGACGGTGTCGAGGCCGAGACCCTCTAGCCTTTCACAGACTTCGCGCGGTACGCATACATCTACTAGGACTTTCTCGGCCATTCTCCTCAAGAGCTTGTAAATAATCCGTTGCTTATAAGGTTTGTTTACAAGTAAGTGTAAATCGATATCAATCCAGTCCTATGAGGGATTCTACTTGGCATTCAAGTTCTTTTTCGAGCTTTTTCGAAACATCGCCGAATGAAAATATTGAAAATATTCCTAGGAGATTTCCTCCGGCTTTTTTGGCGATATTGGAAAGTATCTTCTGTGTGTGACCGGTCCTCATAAGGTCGTCCACGACGAAAACCTTCTGACCCTCGTCGACCGAACCCTCCGGCAAGTAGTATGTGACGGTCCGCCCCGAGTTCATTACTGACGAGGATTCTACGAAGTTTCGGACGCCCGTTTCCTTCTCCTTCTTCGCGTAAGCGCAGTCCACGTCGTAGAAGTCAGCTATGTGCGTTGCTATGGGGATGCCGTCGGCCGCCGCCGTCAGCACCACGTTCGGCCTACCTTCAAAGAGGGTGCCCACCACGGGGGGAATTCTCTTGAGTATCCCGGTCGAAAAGACGACTTTGGAATGGTCTATATAGTCGCTTTCGTCCCGGTTTATTCTCCGCTTTATTTCGTCGATCACGAGATTTTTTCCCAGTTCCCCGATTATTTTCTCGGCCCTTTCAGTGCCCGGTAGAACCTTTCCGTTAACGTATCTGTTCAGGTCCGTGATCGAGAGGCCAGTCAAACGGTTGAGTTCCGCGTATGTGCGCTCTGCCTTTAGGAGCCTCAGAAATTCGACTGCCTCCACCTGTAACTTCACTTTGTTAAAACGACCCATTCTGAAACCTATGTTTTTCACGTTCGTGTGTAAATTTTCGTCTCCGTGCCGTAAATTTCTTGTCAAGGGCTAGGAAATCCACGCTGATGTAAGAGGTTATCTTATGAGAAAATAAATAAAAAAAGCGCCGAAACTCGGGCGGTGGGGCTTTCCTATTGATCGCACACGTGATGTCTACTCCGGTGCGACCTTTTAGTCCGCCCTCAAGAACTTACCGTGCGGTCTCCGATGGATCACACCATCGGCCTCACGTCACGATGTTGTTCTCATCCCTGACCCTATACTTTCAGGCAAGGACTTTCACCTTGACCCTACTACGGGCCAGTTCACACCCTTTCCCGTTCGGCGCAATTTAATGTTATTGTTTCGTATGCTTATATACTTTTCGGAAAATATTCACGATTTTTATTTAACAATTTGTTAACTTTATCCATCGAATATTTGATGGTGTGGTGTGTATGAATGAAAATTGAATAAACCTGAATCAGGACCATGAGCTAAAGATTGTCGACTATCGCAAAAATTTAAGTTTTCGATTCAGGAATTGTTTGTTGGTAGTATTATGAGAATTCAAGAAGAAATTAAAATAGTTCTACGGAAACACGAGGAAATTTTGGTTGCCTACTTGTTTGGTTCCGTTGCAAAGGGCAAGGCCGGTGAGGATAGCGATATCGATATAGGACTACTTTTGGCTGAGTATTTCGAACCAAAACCTCTCTATACTGCAAAAGTTTCAAGGGAGATAATGGAGGAGACGGGGTGCGATAGGAAAGTGGACGTCAGAATTCTAAATAATAAATCAATAATTTTTCAGCATCAGGTTTTGAAGGACGGAAAAAAGATTTTTTCCCGCGACGAAAGCGCAAGAATTGGTTTTGAAACTGAGGTATATGATAGGTATCTTGATTACAAACCTTTCTTTGACCGATTTAACGAGATAAGAAGGAAGAGGATTCTCGCATGATAGATCAGGAATTGGTAGAGAAGAAGATCGATTTGATTGAAGAGAAACTCGATTATCTTTCCGAAGCTGAGCAAATCTGTTTGGAGAATTTTCTTGACTCATACGAAAAAGTTCAAGCTGTGAAGCATACTCTCCAAGAATCCATAGAAGCCTGTTTAGATATCGCGAATCATATAATTGCGGCGAGTGAACTAAAGAGATCCGAGACTTATTCCGATATGTTTCAAAGACTATCCGAGGAAGGAATATTGGGCGACGAATTGGCGGACAGGCTCAGCGATATGGCTAGATTTCGAAATTTACTGGTGCATCAATATGCCGAAATAGATAATCGGAGGGTTTATCAGATTCTTAAGGATAATCTGGTCGACGTGGAAAATTTTCTAAAAAGAATAGAGGAATTTCTTGAAAGCGAGAATGCATCATAAAATACCCTATGGCTATCTAGATTTCTTTACTTACCTCGCTCCAACTTATTGGCGCTTTTAATCGATGTCTCTTTTTTGGACACTTTAAATCAGGATTTAAGATTTTTGGAGCTATATATCTATTTTATAGGGTAAAATATTGAAGAATCCGATAGAAATAAAAGTAATTGGGAGTAGCTTGAGATGATAAAATGTCAAGAGCTCTTGTGACGGGCGGTGCCGGATTCATAGGTTCGAATATAGTCGAGGCTCTGGTTGACCGCGGCGATAAAGTGGTCGTCTTGGATAACTTCCATACTGGCTCCAGGGAAAATCTGGAGGCTGTCGAGGATCAGATAGAACTGATTGAGGCACCGTGTGACGACATTCCGAGTATTGACTTCGGGGACTTGGACAAGATTTTTCACATAGGGATACCTTCCAGCTCGCCGATGTATCGGGAGGATCACCAGTTGGTCGGTAACGCGATAAACGAGTTCATCAAGGTTTTGGAACTCGCCCACGAGAAGGATGCTAGGATGGTGTACGCCTCGAGTTCGAGCATGTATGGGCGGTGCGAACCCCCTCACAGTGAGGACATGGAGGTAGCAGCCTTCGATTACTACACTGAGGCCAGGCTCGCGATGGAGCGACTCGCAAAGGTTCACAACGAGTTCTACGGCGTGGAATCAATTGGACTGAGGTTCTTCTCCGTGTACGGACCGCACGAGCAGGCTAAGGGCAGGTACGCGAACATCATTACACAGTTCTATTGGAAAATGAGGGAGGACGAGAAGCCTTTGATTTACGGCGACGGGACGCAGACCCGAGACTTCACTCACGTAAGCGACATCGTTCAAGCGTGTTTGAAGGCGGCCGATAGCGATATCGGGTACGATATATTCAATGTCGGGACCGGGAAGGAGACCACGTTCAACGAGGTGGTCGATCTCCTCAATCAGAAACTCGGAAAATCTGTAGAGCCGGAGTACCAGGAAAACCCGATCAAGAACTATGTGGAGAGGACGCACGCCGATATCAGCAAGGCGAAGGAAATGCTGAACTATGAACCTAAGGTCGAGCTAGAAGAGGGAATCGACCGGATGATCGAGCGGTAGTTTAAGGCTATTCGTTTAATCCTCGATTTTCGGATTTCACATCAGGTACATGTCCTTTTTCTTGTCCATGTTCAGAAACACGTCGGCTTCTTCTACAAGCTTGGATGCAGTGGACTTTCCGAACGATAGGATTTCGACCTGAGTCCCGTTTGCCTGTAGGTATTTTACGAGGGACTTGAAGTCCCCGTCCCCGCTCGCTATCACCACGACGTCCACCTTGTCGGCGATTCTGACGGCGTCCAGCGCCATCCCCATGTCCCAGTTGCCCTTTTTGGTTCCGTCGTAAAACTTCTTTAATCCCTTCTTTCGGACTTGAAAGCCTATATCCTCCAGTACGTCGAAGAAGTCCCCCTCGTCGGGTGTCCGCGCCTCTATCACGTAGGCTATCGCTCTCACTATTTTCCTTCCATCCTTCGCTACTTTCAGGAGGCTGGAGTAGTCCACCTTTCCGTCATAGAGGTTTTTGGCCGAGTGGTACAGGTTCTGCACATCCACGAAGAACGCTACCCTTTGGTTTTCAAATGAAGTTCTTCTGATAATCATCACCTCTAGTTTCAATACAAAGTTGATGGGATTACCTTAAAGGAGAACCGCTTATTCGCTCCTTTCCAGGAGCTTTAATCGGTTTCAAAAATATATAAAAAATAAAGAGGAGGGTAGGTTGCCTTTACGGGACCTGTAGGTTTCATTTTCCGTAGAGTTCTTGAAGTCCCTCGATATCGCCGTTTTCCAGGGTGTTTTTCACGGTGCTTCCCGGTTCGGACTGGTAGTACATCGTCAGATGTCCATAGTCTTCGTCCGAAACGTCTTTTAAGATTAGCGCATGCCCCGCTTCGTGCGTCATTATATTTTGAACGTCGTAGGCGCTTCCGTCCGGGTCGACGCCCCAGTTTAGGTTCGAGTTGAGGACAATATCGAACTCGATCACTTTTTTCTCCTCGTCGTCGTACCAGAGCTTGGTTTTACCTACCGCGGTGCTACTTTCTAGGGGGGCGAACGATACCACGTTTTCTCCGTCCTGATTGAAGCCTGATTTGGTGGTGGAGTTGACCGTGTTACCGAAAAGCTCCACGGATGTATAGTCGTCCCACTCTTCGAACGCCGCTTCAACCTCATTCATGACTGTATCTCCATCGATTCCGTATCCATTGGTGGTGTTGACTGAATAGGAGGCGGGCGGGTCCTGGATCCTGATGCCGTCAAGGAGATTGTAGCCGGAGCTCTCAGTGGTTTCCTCGTCGTCCTCCGAGTCTTCCGTCGAATCCTCGTTGTCTTCCGTTGTGCTGTCTCCGTCGGGAATTGCCCCGGGCGTTCCTTCATCCCTTCCGCCTGGACCGGCCCATGGAGGTGGACCCGGTACCCAAGACGGTAGCCTTCCATTCTCGTGTACGAAGCTTCTCGGGGTGGCACCGGTTTTGGAAGGTCCTATATTTTCGGGGGGGCCTGCGTTTTCAGGAGCTCCAGCGTTCTCTGAGGGACCAATGTTTTCTGGCGGTCCTGCGTTTTCGGGTGCCCCTGCATTCTCCGGTGGACCGGCGTTCTCTGGGGGTCCAGCATTTTCAGGTGGTCCGATCCTTTTCATGGCGTTTTCAAAAGCCTCTCCGGCTCTGTCTGCCGGGATTCCCTTCCCGATCTGATTGTCGATGTTCTCTAGTAACCGCAGATGTTGTCTGACTCTGTCCATATTTCTTTCGATTGCTCGCTTTGCGGTGTCGGGGACATTTTGATATACGTTTTCCAGCGTTTTCATTTGTCTTTGAGTCTCTCTAATTGCTCTCTGCAATCCTTGCTTGCCCCGGGAAAAGCTAGCTGCGGTATTTAATCGTTCTTGAGCTTCCGTGGCTAGCCCCACGTACTCTTCCGCCTTGTCGGTTCTGGCCATTGCGCTGAACTTTTCCATCAGTTCGTTGGCGGTTCTCATCTCGATGTTGCTGGCGATCTGGGTGGGGGACATGCCTCCGCTCCGGTTATCTCTGACCTGCCTTTCGAGTCTCTGCATTTCTCTATCTACCTGTTCCAGCTTTTCCGCAATTCTGTCTCGTCCTTTGCTTTCTGGAGAGGGTATTTCTCCCGTTTCGACGTCCTTAATCACCGATCTAACTCTGGAGCTTCTCGATATCGCCAGCGAAATTGCCGGTTTCGCGTTGTCCGAAACCCTCTGCCGGACTCTTTCGAGAGTGTTTTCGTGCTTTCGCAACGCTTTTTGAGCCCTCTCAAGAGCCTCATTGTTTTTGGCCTCGTTGACGGCCTTCATCATTCGGTTTCCCGCTTCTTCGAGGAGATTGATGTGGTTGTGAGTCACTTCATTATTTACCACGTGTTGGTATTCACTGGTTCTTTCCTTCGCTCTGTCCAGATTCCAATTCGTGCCGCCTGCGTAGGTAGCTTCCTTGATGGATTCTCCCGCTCGTTCCAAGGCGTAGAGCGGGCTGTTGGGGTTCTGTACATCTATAGTATCGACTGCGACGGGGGTTCCAAGCGCTCCGCCCATAAGAGCAACCGCTGCCGCTGCGACGGCTATCGTGGCGATTCCAGTTTGATTCATATTTCTCATTTTTTTCACCTCCGCATAATTTTTCTAAGTTCCGTTCTGCTTCTAGGATAAACAGGGTCGGATGCCGTATTTAAAAAATCTCTAACGACCGTTTACGCGAAGTTTTGAGAAGTTATATGAAAATTTTATATCATTTGAAATAGACTTTCAAAGTCTCTAAACGTTCATTTACTATAATTAAATCCCAAAATCTGTTTAAACGAAAATTTCGGAAAAATCGGTATATTCGCCGAATCACCCCCCCCGGCTAAGAGATTTTGGACCGGATGAAACTTTGTGATATTTCTTCCACAAGTTTCTTTTAAAGAGAGATAAACTGTTGAAGCAGGGGCTTGTCCCGAAAGACAAAAGCGGATTTCCGAGATAATTCAACTGAGGGTATTGATTCATGAACTCTTCGTCCGAAATTGAAAGAATTGGGGTTTTGACTGGCGGGGGCGACTGTCCCGGGCTCAATGCCGTGATTAGGGCAGTAGTTAAGCCGGCCATCTACGAACATGATATCGACGTAATAGGCATCGCCGACGGTTACGAAGGACTGGTTCAGAACAATATGCTCTCCTTATCTTGGAACGACGTCAGCGGGATTCTCACACAAGGAGGAACGATTTTGGGAGCTTCGAACAAGGCTAATCCGTTCGAGTACTACCCCCCGGAGGAAGAAGTCGATTCCCCGGCAGATATGTCCGAACAGTGTATGGAGAACTTTGAGTCCGCCGGGCTCGATGCGCTCGTTTGCATCGGCGGGAACGGGACTCTGACTATTGCTAAAAAACTCAACGAAATGGGAATTCCCCTGATGGGAGTGCCAAAGACAATTGACAACGACGTGTGCGGAACGGATGTTACTTTCGGTTTTGACACGGCCGTTCAGATAGTAGCTGACGCGGTCGATAGGCTTCACACGACGGCGCAGTCGCACAGACGGGTGATGGTCGTGGAAACGATGGGGCGTTACACCGGCTGGCTCGCCTTGATGGGTGGTTTGGCTGGTGGTGGCGATATTATTCTGATTCCCGAGATAGAATACTCGATGGAAAAGGTTTGCGACGCCATCGAGGAGCGGCATGAGCTCGGGCGAAGGTTCAGCATAGCGGTGGTTTCGGAGGGAGTCAAGACGCCTTCTGGCGAGTACGCCGAGCGCGAGCGTGTGGAGGAGAGCTACGATTCTAGACGCTTGGGCGGTATAAGTTCCTACATTGCGGACGAGATAGAGGAGCGAACTAGGGTGGAAACGAGATCCACCGTTCTGGGGCACGTTCAGCGAGGAGGCACGCCAACGGCGAGGGACAGGGTTTTGGCCACCAGATTCGGATACGAAGCCCTCGATGCTGTAGTTCGGGGGGAGTTCGGTTCCATGGTATCCTTGCGGGGCACCGAAATCGAAACGGTTCCTCTTCGAAAGGCTGCTGACTGTCAGAGAAATGTTGATTCCTCCGGACAGCTTGTCGAGACGGCGAGGGCTTTGGGAACTTCATTCGGCGATTGAAGATACGTTCAATTTTATTGAGTTTTAGACGATTTTGTGCCGAGAAGGGGACGGAGTTATTCCCATAGATCAAAGTTTTTGTATCTAAGCAGAATCCATATCGCCAGCAGGATCCCCACGATGGCGAAGTACGTGAGGCCCCTTTCCAAGTAGGGCGTACTCATTTTGATGTACTCAAGGCCCAGCTGAATCATCTTTTGGTTCCCTTTGTTTAATCTCCAAGGTTTACTACTTGGTTGGATTTTGTTTGTTCAGAATTTATTTTTTCTCTTTAGAGTTCTGCCTGACTTGATTTTTTGGTTATTTAAAGGTAGGAATATAAGTCCGTTGGCTCTTTCATCGTAGAAAGATTCAGTTCTTCTACTGTTTTACTTACCTGCATTTTCCATTATTCCGCGGGCGGCCAGTATTCCGGTCGCGCTCGCATTGACTATGTCCCTTGATAGTCCTGCACCGTCCCCTGCGACGAAGAGGTTTTCTTGGTCGGTCTGCATCTTGTCATTCACCGATATCTGCATCGCGTACAGTTTCACTTCGGGAGCGTACAGTAGTGTGGAGTTGGAGGCGACTCCCGGTATCACGTTGTCCAGTTGGTCTAAGGCCTCCTGAAGGCTGGTCACAATTCTGCCCGGCAATGCCATCGAGATGTCGCCCGGCGTGACGTCCTTCAGCGTGGGCTCCACATGTCCCCGTTCGATTCTGCTGGGGGTTGACCTCTGCCCGTGTCTGAGATCGCCCAACCTCTGCACGACCGGCCTTCCGCCTCCGATGGTAGTCGCCAATCGTCCTATGGATTCTCCATAAGCGGTCGTGTTCGTGACGGGTTCTGTGAGCTTCACTCTGGACAAAAAGGCAAAGTTGGTATTATTGGACTTCTTCGATTTGAGGGAATGTCCGTTAACTCCCACGTAGTCGTCGTATTTTTCCTTCACTATGAATCCTTCGTGATTCGTGCAGAATGTTCGGATAAAGTCATCGAACGATTGAGATCTGATATGGAACTTGGGATCTCGACTGACTTCTATCACGGGCTCCATCAGGATCGACGGAACCTCCACTCGGACCCCGACGTCTATTGCGCCGTGAGAAATATTCAATCCGAGTTTTTCGGCCTGTTCGGACAACCATACGGCCCCGGTCCTTCCCGGCGAGGCCAGAATGTAGTCAGCTTCGATTTTTTCCCCGTCCGCTATTACTCCGTCCTTCTCTATCTCGTTCACTTTGGTTCTGAGCCTGAACTTTACACCTTTTTCTTCGAGGTATTTCTTAAGGGAAGTGATTATGTCGGGCAGGTTTTCGGATCCCATGTGCCTCTGCCTGATCGGGATAAACTTTACATCGGCTGCGGCGGCTTTTCTGGCAAGTTCTTCGGTTTTTTTAGTGTTTTCGCCGTAAACTCTCTTCGGAGCTCCGTGTTCTTGAAATACGGAGTCTATCTCGTTTATTATCCTTTTTGCCTCTCTCCCGCTTACGAATCTCGTCAGATCGCCCCCTATGTACGGACTCAGGTTCAGCGTGCCGTCCGACATGAGACCGGTTCCGCCGACGCCCTGCATTACGTCGTACGATTCCGATTCGAGAGACTTGTCGTTCTCCTCGTAGGGGCTTCTCCTCTCCTTGATCGATTTTCCTTTCTCTATAATTTCAACTGAAAGGTCGGATTCTTCCGCCAGTTTCTTCGCGGCGAAGAGGCCAGCAGGCCCCGCCCCTATAATAATTACGTCCGTCAGAGTTTGACCCTTCCCACTCATACCTGTTTTTATATAAAAAGTTTGTCTATAACGCCCGACAAATTTTGTCTTATTTAAATGGAGCTAGTCGTTGCGTCACGATTCTTCTACTCTCGGAGGTTTTTGACCTTGCCTAGGAAGGTTCCGTCCATGAGGCGTATTTCGGCCTCTTCCAGGTTGATTGCATCATTCTCGAAAAGGGGTCCCAACAATTTCTCCGGGATTTTACGATTGATGGCCCCTCCACCCACGAGCTTGCTGAATGCGGGAACGACGACGATTTTTGGAACGTTCTCCCCGACCTCTTCACGCAAATTCTCGGGTAGATTCTCTGGTCTAATCGTCGTTTTGACCCAAGCCGGTTCGGTTATTCTGGCGTTGACTTCGTCTCTAAATTCCACGGAGGGATGGTTGTGTCCCATCACTATCGTTTCACAGTGGAGAAGCTCCGGGTCGGGCCAGGCGTGCCCGTGTAGAAAGCCGACCTTTCCCTCGGCGAAAGTGGTTCCGCCCGAACCGTGTAGAGTCACGTCTCTAGGAATCATTCCAGCTATGTCTCCGTCGTGGTTTCCGGGTATTATCTCCACTTTCACTTTCTTGTCCAGTTCTTCGAACAGTTCCGGGAGATACTTCCATTCCTGCCAGCTCGTTACCGGGACGTTGTGTTTTACGTCCCCCAAGAAGAAGAGTCGATCCGGTTCTTCCGATTCGATCAGATCCATCAGCCTGTCCTCTACCAGCGGCACACGGTTGGGAATTTCGATTCCCTTCTTCGATAATTCGGCCACCATTCCTAGGTGAAGATCCGCAACGGCCAAGGCGATCTCTTTTTTTGTTTTTACCTTCAATGCTCGTTTGTTTGGGACTGGCGAAATTTTCATCATAAATTCCTTCTTGGTGATTTTTGGATTTCGATTCGGTAAACAGTTCTCTGAGCTTTTTTGTTTTTATATTCCGTGTCCTTCCGAAAACTGTTAGAGGTTCGCGGCCGGCATTTTACATGGGAAGATGAAATCTGTCGGGATAGATCTTGCGGGAAAGGAGGAGAACCCGACCGGTGTAACCGTTCTGGATGGGAAGAATCTTAAGAGCCAAGTTTTCCACCGCGATGAAGAGATAATCGAACCATGCCGGAAATCGTCGCCGGATATCGTCGCGATCGATGCACCACTGAGCTTTCCCGACGAGGGAGGACTTCGGCCGGCCGATGCGGAACTGGTGGATCGAGGTTATAGGGTACTTCCTCCTGAATTGGGTGGCATGAAATATCTCACCGAGAGGGGGATTTCCCTTGCGGAAAAACTCTCGGACTCGGGTTTGGAGGTGATAGAGGTCCATCCTCTCACTTCCGGCAGGATACTCTTCGATTCTAAGGAAAGGAGCGATTGGATCCGGGAACTGGAGAGTAGAGGTTGGAGAGTGGATGGAAATATGAACGAACACGAGATAGACTCGATCATGGCCGCAATCACGGGTTTGCTATATCTGGAGGGGAGGGTTGAGGGGGTGGGAGAGGAGGGCGAGGAGGTATTCATTCCTCAGAGTCGGATATGAGCTCCCTAATTCGCTTTCCAGTCATAGACACGCTTGAGACCCCTACCTCAAGCTTCTCCGCTATTTCCCTGATGTTCACGTTTCCGTCGAACTCCTGCGAAGCGTTGTACAGCACGGAAGCCGCCACCAGGAACGAGGCCTTTTTCGACTTGAATTTTTTCGGGATCGATGAGGACATCTCGTGTGCTCTGGATTGAACCTTTTTTGGCAGGTCGAGTCGGGATGCGAACCTGTCCAGATACTCCTTTGGCCTAGGTCTCGGGACGTCTATGTCCAGCTCCCTAGCCAAGACTTTCCTGTTTCTTCTCAGGGCCTGTTGTGCTTCCTTTTCCTCGAGGTCGGTCCTCCTTCTCAGGATCTCGGCAACCTCTTTTTCCGTTCTAGGAATTTGTCGCATCCTTGCCACTATAAATATCAAAGCTGCGAGCACGCTCCAGGTGTTTCTTCCGGGAGTGATTTCATTGTCCTTCGCCTTTCGGAAGAGCACGCTCACTTCCGCCTTCAGTGACTTTGGAAGGAAAAGATCCTCGCAGAGCTTGTCCAAGTTGATCAGGGCCTGTCTCAAGCTCTTTTCCTGATAGTTGGTGGCCCTCGATCTCTTGTGCCACTTTCTCAGTCTCCTGAGTTTTGACTTCCAGGCGGGGGAGAGATCGTTTGAGTCCCCCATCCTGCTTCCCAGTCCTAGATCGTGTTGCGTTATGTCGGACCCGGACGACGTATCGGCCCTTCCTTTTTCCTTCCCCGGTTCGGCGTGCCATTCGGGTTCCGAGCTCATTTCTTTTTCGAGAAGCACCAGCCCACATCTGGTACAGACTTTTTCGCCTCGGGCCTTGTCCTGTACTATCGAATTGCTACCGCATTGTGGGCATTGCATTACGTTTCACCTGTGGTTTCCCACGTCCGGTTTGGCAATATCTTTCATCTTCGCCCTGCCACGAAATAGTACGAAGATGTTTTATAAAGACAAAACATTATTTTTAAGCACTATTTTTAGTTTATAAATAGGTGTCTGCTAAGTTGGGTAGGGCCTGGAGAATGTCTGATGATTTTGATATTATAGTCGCAGGAGCCGGTCCGGCAGGTTTGACGGCCGCAAAATCAGCTTCCGAAAATGGAGCCGAGGTGCTCGTGCTTGAACTTCAGGCGGGAATAGGACGGACTCAGGCCTCCTCTTGGGTTCTTTCGGACGTCGTGGAAGATGATCTTTCGGATTCAAAAATAAATGAAGTAAGTAAAGTCGAGATTCATACGCCTCACAGGAGTTTGGCGGTAGAGGGTGATTTTGGCAAAGTAATCGACAGAAATGATTTCGATAAAAAACTCTCGCTGAGGGCAGTGAAAGCTGGAGCTGATATATGGTTGAGTTCTCCTGTCAGGGGCCTCCTTACCGGATCACGCGGGATAGATGGAGTACGCGCCGAGTCGGGTGAATGGTCGGAAGAGATCGAGAGCGAAGTTGTTATCGATGCTACTGGAGCTAGGGCCGAGTGGTCCAGCATCTTTCTCTCCGATCTGCTGGGTTCCGATTGGAATTCGGAGAGAACTACTCAATCCAACGAGTATCTGATGGCGAACGTTTCAAGTGGCGATGGCATTGATCTTTACTTCAATTCAATGCTCGCCCCTTTGGGTCACGCTTGGGTGTACCCGTACGAGGACGGTTTTGCAATGACAGGAATACGAGGTGTTAGGATTCATCCCGATTCGGCTTTGGACGAGTTTATTGGTAGGGAGAATCCGAGCCGTTTGGAGGGTAGCGTCCCTGTGGGTGCTTACAGGGGTCAACTTCCTGTGGATGGACCTTTGGACTCTACAGTTTCGGATGGAATTTTGGCTGTCGGATCGGCCGCCGGGCAAGTCAATCCGTTTTCAGGTCACGGTGTAAGATACGCTCTTGAGGCCGGGGATATAGCCGGTAGAATTGCTGTAGAAGGGGTGGAGGAGGGGGACTGTAGCGAAAAGAAGTTGGCGAGATATGATAAAAAGTGGAGGGATAAGTTCGGAAAAGAATTGATCATTGGAGAGGAAATACAAGATTCGCTGTCTAAATCGCCCGATCGAAAGATTAACGCGCTTCTAGAAGTGATGGAGAACGATCCGAAACTCGCCGAGAGTTTTGTGAATATATTCCTTTCGAAGGACTTGGAGGAGAATCTGAGATACTTCTTTAAAAACGCAGAATGTAAAGAAATAGTTGGAGAGAAGAGAACGGAAAAGATATTGTCCTTTTATTCTTGAAAATGAAACCCACGAGGTTTAAATAGCAAAATGCGCGTGATTGGGATCGGTTCTGGTAAGGGTGGCGTAGGGCGAAGTACCCTGACGGCCAATTTGGGAGTTGCCCTCGCCGAGATGGGTGAATCTACTCTCATCATAGATGCATGTATTACCTCGCCGAATCAGGCACTGTTTTTCAACTTGGAAAAAGTTCCGAGGACGATCAATGACGTGTTGATGGGAGGAATATCTCTTGAGGAGGCAGTATATAATGGACCGAAGGGCGTTCACGTGATTCCGGCCTCCGTGAGCATCGATAAAATGAGAAGGGCCAAACCCTCTAGGCTCTCTCAAGTGATTTTAAATCGAGTTGAAGGTTACGAATACGTCTTGTTGGACACTCCAAACGGTCTTAGAGGGGAGACTATAGCGGCGTTAAAATCCTGCAAGGAACTCCTTCTCGTGACGGTGCCCGAGATTACCGCAGTCACTGATACGATGAAAACAAAGGCGGCGGCCGGGTTTCTAGATCTCGATTTGACCGGTTTGGTGTTAAATCAGGTTAAGGGAGAGGAGTACGAACTGGACACTGACGAGATAACGCGGATCATGGATCTCCCGATTTTTTCTTCGATTCCTTACGATAAGGAGGTTCTCCGCTCTCTAAAGGAGGGTAAAGTCCTTCTGGAGTGGAGTCCCGACTCGCCGGCCTCTAGAGAAATAAAGAAACTGGCAAATAAACTGATGAAAGAGGAAAGCTAATCTAACTATGAGATTTATAACTGACGGGATGCTTGGAAAGCTTACTCGATGGTTGAGGCTTGCGGGCGAGGACGTGGTTTATGTAAACGATCAAGAGGTTTCTTCTCGTGATGAAGACGATTTTTTGCTTGAAAAGGCGGAGATGAATAATAGAATTTTGATCACTAGCGATGTGGAACTTCATAGGAGGGCGCTTAAGGAGGGTTTGGAGAGTTTGCTGATCGAGGGCGAGGCTGAGGTACAGGAACAAATGGTCAAAATTTCCGATTCATTGGGAGAAATTTTTGAAATTGAGCTGGGAAATTCTCGATGCACGGCCTGCAACGGGGTTCTTTCCGAGATAGATAAGGAATCTGTAGAAGGGAATATTTCAGATACCGTATTGGAGAAAAACGATCGTTTTTGGAAGTGTGAGAGCTGTGGCAAAATTTATTGGCCAGGTAGCCACTGGGAAAAAATAGCGGAGAGCATCGAAGGATATGATAGATTGAGGGGTGATTTTTCTGCTGACTATTGAAGAAGGAAGTGAGGCCGTTCGGCTGGCAAGACGCGCGATAGAAACGTATTTAGAGGACGGCAAAAAAATTGAGCCGCCGGAGGATCTTGAGGAGATATTTACAGAGGATAGGGGCGTGTTTGTCACTCTCAACAAGGAAGGATCCTTAAGGGGATGTATCGGTCGGCCGATGCCCCAGCAGTCTTTGGTGGAGGGATTGATCGATTCTGCAATAAGCGCCGCTACCCGAGATCCCAGATTTCCCAGTCTGGAGCCCGAAGAGCTAGATGCCGCCACGGTCGAGGTTAGCGTCCTGACCCCGCCAGAGGAAATCGAGATAAGAAACAAGAAAGAATGTTCGGAGAAAATAGAGGTAGGGAGGGATGGCCTGATAGTAAAGAGAGGGGGTAGGGAGGGACTTCTTCTGCCTCAGGTGCCGCTGGATCAGGGTTGGGACGAGGAAGAGTTTCTTTCTCAAACTTGTGTCAAGGCCGGGCTTTCGCCCGATACTTGGGTGAAGACAGATGTGGAGATTGAGAAGTTTTCGGCCCAGGTGTTTGAGGAGAAGGAGCCTAATGGAGAGGTAGTCGAGGAGGAACTTTCCTGTTAAGTGGAAAAGATTTATTAGCAAAATTCATTCAGCGTGAAGCGGTGGTGCCGGATGAATGATGCAGAGTCAGTAAAGAACTTAGAAAATCAGATCAGAAAGTTGGCCAAAAAAATCAAGAGTATGGAGAAGCGAATCGAGAAGTTAGAGGACTCCGTCTCGGTGAAGACCGATAAGAGAACCAAGAAAAAGCCCAAGACTAAGATCAAGAAAACGAGCACTAAGAAGAGTTCTGATAGCAGTAGTAGCGATTCTGAAAGCCATAATTACTTGAAAAAGACGATCGATAACGCCAAGCGTAGGTATGAAAAAGAGCACGGTGGATAAAGTCCCATCTGGTGGGTTTTTTTGCACCCTAATCGGATAAAGTCGATTCTCTGGCTATCGATTATTTCCAGCTGGATGGCAGGAATAATTTTTGGGCGCCTTTTTGGATACAATGAAATAATACTTGAACTGAGCAAGGCAGTACGAATTCCCCAGTCCGCTTTTTTCGCCCCTTGGTGGGAGATGATTGTCTATTTTTCCCTGACGACGATCTCAATATTCGTACTGTCCCACATTCTGTTTGGGGTAGGCGGGGGAATATTCCTTTTTGCTCGGGGGATGTATGACTTCTCCCTTATCGTACACGTGGAAGAAATAATCAGGGGATGGTCTGTTTCCAATATACCTGCTAATGAAGTTATGAATGTTCTGTTCGTAATCTTGATCTTGACCGTGAACCTGCCGCTCTGTCTGTGGTCCGGTCGATTGGGGCTTCAGAGTTCCATCTATGCTTTGAACAGGCTGAGGAAAAAACCGATATCCCCCGATTTTGGTTCCGAACCCCTTTCGCAGCTACTCATGATCGTGTCGGCTTCTTTGATCGTCGGTTTCGTTTCCTCTCTCGTTTTTTCTTACTTCTAGGCTACGAAATCCGGGCGATCCGGATTAATAAATCCGTATTAGCATTTTGAGATATTTGGTTTATTGAAAAGACTTTAAAAAGTAAGTTACTCCCTCTAGCAAGGGGTAACAAGTTGAAGGTTCTGGTCACCGGCGGTGCTGGTTTCATAGGAAGTCATATAGTCGACACGGTTTTGTCTAATGGGCATTCTGTTAAGGTTCTGGATAACCTCTATTCGGGTAATTTCGAGAACATAGAGAGGCACGAAGATGATTCGTCTTTTCGGTTTATCGAGGGCGATATCAGGAACGAAGATGATGTCGAGGAGGCGCTAACGGAGGTGGATGCGGTATTCCACGAGGCGGCCATAACTAGCGTCCCGGTGTCCGTGGAAAATCCCGAGTTGACTCGAGAAGTGAATGTCGGGGGTACGGCTAATCTGTTGGAGGAGAGTTTGGCAGGAGATGTGGACCGTTTCGTCTTCGCATCCTCCTGTGCGGTTTACGGGGAGCCGGAGGATCTGCCTCTAACCGAGAGTTCTCCCGTCGATCCGGAGTCTCCTTACGCCGAGTCTAAGCTCGATGCCGAGAAGGAATGTAGAGAGTATAGTGAGAATGGCCTCGAAACAGTGATTCTACGCTACTTCAACGTTTACGGCCCCGGTCAATCCGGTGGAAGGTACGCGGGAGTCATATCAAAATTTCTCGAACGTTTGGCGGAAGAAAAAGCGCCGATTATCTACGGAGACGGAAAACAGACCAGGGATTTTGTGTATGTGGACGACGTTGTTAAGGCAAATTTGCTTTCACTGGAGACGGAGGGCTTGTGTGGCCACGTTTTCAATGTCGGAACCGGGAGTTCGATCTCCGTAAATGAGCTTTGCGAAGTATTGTTGGAACTGACCGGAAACGAGGACATTGATCCGGTTTACGAGGATGAGCGTGCGGGTGATGTTCGCCATAGCGAGTCGGATATAGGTAAGATCAAGGAGAAAATGGGGTATACACCTGAAATTTCATTGAGAAAGGGTTTAAAGAAAATCGTGGAAAGTTCCGACCGACTAGACGGTCCCTCGAATTGAAGTGTCATTACTAATAAGTACCTTGTCAGATATTTTTAATGGATCGAAACACAATGGAAGCCCAAGCTTGGTGGTGGAAATGGTAAACGATGAGCTTATGGAAGTATTGGCTTGTCCGTACTGCAAGACCGGTGTCGAATTGGAAGATGATAGTATAGTCTGTCCTGAGTGTGGTCGCGAGTATCCGGTCGTCGATGGTATACCCCATATGTTGCCCGATGAACTTCGGTAAATTATTTCTCGCGTCCGATGTTCACTTCAGTCATATCTTAAATCGGAAGAGAGAGTATCAATATAATGATATGTTCGAAGGTAAGAGGGAGGAGTTGGTTCAGAGCCTCAAGAGAAGGGGGTACATAGAGAGTTCGGACGTTTCGGATGCTTTTTTGTCGGTCCCCCGCGAGAAGTTTGTTCCGCCGAGGTCTAGAGACAATGCTTATGCCGATAATCCGCTCCCCATAGGAGAAGGCCAGACGATATCGGCCCCGAGCATGATCGCCATTATGCTGGAGGTTCTCGAAGTAGAGGAGGGAAATAGGATACTCGAAATAGGAACCGGTTCCGGGTATAACGCCGCTTTGCTTTCTGAGCTGGCGGGGGAGGAAGGTGAGGTGGTAAGCGTGGAGAGGCTTGAGAGCGTGGCCAAAACAGGTCGAAAGAATCTTAAAGAGGCCTCCTATGAAGGGGTGGAGGTCGTGGTAGGAGACGGAACGACTGGCTACGAGGAGGGTGCTCCGTGGGATAAGATTTTGGTTACCGCCTGCGCTCCGGAAGTTCCCGATCCGTTAATCGAACAGCTAAAGGTGGATGGCCGTCTAGCTATTCCGGTCGGGAGTAGCTACATGGGTCAGACGCTGTACGCGATAGAGAAAAAATCGGAGGACGAAACGGTTAGAAGCAAACACGGGAGATGCGCCTTTGTCCCTTTGGTGGGCGATC
>CAZEBR010000002.1:22512-53359 GCA_964510375.1 Hadarchaeota archaeon (SeqCode) | reverse complement strand
AAGCCAGATGAGTGGTATTGTGGGTCCGTTTTTGTAACTGCTTTCAGGTCCACTTTTCCAGAGATTCCTGTGCCCGTTCGCCGGCTCCTTTTTCTAGACGCTTTATTCCCGTTTCTATTCTGGATTCGGAAAAGTCGTGTTTTTCACAGAGGAATTCTTTTATTTTTTCAGTGTCCGGATCGTTCCACGTGATGTCGTATTCGTCCGTGACTTTTGGGTCGGTGAATAGCTTTTTCACTTCTAGGGGCTCAGTCTCGAACTTTTCTCCGACCTCCGATTCGAGAATTTTTTCTAGACTTCCCTCCTCCTTTACGAGGTCGAGCGATTTTTTCGGCCCTAGCCCCTTTATTCCGTCGTTATAGTCCGTGCCTACCAGAATTCCTATTGCGATTAACTGTCCTTGATCGATACCGTGTTCCTCCAAAAGATCTTTTAGCTCCACGACTTCGGGATGGACTTCCTTGTATTTGTCCTTTCCCGGGAGTTTTCTTTTCCCCGTGAGCGCCATGTTTCTTACGAGTACGGGAGACCCGTATAGCAAACTGTCGAAGTCCTGACTGCCCGTGGCCCAAGCGTCTCCACTTTTGGTCATGTGTGCCGCCTGCGCTTCGCCCTCTCCGGGCGCCTGGACCCAAGGGATCCCCATGACATCGAGTAGCTCCTTCGATTGCCCGACCATCTCGTCCGAGAGTCTGGCGGACCTCTGGGCGTACTTGAAAGCTTCGTCTTCTTTCCCCTCCTCAAGAGCCTTTTCTTTAGCCTTTTCGGCCTCCGCCCTGATTTTTCTCCTCGTGTCGAGCTCCTCTTCCTTGAGTTCGGGGGGCTCGCCGTCGAAAACGGGTACAGGTTCTATACCCATTTCCACGAGCTTCGAAGTTCGATAGAAGAGTCCGGAAAGGTGCGATGTAACCCTCCCCTGCGAGTCCTTGAGTGGAGTTCCATCTTTCTGTCTGATTATGGACAAGAACTGGTAGAGCGTGTTCATGGCGTCGACCGCTATGGTCCTACCCTTGAGATGTTCTAGGGTCACTTCCCGAAGCGGGACGATATCCTTTATTTTAACTCCCACTTAATCCCCAGTTAAGAAAAAGCCTTCAAGCTATTTATGACCAATTTACTCTCTAGAGATTCTCTCTCCGGTTGGCATCCTTCTTACAATGGTCATGGGGATTGCTTCTTCCTCAAATTCCATGCTGGCTATGTCGATTGGATCAGAAACATCCTCGGGAACGTCAATTAGTACGGGAGCCCCTAACTCTATCTGGATAGCCCTGGCTCCAATCACACGGGCCTTCTCAAAGCGGGTATATTTTTTTGGATATATTTGGGGCACCTCCAGTTTTCGAATTCTTATCTTGATGTTTGATATATCTTCCTTTCTAAGGGTCCAGTTTGAAAGAATGATTGTTTCTATCTATAAATAACTTAACTTGATTTTGCCCGTATTTTGGTTTCTTTAACGGTTTTCTAGCTTGTGGGGCCTCCATCCCAGAGGTCGTCCTTGGGGTCCTTGCCGGTTTCCTCTTCCCATTCTTCGATCGATTTTGAATGTTTTTTCCTGATGTCCTGCCCCACGTTTAGTCCGTTGTAGGTACAGAATGGGACCACGCCTTCGGGCGTCGTGTAGTGAATGACGCACTTGCTGAGACGATCCATGCTAATGTTCCAAGCGTCTTGGAACCACATTGAACCCAGGAAGAGGGTCTTCTCGTGGAACTGGGCCAGCGAATCGTAGTTACCTCCGGTGATCGCTTCTACTAAGATTTTGTTAATGTTGAGTTCGTCGGGGGCCTTTTCTCCGTCGATATATTTCGATGCATCTTTGGCGAGACGAAACGCTATTTTGGATTTTTTCAAAAAGCCATCTTTCTGAGAAAGCTCGTCTACCATCTCCATCAGTCCTTCAACATCGACGAATCTGGTTATCGGTATCAGTTCGCCGTCCTTTACGAATACGTAGGTCGCCCCTCCACACTTGGGGTTGGGAGTAAATTCGACCTGTCTCTCTCCCTTCAGGTTTTCTACTAATTTTGAAATTGGGACGACAAACGGGACCGGATACCAGTCGTCCATTTTTATCTGACCGTCAAGCCCTTCTTCTATCGCTCTGAGCATGGTAGAGTAATCCACCCTTTCCCTTTCCCTGTCCTCTTTCGTGATGTTGGTTATTCTACCCGTGAACGATACGGGCTGGAAGTTGACCCCTCTGACGACATCGATGTTGTCCTTCGCATAGTTTATTATATCTGCCAGCTCGTCCAGATTCATGTTCCTGATTACAGTGGGTACCAGAACCACTCCTATGCCGGCTTCCCTCAGGTTTTCCACGGCTTTCTTGTGCTGTTCCACCCACGGGTCGGATTCCTCGGTCATTCCGTCGAAGCTTAAATAGACCGTGCCCACTCCGAATTCCTTCAGTTTCTCACAGTATTCTTCGGACTCGGCGAGTTTTATCCCGTTGGTGTTGAGCTGAACGTGAATGAAACCGAGGTCATTGGCCATCTCGATGATGTCGAAAAGATCTTCCCTCAGGGTGGGTTCGCCTCCGGTTATTTGTAAGGCTTTTGAGGAAACGGGCTTTTGTTCCCTCACCTGCTTCAACATCTTTTCTATTTCGTCCAAGCTCGGCTCGTAGACGAATCCCTCGGCCCCCGAGTTCGCAAAGCAATAGCTGCATCTCAAATTGCACCTGTTTGTAACGAAGAGGTTCGTGAGCACGCTTTGTGACTGATGCTTTGAATACAGTTCCCCGTCCGACAGAGGTAAAGGATCCACGTTGTCAGGTCCAGTCCCCTCCCTCCCGAATTTATTCCACTTCTCGTAGAGGGTGGCGTCGTCGAAGATTATGTCCTTGAATTTTCCGTGTTCCGGGCACTCCTTCTTGATCCAAATTTTCCCGTTTTCCTCTACTACTTGAGCCGGTATCTTCTCTATCTCTCCATTCTTGAAGCACTCGGGACAGATGGATTCTACTTC
This sequence comes from Hadarchaeota archaeon (SeqCode), assembly GCA_964510375.1. Taxonomy (GTDB): domain Archaea; phylum Hadarchaeota; class Hadarchaeia; order Hadarchaeales; family JAGGTB01; genus CAYLJV01. Next base: position 50,383 of record CAZEBR010000002.1, on the reverse strand, counting down.
TTCCTTAACTTCAGTAGGCATGAGTTTCATTCACTACTCTTTGGGGTGAATATATAAGGGTTTTTTAACTATCCAGAATATGAAAATTCGGTTTCTGGTGTTTATAGATGGTTTCCGAGAAGATTAAGAAGACTCTGAAGGACCTAGGCCTTACGGAATACGAGACCCGGACCTATATTGGGTTAGTTTCTTCGGGTCCGAGCACCGCAGGCGATTTGAGTGAAGTTTCTGATGTTCCCCATTCTAGGATATACGACGTTCTCTCAAAGCTTGAGAAAAGGGGTTGGGTTGAAAGTCAGTCTAGCAGGCCTTCTAGGTACCGGGCCAAGCCACCCTCCGAAATCATCAGGTTGGAGCGAATTAAGAGGGAGGAGCAGTTCAAGGAGGCGAGTGAAACGATCAAGCAGGAGTTGGAACCTATGTACGAGAAAAGTGGCGAGGTAGAGAAGCCGGACGTCTGGATAATACGTGGCGATCAGGAGATTTTGGGCAGGATTGAAGAGATGTTTGTACGGGCGGACATCAAGGTTTCAATTTCGCTCCCCAATTTTCCCGAAGGAATTTCGGATATCGAGGATTTCGTACCGCTCATGGAAACCAAGAATCTGGATATAAGGATTCTAACTTCCGAAAATAACGAATTAGTTAAGAAATTTGTCGATTCTTCGGAGATAGAAGTTAGATTTCGGGATCCGCTCTTCGGCGGAGGGGTTATTGTGGACGGAAAGGAAGTGCTCTTGGTATTGGAAAGGGGAGGTAGGAGGTTGGGAATATGGTCCGATGAAGTCGGACTGGCCAAATACGCCGAGGGATATTTCGAATACCTGTGGTCCGAGGCCGGAGATGAAGCCTAAAGAATAGATTCGGATAATGATGGCTGGCTAGTAATATGAGGCAGTCCATCAAACTAGGAGATCCATTTCTCTAACGGTTCTATCCTGTTCTTCAGATCTTCAGAAAACTCGGAATTTTCGGTCCAATCGTGCTTCATCAGCCTTTTCGCTTCTTCCAATACTCTTCTGACTCTGGGCTTTTCTGCCGATTCGAGTTGTCCTTTAGAATGAAGTGAGAGGAGGGACTCTAACTCGGATTCAAGGGTCCTATCCTTCCTTATTTCTACCCGCTTCATGGTCTCTTTCATCGCCTTATGTCTGTCTCGGGAGGGAATAATGCCGTCGAAGGAATACAGGTCGATCGGGCCCCACCTTGAATTCTCGAAAAACTCGTCCATTTTCCCTTCGGCCGTCTTCGGCACGGCGATGACGCTTTTCCCGAGTCTCAGATGGGGTATCGGCGTAAGTATTCCTGGGTAAAAATTCTCGTAGACTTTTTCCTCTCCTTTTTTGTTTTCCCGTGTGGTTTTAGACTTGAATCCAAACAGCTTTCTGTAAAAGCTAGTTCTTTTTCCACCTTCGAACTGGAGGTCGAAGCTGTAGACTCTTGCCAAAATTTTCTTGTCGACTTGCATCGGCTTTTTGTTATGGGTGTAACAAAAATAAAGATTTCGAATTCACAAATGACTTATGTTCGGGTGTTCAACCTCGTTTTGGCGATTTTTGTGGAAGTGGAGCCGATATGGTTTGATTCGATGGGAGCCAAGAGTACCTGCACGAGGGTTGAAACGGAAGAGTCCTCGGTCCTGATCGATCCCGGCGCAGCGGCCATGCAACCCAGTTATCCAATGTCCGATAGCCAGAAGATAGAATATAGGAACAAGGCGCGGAGGAGGATCCAGGAGGCGGGGGAGGATGCCGAGCATGTCGTTATCAGCCATTATCATTACGATCACCATTTCCTACCCGATTTTGATCACTTCGATAGCGCTTCCCTCTTCGGGGGGTCGAAACTGTGGATTAAGGACCCCAATAGGTGGATAAACAACTCGCAGTGGGACAGGGCCAGGGAGTTTATAGGGGCACTGTGCTCGATTTTCGAGGGAGAATCCTTCGACCAGCTCGAAGTAAATCCCCAAACCAAGAAATTTGAGGACCCGGTGCCAGGCCTTTCTCGAGCGATGAACAAGGATTTCGGGGATTATCAGGAACGCAGGAACGAGCTTTTGGATAAGTGGAGCGGTAGATTTGAAAGTTGGTCCAGCAAGTGGAGCGGTGAAACTTGGATAGGGGAACCTGACCTGTCGGTACCCGTAAAATTTGCAGAGGGTAGGGAACTTCAGGAAGGCGATACTAGAATTGAATTTTCCGACCCTCTTTTTCACGGAATCGAGTATTCTCAGACGGGATGGGTATTCGCCACCACCGTGACGGACGGATCGGGATGCGTGTTTCTTCACACGTCGGACATTCAAGGGCCGACTATAGAGGACTATGCGGATTGGATAATCGAGAAGGACCCGGATTATCTCATTATGGACGGTCCGGCTACCTATCTCTACGGGTATATGCTGAACAGGACGAATCTTGATAGGGCCATCGATAACGCCGTCCGGATTTTGAGGGAGGCCGAAATCGACACCTTCATCTACGATCACCATCTTCTCAGAGACGAGAAGTACAAGGAGAGGACGAGGAAGTTCTGGGAGGCCGCGAGTGGTTCCGAGACTAAAGTGGGCACCGCTGCCGAGGTGAAGGGTCTAGATCCAAAGATCCTGCAGGTTTCCGAACGTTCCTGAGGTAATGATCATTACTTGATCTTAGTTTAATGTGCTTAAGCGCGGCCGGTGATAAGTTCAGTAGTCTCCCTTGTTTTTTTGGGAATACTATTCGAAACACCGGAGTGGGAAAAGCTCTTTAGCCTTGTCGGATACACCGAAAGGTCGTTCAAGAGATTATTTGAATCCTCCTATCCCTAGGGGGTATAAGTTCTAGAAGCATATGGAAATTATCGAGAAACACCTGGAGAGTAAGATTGTGAATGTATGAATTACTTAACATAATCTGTAATGCTGTCTGGTTCATTTTGCCTGCCTACGTGGCAAATGCGACTCCGGTGGTTCTGGGCGGTGGCTTCCCAGTCGATTTCAATAAGAAGATGCCGGATGGGAATAGAATTTTGGGCGATGGAAAGACCGTTAGGGGACTCGTGGCTGGCCTCTTGGGAGGAACCCTAATCGGGTTCATACAAAGTTTTTATTGGGGTCGCCCCGGCGGATGGGAAGTCGCGGTACTGCTTTCCGTTGGTGCGCTTTTTGGAGATTTAATTGGCAGTTTCGTGAAAAGACGATGCGGACTAGCCAGAGGGGAGCCCATGCCGGTGTTGGATCAACTCGAGTTTATAGTATTCGCTCTTTTGGTAGGCTCCCTTCGCATGTTTCCGGGGTGGGACAAGGTGACTGTGTTGCTTTTGCTGACTCCCCTGATACATATCGGAACCAATGTACTGGGGTATAAAGCCGGTTTGAAGTCCGAGCCCTACTGATGATTTTCCTGCTCCGCTTTTTTCTTGATGGGGGCTTCTTCCCAAGGGAATATAATCCACTTTTCAGTCTCGTACACGTAGTAGTCGGGTTTGATACTGGATCTGGGCTTGTATGCGATTGTGCAAATTTTTAGTTTTCCTGTTACTTTGTCATCTATGTAGTCGAGGACTGCTTCCAACGTGCTTCCCGTGTCGGCCACGTCGTCGACGATAAGAACCTTTCCCTCCAGTTTTCCGATGTTAGTTCCGGTTATCTCCGGTTCTTCCATCGTTTCGTCTACGTTTTCATAAAATTTCACGTGAATTACTCTCATGCTCAGGTCATTGAGCATGTGAGACAGCCTTACCGTGGGTATCAGACCACCTCGGGATATCCCTACTAATACGTCGGGGTCATAGTCCTCCTTAATGGAGATGGCGAGAGCTTCAAGGGCTTTTTCTGCGTCGTGCCAGCTTAGGCACTCTGGGTCCAATTTTTAATCCCCAGAGCATAAAATAAGATACAGTTCTATAAGGCTTTCTGGGGGAATGTGGAGGTAAGAACTGTTCCTCTAATGGTACCATGTTGGACTCAGAAACGTTTGAAAAACTGGAAAGAACCTTGGATCGGATAAGGGAGAGGTCCAATGAGGGGGTAGCTATTATCGTGGAAGGTAAGAAGGACGAGAAGGCCCTTCGAGAGTTGGGAGTTTCGGGCCCAATTTACCATGTTCCGTCCGGCGGGAGAAGTCCCTTGAACTCCTTGGAGGACCTGTCCGGTCATGATGAAGTCATAATATTGACCGATTTCGACCGAAATGGAGAAAAATTGGCGTTATTCTGCAAGAAACAATTACAGAAATTGGGCTTTACCGTCCTTTCCGATCTCAGGGACAAACTTAGGAGCTACGTCAGGAAGGCGGTTAAGGACGTAGAGGGTGTTTCTAGTTTCGTTCGTTCGGAACGAGAGTCCCATTCCGAAAGCCTTTCGGATTTTCGAAGCTATTATGAGGATTAGCATATTCAATTTCTTTTTCAAAAATTTTAGGGAATTAACATTTTCAGCGTGGTGATGATAATTCCGGCCACGATGGTTACCACCAAATTGTCTTCTAAAATCTTTTCTGATCTATCTCCCAATTCTATTCCTTCGATAAACATCGCTATAAATGCGGCTATGAATGCAATAAGAGGGTTAATAAATATTGAAGCCCCGAATCCAGCTATGATCGCTCCGATAAAATTCCCCTCCAGTTTCTTGCTCTCGCTGAGCGGATGTTTTGTTTTCCCGAATTTTTTTCCTACTAAGTGAGAAGTCGAATCACCTAAGGAGAGTATTAGCAGCGAAGCTCCTACCGTGGAGGTTTCGAAAAACAATGAAAGAATGGTAATCGCTAATATTGAAAAGAAAAATCCCCTGCCTGGAAACTCCTTCCTATCGGATGGACGTTCAAAATTTTTCAAGATCCAATCTATGCCGGGTATTTTAGTCACTTTTGAAATGAGAATTATGACGGAGCAGATAATTAGCGTTACTAGGAAAGGCCTCGATAGGACGGGGAGAAATTTTAACTCTGAGAGAGGGCCTTGAGCGCCTATTTTTTCGACTAAACCGGAGTAAATAAGATATGCCGTAAATATACCCATTCCGGCGTGAAAAATCTGTCTTTTTATCTCCTTTTTCTTCATCCTTTTCCCTCTCTCTTCTACAATAATTTTTAAGGTCGGTCGAGGGGAATACATATTATCTTTTGATATTGAAATGTCTTGATCGTTTTCATGACCTCCACTGAGTTAGTCTTTTTATTATCTAGTTGAACTTTAAGTGCAACTTTTGTCGGATTGGCGGAGTCAAAATAGGGATTCTTTCGAAAGTGAGATTTGATTGATTTTCGATGGGGCACAGGAGCTTCGCGAGCTAAGGGATTCTGTTCTCCGGGCGTTACGTGGTTTTTCCTTAGGCTAGATAACTTCGGCCAGTATTTGAGCCCTTCTGGGATAATGGCTTATGCAATTACGGCATTTGTCACTATAGGAAGAAATTTGGTTTTAAGCATTTTGTTTAGCGACCGTAGGATTTTTATTCTCGGATGGAAAAGTTTTTTTGAATCACCTAATCAGAAGCCAGAATCACTCATCAAGCTCATCTGGCTTTTCCCCGAGAGGGAGTGTATAGGAAATACGAATAGACCTGTTACCACTTGAAGAGTTTAAAAGGAGGTTAGAATATGTCGAAGGATGATAGTTCAACCAAATATCTCATAAAGGCTTCTATCAAGACCGATGGAGTCGTAGAAAGGCCTGATGTCGTTGGCGCGGTTTTTGGTCAGACCGAGGGTGTTCTAGAGAACGATCTGGATTTGCGGGAATTACAGAAGAGTGGCAAGATAGGAAGAATCAACGTGAACGTAAGATCCGAAAGCGGGAAGTCTAAGGGAGCTATTTCAATACCTTCCAGTTTGGATAAAAATGAGACGGCGATGATAGGTGCTGCTCTTGAGACCATCGATAGGGTAGGTCCCTGCGAAGCGGAAATAAAAATAGATCAAATTCAGGATACGAGGGAAGCGAAAAGACAGTTTATACAAGAGAGGGCCAAAGAACTTGTCAGCGAGATCGACGAGGCCGAAGAGGCTGAGTCTTCCAAGGGGAGAAAGAAAGGTTCCAGCAAGGGCAAGGACGTCAAAAAGTACAAAGGACTACCGGCTGGTCCGACAGCTTCCAGATCCGATGCAATAATAATAGTCGAGGGGCGTTCGGATGTCATCAATCTTCTCGAGAACGGGATTAAAAATACCGTTGCAATAGAAGGAACGAGCGCTCCACCCGTAATTTCAGAGATAACTAAGAATAAAACATCGACAGCTTTTTTGGACGGAGATAGAGGCGGAGATTTGATTCTCAAGGAACTGTTTCAGGTTGCCGACTTGGATTACGTGGCCAGAGCCCCCGAGGGCAAGACCGTCGAAGACCTTTCCGGCGAGGAGATAAGGGAAGCTCTCAAGGATAAGTACCCGGCCGAGAAGGCCTCGACAAAGTCCGACAAAGAAGATGAAGAAAGCGAAACGGAAAAGTTGGGAGATTTGCTCGACGAACTGAAGACGACTACCAAAGCAAAGCTATTGGACAAGGATTTGGAAGAGATGGAGGAGATCAAGGTAAGGAATCTTTCCAGCGAACTCGAAGAAAAGGACGATGTCTATGCCATTGTTTTCGATGGGATTATAACGCAGAATTTGGCCGATCTTGCCGAAGAGAAGGGCCTGAAGTATTTGGTTGGAGTTCGAAAGAAGCTGAAAAACGAGCCTGAAAAAACCGAGACACTGACACCCGAGGATCTGTAGGTTCTAATCGAACTTGTACTCCATGCTGATGGCGGCTTCCCCGTCCGAGTAGTATCCCGGCACGGTCTTTTGGGCTTCGAACCCGATTTTCTTGTAGAAGTTAATAGCGGGATCGTTACTCACTCGGACTTCCAGCTTCGCTCTGTTGGCACCATTTTCGTCTAGCCTATTGAGGGCGTTCATGATTAGGGCAGAGCCTATGCCTTCTCTCCGATGGGACTCGTCCACGGCGATAGCCAGTATGTGCCCCATATTTCCCCATCTAATGATTCCTATTATGTACCCCACTATCTTTCCCTTTATTTCGGCCTTTAGGAATCCTTCCGGATCGGTACTGTGAATGTGTTTGAGCAATCTTAGAGGATAGGGGTCCTTGAAGGAATTCTGCGCGATTTTATATATAGCCTGTAAATCGTCAGGTTCCGCATCCCTGACCCGAATAACTTCTTGTGTCACCATCTTCTCACTTTACTTTTAGGGTGGGTATGAGAATAAAAATTAACGGCAGGATTTACCGACTATGAATTTCAGGATTGGAGGTTGCGAGCTTGTATATCATCTATAGGGATATGGACAATGACAGAATAAAACTTCGAACGGAAAACTTGAACGATCTTTGGCATTTGCAGCACTTAATTTCCCCCGGCGATGTCTTAACTGCCACGACTTGGCGTCGTCCCCAGTCGGATGACGACAAAATTAGGTCCGAACGCCGCGAAAAGAAGAGGATGAAGCTATCCGTCCGAGTGAAGGAGGTGGAATTTCAGGAATTTTCGAACAAGCTGAGAGTTTTGGGGAAAATCGTGAAGGGCACGGATCTGGGCGATCATCACACCATAAATATAGGTATCGATTCGAAGTTTGTTCTTGCCAAGGATAGTTGGGAGTCCGATCACCTCGAGAGACTGGAGGAGGCTAGAAAGGCCAGCAACAGACCGATAGTTTTGTTGGTTGCGGTCGACGATGAAGAGGCCACCTTTGGTCTGGTCAGACAGTACGGTCTACAGCAGCTTGGCGAGATAACTTCCACGAGGTCTGGGAAGATGTACGACTCCGATAGGGAGGCTTCGAAAAGCGAGTATTACGGCGAAATATGTTCGACCATCGAGAACCACGTAGCGGACAAGGATATATCTTCGGTGATAGTCGCTGGACCGGGTTTCACCAAGAAGGATATATACTCCTTTTTGAAGGAAAACTATCCCGATATCGCCGAGAAGACCCACTTGGGCAACACCAGTCATACCGGTAGGTCGGGACTGAATGAGATAATTAAAAGGGGGATAGTCGAGCGGGTTTCTAGGGAGGACAGGACTTCGAAAGAGACGTCCCTCGTGGACGAGCTTATGGAAGGGGTCTCGAAGGAGGGGAAGGCCACTTACGGTATCGAAAAGGTCGAGGAGGCTGCTGAGGCCGGTGCCGTGGAAAAGTTGTTGGTTTCTGACGTCGTTCTCAGGGAGGAACGCGAAAGCGTCAGACCCCTCATGGAGAAGGTCCGGAACAAAGGAGGGGATGTCGAAGTGATTAGTTCCGAACACGACGCGGGGAAGCAGTTTTCCAGAATGGGCGGGATAGGAGCCTTGCTGAGGTACAAGCTGTTCTAGCTTCGGGCCCGTGTTCCGAGAAGTATGTTTGGTGGGAGTGGTTCACAATGGATACACTGATATTACTAGCTTACCGAAGTAAGGTTAGGTCTAAGTCTGATATTTGGTTAGGTTGTTGAAAAGATGGAGGATGACTCAGAGGACGGACCGATCGAGACTTTTGTCAAAGGCATTTCCATGGGGCTAGCCGATATAATCCCGGGAGTTTCCGGGGGGACCATTGCTCTCATAGTGGGTATATACGAGCGGTTAATCTTTGCTCTCGAGTCGATCGATTTGGGTTTTATCCCTCCGCTCATCCGGGCTATCTTTGATAAAGAGTATTTTGATGAGGCCAAGCGGAAGTTTTCATCGATAGACTTCGAGTTCTTGTTGCCACTGGGAGCCGGGATCGGTTTGGCCTTTCTAATCGCCTCTCGTGTAATACTTTTTGCACGGGAAAATTATCTAGCTTATATTTCCTCCTTCTTCTTTGGCCTGATTCTTGCATCCGCCGTATTTGTTTACAAGAGGGTCGAAGAGCCGGATTTAATATCCTTATTATTCGGTTTGGCGTCCTTCGTTTTTGCGGCATGGTTTACGGGGTTGGAAGGCGTCCTGAATCAGCATTCTATTCCGATAATATTCTTTGCCGGTTATCTGGCCATATGCGCAATGTTGCTCCCCGGGATTTCGGGGTCATTCATGGTTCTGGTTCTGGGTCAGTACGAATACATGCTGGCCACCCTGAAGTCCTTTCGTGTTTATTGGGTTCAGATAGCAATTTTTGGTGTTGGTGCGGTGCTCAGCCTGCTGACTTTTCCTAGGATCATTTCGAGACTTTTGGATAATTACAGAAAAAGGACGTTGCTTTTTCTATCAGGTCTCATGTTGGGTGCATTGAGGCTTCCGTTGGAAAATATATCCGGGGAGATCAGCCTTGTGGAGCCCTCTATTCCTCTCCTTGGAGCGGTCATTTCTGGGGTTGTCGGCGTTATTCTCGTGTACTTGACTACTAGGCTCGAGTAGTAGCGGATAGTGGTTTCCGATTTTTTATCTCTTTAAAAAATTGCGTCTTCCAATCCATTCACGGAGCAGTATGAGACAGGAAGGACAGCTCATGGGAGTCCCCGTGAAGCTAGTTATCGCCCTCGTGGTGGGTGTCATGTCGATGGGCATACTTACCCAATTCGTCAATACTGCGGACAGGACCATGTTGAGAGACATGGAGGTGGAGGCCGAGATGTCCGAGACGGGGGAAAATTTCACCATAGAGGTATTCGACGCCCAGTCCGGGGAACCCCTCAACGGAGCGACTCTCAAGGTCGATTATCCGGGCGGAACTCTCGCTCAGACTCTTGATTCGGATTCGAACACTCACACTTTTCATGATCCGACTGGTTACGATACGGTTATCGCAGATTTACACGTGACCCATCACGGGTATATCCCTTGGCAGGGACAGTTCGTCTTGAAGAATTAGGTGTTCCGATGCTCGGTACTGATAGGAGGGGAATCGTAGGTCTTCCTGTGATTTTAATAATATGCGTTTTTCTCGCATCTGTGACCGTTGCGGTGGGTTTTGAAGGTTTGAAACGTCTAGGGTCGATGAAGAAGGATCAGGAGGCCATCAATTGTTTTGAAAGATTGGTGAGATCTGCCACTAGAGTTGGTTACGGGAGAGTAGGAGAGAGGGAGAAGATTAAGGTAGATACGGGCGGTTACGGGATCAGGTTCGATGGTAGGTTGATAGAGCTGAGGGAAGGGGATGAAGTATTAAGGGCCGAACGGCTTCCACTTCCCGTCCGGATTGACGGAAAGCAGGGCACCTCTATTGATGAGGGGAGTTATTGGATAAGGCTCGAAAGAACCTCTAACTTTTTTGATTTGCTTGGAGAGGGAGATCTCTTTTTGAAACTGGAGGAAATTGCTAGATGAACGAAGACGGTGCGATCTCGGGCTTTATTTTAAGCAAGGTCGGCGTGATCGTCGCGGTTGCTGTGATTCTGGGCTCGGCATTGACTTTCTATGGAAGATTCCAAAGGACGACCCGAGAAGAAAGACTCGGAAATGTTTTGGAGACAGTCTCGGCCACCCTTAGAGAAGCGGATTCGCTTCCGGGGCGTGTCGAACTGAGGCGGGATTTGCCGTCCGTCGAAGGAACTTATCGCCTGTTCGTGTCCGATGACCATCAAGAAAATGGACTGGTTGAGATCGGCATTTTCGGCTCCGAGGATCTGAAAAGCCGGCTGTTTCTTCTTCGAGATCTTTCGTCCGAGTGGATTCTGGTAAAAAATCCTGGGCAGATAACCGTGAAAAAGTCCAAGCGGATTTCCGTCGAGGTGAAATAGCTGTCTCAGGTGACGGTCGGGGAGGATTTGTTCGGCGTTGTGATTGCCGTAGGTCTGATCTCTATGTTTGTCGTGGTTTGGTGTAATTCGTTCATCGCCTACAGGGAACGTCATAGCGCTCTCGAAGAGTCTAGAATTCTACTTTCGGTTTCGGATTATCTAGTAAACGGTGCCCTTCCGGGCGTAAGCCCTGAGCCCGGTCTGGTCCACGAAGTTATGCTCGAAAGACGCTCTGCCAATTTCACTGAAAATCTGGCATCTTCCGGACTCTCCGTCCAAACTCTGATTGCCACGCTTGAAGGGGAAACTCTCTTTAGGTCGAATGGTGTGTTGGACGGCTCTTCCGTTTCCGTTTCGTTACCAATAGTGTATGAGAACTGTGAAAACCGAATTCCCGCCAGATTGATCGTTCGAAAGGGGTAACATTATGAGAGAAGAGGGAATGGCAAGTGTCGCGGACGTGCTCTTTTTAGCGCTGTTGGTTTCGTTGTCCTGCCTTGTTTTGGTCCAGGCGACGCCCTCCGGAGCTTCCGTCCGGTCCGGGGCTTATGCGAAGCGAGCGGCTCAAAATACCCTTCTATCGCTTCAAAAATTGCCGGTGAGGGAGTTAGATAATTTTTCTTATTCGCCGGATATGCCTTTCTTCGTCCCGTCAGAGGAAAGGAGATTTGAAAGAAAGACTCTCTCGCAGTTGATAAGGGAGGATATACTCCTAAATCCCGGCTGGGAAAAAGTCAAAGTAGGAAATCCGAAAGAAAACTCCGGCTTTAGTGGGGAACTCGAGGAAACTCTAAAACTTGCGCTGGAAAGATTGGTTGGCCGAAGGTTTGGATATCGCCTGATTGTCAGACTGGACCCGATCGTTCTGTCTTGGAATAGGGTCCTCGAATACGGAATGACGATCCAGAACTTTGAGAACGACTCGAGTAAGATTTGCTCCCAGAGCGTGTTGTTGAATTTTTCCGTTCCGGAGCGATGGCTGATGAAAGGAGACAATTCTCTGCGCTATTTCGGGGGGTACGGGGACCTACATTTGGTTTTGGAGCTGTGGTCAAAATGAATGAAGGGGGATTCTTGCCGCTTACGGCTTTGGGCGTGATTATATTGGTGTTGGCCGTCTCCACGGCTGGCTATTATCACTGGGCCGGTAACCGAAATGAAATGCGACGGATCAGACGTTCCGCCGATTCTTCTCTGACCGTTTCGTGTGCGAGGCTTGAAGACGATATCGAGACCCAGCTTTTGGAAGATTTTCATGATGCGCTCTGGAAGATCGGAAAGAATTCTTACCGTTTTCGGAACGGGAGGGGAAGGGAAGTCAGGATCGAAAAGTTATTGAAGTCACAACTGGATGTGAGGCTCGGTTCGCTTCGCGAAATACAGAAAAGGAGGCCCGAGGGGCCGGATTTGAGCCTCGGGGAGGAAAATATAGAAGTGGACATGGATCGAGGCGAGAGAGGCTTTCCCGTTTTGTCGGTTCATCTACCTGAGAATTCGCTCGTTTACGACGAGTTGCCGGATGGCTCTACTTCCCTCGCATTATCTCTCGAAAACCTGTTCGCTACCGCCGATGCGAGATACTACCTCCTTCAAGACAGGATGAACGAGTTTGTTGAGGGTTTTGAATCGATTGGGCGCAGGTGGGCCTTCTCCGAATACGCCTTGGCGTATCTCGAGGTTTGGGGTCAAAATAAATTGAAACTGAGCGAGAGGCGTTCCAAGGCCCTCTTTAATCTGGCTTTGGCCACTCACGAGATCGACAAGTTTGGCTCGACCGATTACATCGAACTTGCACAAGATCTTTCCGGCGTGGACCTCACCGAAAAACTGCTCGATAACTGGGATAACGAGGTAGCCGTCAGACCGCTTAGGGACGAGAATATCCGGATTTTGCAAGACAGAATAGAGGATTCTTTGGATATGCTGGAACGTTCGACATTTTCGCTGAAAGAATCACTCAGAAGTATTGCCGATATCGGAAGTTTCGATCCGATGTCATGGTATAGAAATAGGCAGAGAAGGGTGTCTAAAATATTGGAAAGGATCGGGGATTTTGAAGACGGGAGACTGGTCGACGATTTTTGGGGGATCTGCTCCGAATTTAAAGATGTATACAATTTTCCGAGACTCAGGGTCAAGAAGGCTCTTAAAAGGGTTAGAACCGCTGCTGAAGCGGTCAGTAATTCTAGATCGGAATTTCGGGGGATGATGAGCTTTCTGAAAAAGCTTGGAAATAGCAATAAAATGATGAAGCAACTTTATTCGAACTTAACGCGGGAGGATAGTCCCCCCGGGGTATACTATCAGGTTGAAAGGGGCGTCGAGAAGGTTAAGGAGAATCTCATTCGATTGGAGAAACAACTTGAGGATCTTATGAGGTCTTTGACCGTGGGAGAAAACGTCAAGAGAAGGTTTCCTGACGGCTATGCGGACGATTTTGAATCTTCTCTTGTAGAAAATAATTATGTTACGGCCAGAGAAGTCTTAACAGACGCCGTGAATTCGGCCAGAGCGGCGTTTCGTGATTTCAATGAAAGGATTTCGAAAGGTTGGAAAGATTCTGAACGGTTCCGTGAGATGTTTAGGGGGGAAGTCAGTAGACAGCTCAGTGAACCGCGGAATAATTGGAGTAAAAATTATATGGAATATTCCGAACCGGGCGATGACGATTATGAAAATAGGATCTCGACCGTCGAGAAATACGTGATACGCCGGGATGACGGAACGATTGCCGGACTGAAAAAAGTTCTAAGCGGAGTAGAATCGCAACTAGAACGTCTAGGGTCCATAAATAAGAAAATCGAAAGGAGTAAGGGGAGTTTGGAACAGTTCGACATTAGCGATAAATTGGGAGCGGCATTGTCGGGAAATTTCGATTTTCAAGTACCCACCGAACTTACTAGGGAGGAATATTATGAGTTGGCGCCTCCGTCCCCGCTTTATTCAGATCCGGGTTTATCCGTTTACCATGAAGTTGAAGTTGAAAACGTCGAGTTTGACCGCGTCGATCCTGTCGGCTTCCTCAGCGATGGCCGTGCGTCCTTTCCTACGCCCGTCTATCTTTGGTTTATAGACACGGTTCTCTACTGGACCTCGTGGAATATAACGCTACACTTAAAGAGTCCTTTGATCGAGGAAATCTACGATTACAGAAACCGAAACATCCCGAGGCCGATGGGGGCGAGTCTGAGTGGAGTCCCGGATTATGCCCATCAACCGCTACCGTTCAAGCAGAAGTTTGAGGAAAATGAATTTAGTTTTCATCTGGCAACTCTTAGTTTACGTTTTTACGAGGTTTCTCAACCTTCAAATTCTTGATCTTTCTTTTCTGCCCTGATTTTTTGCACTTCGTCCCAAGCTGATTCCAAATGGACGGATAGAGCTAGCAGGGAACTTCCGGTGGGAAGGTAAACTCGATCAGTATTCCAATCCCCGGATTCGTCCCTTCTGTTTTCTTCGAGGGTAACGCTCGGAGAATTGAATTTCCCTCCAGGCGGCCAAACGGAGATGCTAATATTTCTGTCCTCCGAAATCCAAATTTTTCTTTTCCATTTTGGTCCTCTTTTCTCTTCCATTTCTTCGGATTCTTCAACTGACTCTATCTTTGGGACATCCTCTTTTCTCTCTCCAAATCCCTTTTCGATGACGCTTCTTGCGACCGGGTTTGGGAGGTCCACCGTTTCGCCTTCCTCGTATTCTTCTCCCTCAAATTGAAATTTTTTGGTAACTTCAATCCTCATCATCTCACCTCAATAATGTCGGATACTATTCCCCGAAGCTCCTCTATCCATTTTTTTATTGTATTCACCTCTCCGTTCATGCTTTTCATTTCCCTATTTATCGTTCTCAACTTAGATTCGATTTTTGTTTTCTTTTTTTCGAGTTTTCTTTCCAGTATATCTTCTACTTCCGTGGCGATTCTAGATTTTCGGGATTCTACCTCGGCGTCTTCAAAGTCCGTTTCTATTCGATCAATCAGGAGCTGAACTTCGCCGCCGGGTATCCCTGTACCCGTGAGGGTGTCGTAGATTTCCTCGTACGAGAATCCCAATCTTTTCATGGATCTAACTATCTCCGTTGCGGTGGGAGTTTCGTCGGAGTCCCACATCGGTAACCCTTCTGGACTTTGGGTTAGTTTGCTTATAAAAGAGAAATTTTGGTTGCGCGTTCAAATTTTTTCAGAAAGGAAAAATTCTATAAATAAACTTTTCTGAAACCCTTAGGAGGTGTGAAAATGCGTGAAATGACGGAATCAAATCTCCACGATGCATTTGCCGGAGAGAGTCAGGCGAACATGAGATATAGAATTTATGCAGAGATCGCCGATACTGGGGGATATCCGAACGTCGCCCGGCTGTTTAGGGCCGTATCCTACGCGGAGAAGGTACATGCTACCAATCATCTCCGGAGGATGCCGAATAAGGAAGGTTCTTTTTCGGGATCGAATCCTTACGGGATCGGAAATACGGTTGAAAACCTCCAGGCAGGAATAGACGGGGAGCGATTCGAGATTGAGGAGATGTATCCTGCGTACAAAAAGGTGGCCGATTTTCAGGAGGAGGCCTCCGCGAAACAGTCCTTCAACTGGGCCCTCCAAGCCGAGAAGATTCATGCGAAGATGTTCGAGGATGCCAAGGAATCCGTTTCGGAAGGTGAAGATATAGACCTAGAAGAGGTTCAGGTCTGTAGCCAGTGTGGTTACACGACTGAGGGGGAAGCCCCGGACGAGTGTCCAATTTGTGGAGCGAAGAAGGAAAAGTTCAAAGAGTTTTCGGAGTAGTGCTGCCACTCTCCCTTTTTAATTTTTAAATTTTCCGTAGGGATTATTACCAGCAAATTGAAATTTAGATCAGTAGTATTGAAGCCACATAGAAGATATATGCGCCGATCAGGAGCAGACCTTGTCTTTTCGTTAAGTTCAAGTTGTACCTCATAAGTCCTAAGGCGAGCACTACGGTTGCCAAGAGCCCAACTATTGAAAGGGTGATATCGGCTTCGACTTCCGTCACGGCCCTGAACGAAAACGGTATTCCTATAGCGGCCAATATGTCGAAGATATTGCTTCCGAGGGCGTTCGAAACGGCCATGGACCCCATCCCTTTCCGCGCCGCCTGGAGAGAGGTAAATAGGTCCGGAATGGAAGTTCCGATGGCTACGATGATAAGGCTGAATATTCCCTCGGAAACTCCCCAGGCCGAGCTCAATTCCACCACTTGAAGTACCATGAAACGAGCGGCTATTCCGATAGCGATTATACTCAGGACCACGTAAACTATCGCCTTCCAGCGGCTGATTTTTTTGAACTCTTCCTTCGGCACGGGCTTTCCTTTTTTTGCATCGTAAACTAGCCAAGCCATATATCCAAAGAACATGGTCGCCCAGAGCATCGCTTCGATCCTCGAAAGATATCCGTCGTAGACAGTCAGGACTGTCACGGTGATGGTGATGAGATAAAAAAATCCGTCCCTGTAGAGAACTCTCTTTTCCATCATGTATTTTCCTACGAGTGCCGACCCACCGATTATCACGGTGACGTTAAATATTGCCGAACCCACTATTGTTCCCAATCCGATCGCCGGGTGATTTTCTAGGACGGAAAAGGCGGAGGATGCGAATTCCGGCGCGCTACTCCCCATTGCTGCTATGGTCGCTCCGAGGACTGCCTCAGATATTTCGAAGTGATGTGAGATAGCACCTAGACCTTCTATTAAGTAATTTGATGCGCGCTCGAAAACTATGAAACACAGGATAACTATTAGGATTGAAAGCCACATTATTAGACCTGTATGTTTA
This sequence comes from Hadarchaeota archaeon (SeqCode), assembly GCA_964510375.1. Classification (GTDB taxonomy): domain Archaea; phylum Hadarchaeota; class Hadarchaeia; order Hadarchaeales; family JAGGTB01; genus CAYLJV01. The sequence continues at coordinate 33,955 of CAZEBR010000002.1, read as the reverse complement.
ATGAGAATGAATACTTTAATACCATCTATTGTTAGAAGTCGTAAAGAGGGGTTATTATGAATTTTTCGAGCAGATATCTGATTAGGGGTTTTGTGGATGGAGTGTTATCCACTCTGGGTGTTGTCATTGGAGCCAGCACTGCGATTGGAACGAGCACCCAGGCTAGTCAGGTCATAATCGCTGCAGGGATAGGTGGTGGTATGGCTAATGGTCTCTCGAATATACTGGGTGCCTTCATGGCCGAAAAGGTGATGGTTGGCGAAAGGCTGGAGGAGTTAGAAAAAGCGATGGTGAAGGAGGAAGCCCTTAGGGAGACTAAACTGAACGAGAAATTCAAAACGAGAACTATTTCAGGTAGCTTGGCCGACGGACTTTCAACGATCGGTGGGGCGTTAATTCCAGTTATTCCCTTTGTTTTGGCCCCTGTCTTCTTGATTTCGGAGAGGACCGCCCTTTTGAGTTCGGTGGTCTTTTCGTTGCTGTTATTCGCTTTTTTGGGAGTCTACGTCGGAAGGGTTACAAAGGAAAATATCGTACTTTCTGCGCTAAAGATGGCGTCGTTTGCCGGTATCACGGCAGCCGTTGCGACTTTGATTAGAATGCTTATCTAGCGGTTTCTCTCCCATACAATCTCGTCTGATTTTTCTATCTTTGTTATTCGATGGTAGGGAATTTTTATCTCCGAATCCTTCCCCTTGACATCCATAAATCCGCTGCCGAGATCGAGTATGTTTTTGCCCTCAAAAGTAAGCCTGTCTCTTGGCGCTCCCCTGTGAATTATAGTTATTTCGGCTTCTTCGAGATCGAGTTCCGGGTGATACTTCAGCTTGTTTAAAATGTCTCTTGGTCCCATGTTTGTCCTCAAATCAAAAATTTCAATGCTCGACTGATTTGCTTGTCCGCCCCGCCCTCTACGATGGGTCCGTGGCCCGGATACAGGTTTTCAACGTCCAGTTCGCTGAGTTTTTGGAGGGATTTTTTCATCTGTCCTTGATCTGATGAGGGAAGATCGGTTCTCCCGATACCTCCTTGGAACACCGTGTCTCCGGAAAAGAGGCTCTTCTCTTCCGGTTCGTATAGGGCGATGTCTCCTCTGCTGTGTCCCGGGGTTGTGAGTATCTCTAGAGTGGACTCGCCTAACTTGATTTTGTCGCCCTCACTCAGCACTCTCGAAACTTTCATCGGCTCAAGTTTTCCTCCGAAAGCCGACGCGAGGGTTTCCTCTTGATCTCCCTCTTCCAGCATCTTTGCCGTTGGTTCTGAGGCCATCAGTTCACAGTCCGAAGCCTCCACTATTCTGTGGTTTCCCCCTATATGGTCGAAGTGTTCGTGCGTGTTCATCAGGATATCGATATCCTGTATTTTCGGGCCGGATTTCTCGATTTCGTTTTTTACATAATCGAAGTTTTTTCCCGTCCCCGCGTCTATCAACAGGTTGAGGTCATCCTTGAGGAGATAAATATTCGAATCGTATCCTCGTCCTTTGATAAATACGACTTCCATAATTTTACCCAATCACGTTTTCCAATCCTATTTTTTCTGCCATTCTAAACGCCTGATTCATTTCCTCTCCGGAAACGCGTTCGGATATTTCCGGGTACCTTCCGGCGTTGGCCGTAGGTCTGTACTGTCCCATCAAGTTAAATCTAACTTTCGTATCTAGCTTCTTTTTCACCCATTCCATTATATTCCTCGTGCAGCACTCCAAGTGGCCGGGTAAAACCAAGTGGCGGATAATCATCTCCCCGTCTTCATAGGCAAGCATATGGTTTCTCGTCGTTATGTTCCAGTAATTTTGAATTCCCGAATACTTTTCTGCACAGTCATCGTCTCCGTACTTGAAGTCAGTCAAATATACGTCCTGAGTCCCACTCAGGAGCTTCATGCTCTCCTTAGATAGAAACATGTTTGAGTTCCAGACGCTGGGGATGTTCGCGGTACAATCCGCCAGAGAAGCCAGGATATTGTGGAGGTTTGGAGTCGGATCTCCTCCGACCAGTTTACGTTTCTGATGCCTTTTTCTCTCATATTCTCGATCGAGGAACAGATTTCCTTCGGGCTCATCTTAATTCCCGACGTGGGGCTCTGGGAGATGTCCCAGTTCTGGCAGTACTGACATTCGAAGGTACATCCACTGAAGAAGATGGTATATGAAGGGACTAGCTCGGTTTCCTCACCTCTATGAATGAATTTCGATGCAACTTTGGCTTCTTTTCCTACCCCACAGTAGCCGGTCTTACCTTCGGTTCTGTCTATTCGACAATTATGTTCGCAGAAGTGACAGTCTTTAATTATTTTCTTAGCGATCTCGGCCTTTAGATCAAGAAGAGATTTACTGGGATTCCCGGTTTCCCCAATATTTATGTCGCCTTCATCAATTTTTTCGATCAGTTCCCTTTCGCTTTCCATTTTTTCATCGTGAATACTCCAGAGATCACGGAGATCGCATTTTAGATCAAAATCTGCAGGTACTTTCTTACAAACTCGGAATTTTGCAGGGAGTTCGTTCTTTAGAACGGAGAAATATCTATCGAGAGGTTCAGCCCCATTGTCGTTATTCAAATGCATTCATACTCATCTCTTGTGCTATAAACTCTCGCTGAAAACAATAAAGTCGTCGTCGGTCCTACCTATTAACCATCCCTTTATTATCATGAAGACTATTTGCCTCAAAATTCGAATATGTTTTTTATCTTTATTTCCTCAAAGGCATTTTTATATTCCTGCAGATCGAAACGACCCGTGATAAGCTTTTTTATCTCTACTTTGCCTCTTTTTAACAGATCTATGGACTTTCCAAAAGGACCACATCGGGATCCTTGTATGGTTATTTCCTTTCTCGGCACCTTTGACATATCCACATCGAAGGAGGTGCCGGGAGTGCTCTTCAAGGAAATTGTGCCAGTTGGTTTGATGAGTTCCAGTTCTCTGTTCAAAGCTTTAGAATTGCCTGTCGAGTCCACAATAATGTCGAATTGTAGAGGGGGATCATCGAGTGAGGTAGGTTCGGCCCCTAGGGTGGACGCTATTTCCAGTTTACTTCGGTTGTGGTCTGCAGCGTAAAGATTGACATTCTTAAGATTCATTACTTGTAGTATAAGGAGCCCCAATCTTCCACACCCTAGGATCAGGACGTCGTCGTCATTCTTTATTTCAGTGGTCTCCAAGGTTCTGATAGCTGCGGCCAAGGGCTCCACGAAAGTACCTTTTTCGGGGGAAAAGGGGATTTCAAAGAGATTTTCTTCCGGAACTTTGATATACTCTGCAAAGCAGCCGTCCGTCGATATGCCCAAGGCCTCTCGATTGACGCAATGGTTTGGTTTATCCGCATTACAGAACCGGCAATCCCCGCAGGTGATATTGATTTCGGAAGTGACTCTTTTCCCCAACAAATTATCGTGACCGTTTACTACCTTCCCTGCAAATTCGTGCCCCATGACTATCGGGGTCGGTGTCTTGAAATTTCCCCGATATATAGCAAGGTCCGTCCCACAGATACCGGCCTTTTCAACTTTTACTAGCACTTCTGAGCCGCCAGCTGAGGGGACCGACTTCCTTACAAAATTCACGCCCTCGTCGTTTTTGGTTACGGCCTTCATTTCGTTCGGGTGATCGATCATCTTTTATTCTCTTTCGTAATGTTTTCCAAGCGATTTGGGGACTTCTATCTCACCCAATAGGCCCGCCATAACGACTATAGTGACGATATATGGAAGCATTTGGGCGAATTGACTGGGAATAAAGTTTTGAAGGGTAAATTGAAGGGAAAATGCGAATCCAAATAAAAAAGAACTTCCAAAAGCCCATATAGGCACGTATCCCCCGACGACGGTGGCTGCAATTCCCATGAATCCCCTACCTCCTACTATTCCGTCAGTGAATTGGGCACTGTAGCTAACCAACCAGACACCCGCCAAGCCACAAAGTAGACCGTTAAGTATCGTCGCCGTATATCTTATCCTATGGACATCCGCTCCAGCTACGTCTACCGCTTCTGGCATGTCTCCTGCAGTCCGCAGACGCAGACCCCAGAGTGTTTTGTATAGAACTATCTGGACGACTACGACTATTCCGAGCATCAAGCCCACAATGATCCAGGAATTTATAGTGGGTATGCCGCTCCAAGTTCCCTGACTCCCTCCGAAAGCCGCGGGAATGACTGAGGCCAGACCGAGTGCGATTATATTTATCGCTATTCCGCTCACTATTTGATTTGCTTTCCACCGTATGCACCAATAAGCATGGACGAATCCCAGACAAGCGCCGCCGATAATGCCCGCGATAATACCCAAATAGACGTTTAAACTCAGCGTCACCCACGAAGTGATCAAGGCACTTACAAGCGTCGTTCCTTCGACTCCGACGTTAATGACCCCGGCCCGCTCCGAGATAGTCTCTCCCATCGCCACTAAAGCTATGGGGGTAGCTAATCCCAATCCCCTTACGAATATGGAATAGGTATTGAAGTCTAACCATTCCATTACAAATATGGTGGAAAGAACCGCACCCACGAGGATTATTATTTTTTGAGGTTTTTCCACAATCCATCTTCTGATTTCTTCCATTCTTACAACCTCTCCCGTAGATATTCAATTAGTGTAGGTGCTATGACAAAAAACGCGATTAGGCCTTCAATAATCAAGGTTATGTTTCTGGGGATTGAGGTGAATGCATCCAGGTTCATAGCGCCGGCTCTTAACATGCCGATGAGCAAACTAGCGAGTACCGCTCCTATGGGGTGTCCTCCACCGATTAGTGCACCAGCTATCCCATCCCATCCGTATCCGGGTGAAAATCCATTGACAAACCTTCCCAGATCTCCCAGTATCACTCCGGCTCCGGCTAATCCGGCCAGAGCACCGCCCAAAACAAAGGATAATACCGTAATTTTTGATACATTTATCCCGGCGTATTCGGCTGCGTCTATATTACTCCCTACAGTTCTCATTTCATAGCCGAGGGAAGTTTTCCAAAGGATGTAAAAAACTAAAATAGCTGCTCCGATGGCGATTAGGATAGAAATAGACAATTGTAGTCCAAAAAGCTTTGGAAGATTAGCCGTTTCCATAATCTGAGGTGTCTGAGCGGCTTGACTGTTTGGGTCATTAAAAGGACCTCCCGGACTTACAAACCAAGCAGTAAGCAGTATTGCGATTTCGGAAAGCATAAGGCTAGTTACAAATTCATTGGCACCCCGCTCTGCTTTTAGAATACCGGGTATAAACCCCCACAAGGCACCGGCGCCCATACCGAAGAGAATAGCTACTATCAAATGCAGATATATAGGGAGATTTAAAGCAAACCCGGCCCAGGCGGCTGCAAATGCCCCCACATAGAGTTGACCCTCAGCTCCGATGTTATAAAGTCCGCTCTTGAGCACCACCAAGAAAGCGAGGGAGGTAAGTATTACCGGGGCAGATTTGGAGAGCCAATTTCCCAGCGCGATTTTTCCGGATAAAGCTCCATTATATATACCTCCATAAAGTGTAAGCGGGGAGTAGCCAGCAATCCATATAATTAATCCTCCAATAAGAAATCCTAATATAACTGCTGCGAGGGTATAGCCTATTTTCCTCAAGTCCACTTTAAAAAGTCGTGACCTGAAAAAGTCCGTCTTGGATTTACCGTTCTCGGAATTTGGCATGTTCTTAACCTTAGCTACAACTGCTTTTTAGAGTGATTTTATCTTTTGAGGTCACTGATCATCATTCCCCTAATCTCTAGTAATAAAAAAATAAAGGAAGAAGGAATTAAAGTCATTCCTCGGTCCTAGCCTCAGTTATGTATGCTCAATCTGTATTGTTCCATTACGTATCTTCTGCACTGCTTCTTCGATCGAATCGATTACGTTTTCTGGAATTTCAACTCCAGAGTCACTCGCCGCCCTTATATACGGATTTATATTTTCATCGCCAATCGCTATTCCAGTACCGACACCTACGGCTCCCTCAGCCATACCGTAGCTAACTACTCCGGACTCGAAATTGTTGTTTGCCACCTTCTTTATTTGGTTGTGGACGGCCAAATCGACTCGTTTGAGTCCACTTGCAAGGATAACATCCTCATAGTCGGTGCTCCAGGATTGGTCGACATCGGTTCCGATAGCCCATCTATTATCAGCTTCCTGAGCGGCTTGGAATACACCAAGATGAGATCTTCCTGCGGCACCGTATATGATATCTGCTCCTTCGCTATACATCGCTTCCGCTAAAGACTTACCTGTGGCAACATCGCTCCATCCTCCGACGTATCTCACTAGGACGTCATCGTTATCCATCTGATCATTGGCCCACAGAACCCCTTGCCGATAGCCCATAACGAAGTTGTTGATTAGAGGAATATCCATTCCTCCTTCGATTCCGACCTTGTTGGTTTCTGTCATTTTTCCGGCTGTTACTCCGGCGAGAAATGCTTCTTCCCAGTCGTTAAACAGGAGTGAAGCCACATTATTCTCTCCTTCCGCCGTTGAATCCACGATAGCAAATTTTTGATCCGGATAATCGCTGGCGACTTTACTGAGTGCCGATGCTTGATCAAATCCGATGCATATTATAAGATCATACTCGCCGGTTTCTGCGTATTGTCTCTGATAGGTTTCGAATTCGGACACGGACTCGGGTTCTACGTAGTCGAGTTCGTAGTTAAATTCCTCCGCCGCTTCTTTAGCTCCCCGATAACTAAGGTCGTTGAAAGACTGGTCTCCAAGTCCTCCCGTGGCCAGGACTAGGCCTATTTTGCCTTCGTTTTCTTCAATCGTTTCGGAAGGTTCTCCGCCGAGAAAAGCATAACCAAGGCCAACGGCTATCGCTGCGATTACTACGACCGCGATTCCTATTTTTATGTTAGTTTGCATTTTTTATCCGATTAGTTGTCCTTGCAGTAGCTTAAAACTTTTTAGCATTATCAGTCGATAGTCCTTCTAATTTTTGTTGCGGCATTCATTCTTGGCCCTCCAAAGTCTTCAAGAAATTTTTATTGAGTTAGGAATTCATAGAAGCTTTAACGAAATTGTTCGTGGCGACGAACTTTCGGGAGTCATTACAGCGAGTTTACTCTCGATCTGTTCTTGCTCCGGTCATCAGCCGGCCTATGCTTTCGTTATCTGCTCCATCACCATCGACAACTTCTACAATATTTCCCTCGAAAATTACTGCGATTCTGTCGCTTAGCTCCATTAACTCATCGAGGTCCTCCGACACTAGGAGGATTCCGGCCTTGTTTTCTTTGGCCTTTAGAAATTGCTTGTGGGTGTATCTAGCTCCTCTCGGGTCGAGACCGTGCGTGGGATGGACCGAGATTATCAGCCGAGGGTCGTTGGCCAACTCTCTGCCCAAAATGAGCCGCTGAATGTTCCCTCCCGATAAAATCCTGCTTTCCGTCTTCCATAGATCGGGAACCTTTGCTTCGTGTTTCGAAATAAGTTCATCTGCATATGAAGTTATTTCCGAGTAATCAAGATTCTTATGGCTACAGAATGGCTCTTTTCGGTAGTCCTTCAGAATAGCGTTTTCGGCGGCTGTTAGTCCCTCGCATATTCCTACTTCTCTTCTATCTTCGGGTATGTAGGCGACATTTTTCTCTATTATCTTTCTCGGAGAGGAATTTGTCATGTCATCGCCGAATATGGTTATCGTGCCTTTTTCGACATTTCTCATACCCATTATGGCTTCTACGAGTTCGCTTTGCCCGTTGCCCGCAACTCCGGCGATACCTAATATTTCGCCCTCTCTGACAGAGAGATTTATACCTTTAACTGCTGGAATGCTTCTATCGTTGAGAACGTGGAGATCCTTTATCTCGAGGGCCTTTTTTCCTCCTGCGACGTTTTTGCTTTCTGGACGGGCAGGGACTTCGCGACTTATCATCATCTCGATAAGCTCTTCCCTGCTGGTTTCGGACGTTTTCTTTGTTCCGATCATCTTTCCTAGCCTTAAGACGCTGATCCTATCGCTAGCTTTTAAGACCTTTTCGAGCTTATGGGTGATGAAAACAATTCCCTTCTTTTTTTCCTTTAGATATTTAACGGTAGATAACAGATTTTCGCTTTCTTTAGGTGTTAGCATGGAGGTAGGCTCGTCCATAATTAGTATTTCGGGTTCAAAGTAAAGAGCTTTCAGTATTTCGACTCTCTGCTGCTCTCCTGCGGATAACTTATCGATTCGGACTTCGGGATCCACATTTAAATTGTATCTATCGGATAATTTTTTCGCTTTTTTATTGACTTTTGAAATAGGTTGGGAGAAACCAGGTTCCTCTAGTGCGAGAGCTATATTTTCGGCCACGGTGAATCTTTTAGCCAGCGGAAGCTCTTGGTGTACCATTCCTATTCCCAAGTTGATCGCGTCTCTCGGCGATTCTATCTCGACGGGCTCTCCTCTCACCAGTATTTCTCCTTCGGTAAGGCTGTAAAATCCGGACAATATGTTGGCCAAGACCGTTTTTCCGGCCCCATTTTCTCCTAGAAGTCCGTGAACTTCTCCGGCTTTAATATCAAAGTCCACATGGTCAAGAATGAGCTGTCTCCAGACCCCTGGAAATTTTTTCACTATTCCCCTAGCTTCGAGTAGGGTTTCGCCCTTTTGAATTTCGGAGAGATCAATCTTTTTGCTTTCTCCCTTTTTCCGAGGGGAAAAAATCCCTTTCAAGGACTCAAACATACCAATGATTTCTACTGTAGTCTGTCTATTAAGTGGTAACCAAGGTAGTGAGATTCAAAGAACTCTTTATCTGGTCGATACTTCCAGTGTCGGTTCTTTTTTCTGTGAACTCCATACGCTTTTAATGTTAGACTTCAATTCCCCGAATGGGATAGAAATGTTGATACTTGGGGGGTCTGGCTCCAGAAAGCTCGCTAAAAGAATTTCTGAACAGCTCGATTCTCCCTTGGTGAGCTCGGAATTCGAAGAATTTCCCGACGGAGAAATTTACGTGAGAATACCGGAAGAGGTCGAAGGGCAAAAAGTCGTCGTCGTTCAATCAACGTGTTATCCGCCAAACAGGAATTACATGGAACTCTTTCTCCTTTTGGATGCGGCCAAGGATCTGGGCGCCGAGGAAGTCTCTGCCGTGGTACCTTACTTTGGCTACGCCAGACAAGACAAGCGCTTTGAGGAGGGGGAGGCGGTCAGCTTGAACACGATAGCAAAGCTCATCGAAAGTTCCGGAGCCGATGAAATCTACGTTTTGGATTTTCACCCTCAACCAATCGAGGAGAGTCCGGAGGTTTTTGATATTCCGGCCCGTAATCTCACGGCCGCCCCGCTTCTGGCTAAATATGTATCCGATCACTATTCACTCAAGGAGCCGGTCGTCCTCGGTCCTGATAAGGGGGCCGAGGGCTGGGCCGAGAGGGCGGGGGAGTCCATAGGAGCCGACTGGGATTTCATGACAAAGAAAAGATTAGGGCCCGAGGATGTAGAAATAACCCCCCACGAGCTGGACGTTTCAGGGGGAGATGTGATAGTAGTCGACGATATCATAAGCACTGGTGGTACGATGAGGGAAGCTATAGGAATACTGAAGGACCAAGGAGCGAGGGATATCTATGTTACATGTACTCATCCAGTTCTCGTGGGCGATGCGCTCGAGAGGCTGAAAGAAACCGATGTCGAAGAGATCATTGGAACTGACACTATAGAAAAAGACGTGAGCAAAGTCTCGGTCGCTCCCGTAGTGGCAGAAGCCCTTTCCGAGTGAGATAGATGAAGCTAACTTTTCTATTGTCGGGGGAGCATCCTACAATTCCGCCTGCGGAGGTCTGTTCGGCGATAGAGGTTCAGGGATCCAATTTCGAAAAGATTGAGGAGTTGGATCAAGTACTCGTGGTCGAATCCGATGCGGACCCGAGGGAGCTCTCCAGGCGACTGGGCATGACCCACTGGATAGGAGAGAACTTCGGAGTCTGTGACCCGGATATTTTGATGGATGTCATAGCGAGCTCGGACTTGATCGACTTTCTACCTCAGTCCGAAAGCATTGCTGTGAGGGTAAAGAGAATCAAGAACCATCTGAGTGAGATCGATACCCAAGGTACCGCCGAAAAAGTGGCCGATTGGATTTTGGGAGAATACGACTACGAAGTAGATTTGGAACACCCGGAAAATGAAGTGGTGATCCTCCTGACCGAGGACGAGTGTGTCGTCTCGGTATTAAGGGCCGAAGTGGATAGAAGCGGCTTTGAAGATAGGAGTCCTTCAAAGAGAGCGGCGGAACACCCAACCACGATGCAACCAAATTTGGCGAGGGCGATGGTGAATCTAGCCAGGACTCCCGGAGACGGGAAGTTCTTGGATCCGTTTTGCGGGATTGGGGGTATACTTATTGAAGCCGGCCTCGTGGGAGCAGAGGTTATAGGTGCCGATATAAATTCGGAGATGCTTTCGGGAGCGAGAGAGAACTTAAAGGAGAATGGATTGAGAAGTTTTGAACTGATAGAGAAGGATGCTAGGAATCTGGATGTTGACGGGGTCGATGCCATTGCTACCGATCCCCCCTACGGACGCCAGTCAAGCACGGGCGGATCCGATCCGGAAGATATCTACAGGGATATTTTTCCAGTCTTTGCGGATATCTTACCCGTCGGGAGGTATCTTTGCATAGGTGCTCCCTCCGAAGTCGATCTGGAGAAAATATCGAGTGGTCTCCCATTCGATCTCCAAGGCAAGCACAGTCAAAGGGTTCACAAGAGCCTATTAAGAAACATCTACGTGTTTGAGAGGGAGAAAAGTTGAAAATAGTTTTTCTTGGTACCGGCGGGAGCATGCCCACTAGGGACAGAGGCCTGACCTCTATAGCGGTTCGTCGCGACGGAGAGCTACTTCTGTTTGATTGTGCGGAAGGCACTCTAACACGGAGGTCAGTCCGATGAATGTCGACTCCATTTTCATCACTCACTTCCACGGCGATCATTTTCTTGGGGTTCCGGGATTAATTCAGACGATGTCCCTCATGGACAGGGAAAGGAAGCTGGAAATTTTCGGACCCTCGGGCACCGCGGAAAGGATTTCTTCATTGCTCGATATCCCTGTCTATAATCTGAAGTTCGAAGTAGAGATAAGAGATCTGGAGTCCGGCGATACGGTCGATAGGGACGGTTACCGGATCGAAACGACCAGCATCGATCATTCAGCTCCGGGACTTGCCTACGCTCTAGTGGAGGACGAAAGACCGGGTAAGTTTTATCCAGATAGGGCTGAGGAGCTGGGAATCGAGTCCGGGCCCGATTATTCTCTTCTTCAGGGCGGAGAAAGCGTAGAGCTTCCCGACGGCACCGTGGTGGAACCCGATCAGGTGATGGGCCCTCCGAGACCCGGTAGGAAAATAGTCTATTCAGGTGACACTAGACCCTCCGATAGCATCATCGAGTTGACCGATGGTGCTGATGTCCTAATTCACGACGGAACTTTTGCCGACGAGCTGAAAGAGGAGGCCGCTGTCGGGGGGC
>CAZEBR010000002.1:0-22502 GCA_964510375.1 Hadarchaeota archaeon (SeqCode) | reverse complement strand
AGGAAGCCGCGGAGGTTGCCAAGAAGGCGAACGTCGAGAGATTAATCCTTACTCATCCAAGTCCTCGATATTCGGATCTCTCAGAGCTTGAGGAACAGGCGAGAGAAGTATTCGAAAATTCGACCTTTGCCGAGGATTTCATGGAGGTAGAGATTGAGCTTAAAGGTTAAGGGCTCAGAAAGGATGTGTTAAAGTCATCTCTTTGAATCGTTTAACCCCCTTGTCATCATCGCCTGTTTTAAAGAAGTCTTCAAAGTTTTATTGATTTTACTGTCTAAAGAGTAGCCTAGTTTAATAGGAATAAAATAACATGATTAACAATCCGATTTTGGAGGTACCGTAAGAAATGGTGAAAAAAGAATTACCGCTCTTGGTGGATCTTCATCGAAATGTCTTCTTCGATGATGAAGAGGGAGAGGTGGTTATTCTGGATCGCCGCGAACTGCCCGAAGAAGAGGTTTACTATAGGTGTTCTGATTATGAGGAAGTAGCTACGGCAATAGAGGAGATGGTCACCCAAAGCCTCGGAGTTTCTCCCGCAGCTGGGTACGGCATGGCTATTGCGGCTTACGAGATTCGAAACGGAGACGGTAAAGGTAAACGAGAAAAGATTAGAGATGCCGCCGATAGAATCAAGAACACTAGGCCCACTCAAACGTCACTCCACCACTTGGTCGACGAGATGGTGGAATTGGCTGATGAAACTATTGATGGCGGGGGAGATTTGTTTAAGGTTTTGCGCGAGAAGGCCTACGACTGGACCGAACACATAATGGATATTTCTAGGGACCTGGGCGAATTCGTCTCGGACCGAATTGAAGATGGAGATACGATTCTGACGCATTGTTACGGCGGCCCGGCGATCTATTTCATGGGCGAATTTGCTCGAAAGGATGGAAAGGAAGTGGATTTCTACTGCACTGAGACTAGACCGTATCTCCAAGGAGCGCGCCTTACGTCCTTGGCTCTGAGCGATGGTGGCTTCGATGTAACTCTCGTCACGGACGGCATGCCGGCTTACTGCATTCGAGAAGGTCGAATAGACAAGTTCGTGACCGGAGCCGACCGTATAAGCATGGATGGAAGCGTGGCCAATAAAATCGGGACTTATCAAATAGCCCTCGCCGCCGACCGGCACGACGTGCCCTTCTATGCTATTTCTTACACCGGTCCGGACCCTGAAACTACCTCGTGTGATGATGTCGAGGTGGAAGAGAGGGATCCGGAGGAAGTCACTCACTTTAGGGGACACAGGACATCTCCGGAGGGGATTGAGGCATTTTATCCGGCCTTTGATTGCACGCCCCCTAAGTTAGTAGAGGGCGTGGTTACGGAGAAAGGAATTTTTGAGCCCGAATCGATCTCTGACTACTACGAAACGGATTAGGCGTGCCTGTATTTTTACCCGATGGAACCCAAAAAATCGGTCCTCTTCAAAATTTTTTGAGAGTTTTCAACTTTCAGGATTTTTCTTTCTGGCTCGGAGCCAAGTAGTTCATTATTTCGTCCGGGCGCTTGGTTTCTATCGTGACTTTGATGCTTCCAAGGGGGGTGTCTCCGTCGGAAAAGCTAACTTTATCCACGGTGGCCGCCTGTTTGTTGAGCGAGAATTCTATTGAACTCTCCGTCTTTCCTTTTCTAATTTCCCGCCTGGCCGAGTCTCGGATTGCCTGGAGGCCTAGCTTGTTTTTGAGGTTTTCCAAAGAACCCGGGTCGCTGGACTCGCCCTCGATCCGGTCGTCAAGGGTTTCTAGTTGGACTGCGGGGAAAATGTTTTTGACCGCTTGGGTAACTTTTTCTCTATCTTCGCTCGGATATAGTTTAGCTTTTATTTTAATTTTCATAGTTGGACATTATCTCCTCAAAGAGTCTGGAAATCTTTTTTCTAAAATCTTCTTCCGTTCCTTCGTTGGATATTTTGTAGTCGGCAGAGTCTATCGCCTCTTCTAAACCCCAGCCGATTTCTCGCTTTTCCTTTTCTTTAAACTCCTCGAGGTTTTTTATATCGTCGTCTCTCTTTCTGTCTTTTATACGATTGTATCTCGTTTCTTCGGAAGCTTCGATAGATATTAAATAAAAATCTTCGCCGAAATCCTTTTTAAAACGTTTTACTTCGGATAATCCCCTTATTCCATCTACTATGACTGTTTTGCCCTCGTTTAATTTCTTATTTATTATGGGTACGCAATGTTTGGCTATTGCGTCCATACCTTCCTCCTCGCGGAGTTGATTTGCTACCTTGCCCGCGTTTTCTTCGTTGACTTCCATGTCCCGCTCCTTGATTTCGTCCCAGACCACATCTCCCATTCTCACCCTAGCTGTATCATCGTCTGAAAGTTCAGAAGCTGCGACCGTTTTACCCGATGCCTGCTTACCGACTATTCCGATTACGGGAAATCTAGTCATTCGAGGTCAACCACTATGAGAGTCGTTGTGCTGGTTACCCCGTCGATCCCCCTAATGTTTCCAAAAACAGTACCCGTTAATTTTTCTAGGGAGTCCACCTTTATATTAGCTATCAGATCGTAAGGCCCGGCTACAGCTTCAACCGATTGAACACCTTCTATATCTTTTACTTCATCAAAAATTTCGGTGGTCATACCCGGTTCGGAGGAAATTAAGCTATAAGCTTTTACCAAGTGCTTACACCTCCATTTAGGATTGTGGTTTTATTCCTTAAATCTCTCACTGGATTTTTTTGTCCGATTAAGGTGAATTTTTGAGTCACAATTAATAGAGTTTAAAAGCAAATTTTTTTTAGTCCTGTGAGTTGAATTGCTTGAGTCTTGACTTTGTATTTCTCGAGTTATTACCACTTTACGGATTATAGCCGAACCAATAAGAATTTGAAAAAATCGAAAGGCGCTAATTCGGGGAGGCGAAGCTATATCCGATTAATTATTCCCCGATTTGGTTAAATAACTGTTGGGAATATATTTATAGTAAATTATAAATGTATGGACTTATAATTTCACTCCACGAGTTTGTGAGTTGAGTAAGATGACCGATAAAAAAGAGGATGAAGCCAATAAAAGGGAGAAAGGAAAATTCGGCACTTTAACTGTGCATGCGGGTCAAAAAACCAGCCAAGAGTCGAGTTCTCGGGCGCCTCCGATATACCCGACAGTGGCTTATAATTTTGAGAGCACTGAACAAGCTGCCGATTTATTTGCTCTTAAATCTCCAGAATTCCCCGGTCAGATATATAGCAGACTTACGAACCCTACCTTCGAAATTTTTGAAGATAGAGTAGCGAAGCTTGAGGGGGGTGTAGCTGCCGCTGCAACTGCTTCGGGACAGGCGGCTACTACTCTTTCTCTTCTGACCATTTTGAGTTCAGGCGATAAGTTGGTCGCTTCAAAAACTCTGTATGGCGGCACGGTCACCCTTTTTGACGTTACATTTCCCAATAAGTTTGGAATTGAAGTAGAGTTTGTAGATCCCTCCCCGGAGAATTTTGCCGCCGCTTCGGATGAGAATACGAAGGCCTTCTTCGGAGAAACGATCGGAAATCCCAAACTAAACGTTTTTGACATAGAGGGAATATCCGAGGTCGCTCACGAGAATAACGTCCCCTTATTTATAGACAACACTTTTGCGACACCCTACCTTTGCAATCCTTTCGACTGGGGAACCGACATAATTACTCACTCTGCCACGAAGTGGATAGGGGGTCACGGAACTGTTCTCGGTGGAGTCGTGGTCGATTCGGGTGATTTCGACTGGTCGGATGGTGACTTCTCGGAGATTACTGAAACGGATCCTTCGTATAGGGGAGGAATTAATTATTGGGAGGAGTTTGGCAATCTGTCATACATAACGAAGCTTAAGTCTCGCTACACGAGGGATTTGGGTCCCTGTATGAGCCCCTTCAACGCATTTTTACTTCTTCAAGGTCTCGAAACTTTACATCTTAGGATGGAGAAGCACTCGGAAAATGCGATGAAGGTTGCTGAGTTTCTTAAGGATCACTCGAAGGTGGACTGGGTCGCTTATCCCGGACTTTCCGACCATCCTACGCACGATCTGGCCGAAAAGTACTTGGAAAACGGTTATGGCGGGATGGTAGGATTTGGGATAAAAGGAGGAGCAGAAGCCGGGAAAGAATTCATCGAAAGCTTGGAACTGTTTTCCCACCTTGCAAACGTCGGCGATGCAAAATCTTTGGCCATTCATCCTTGGTCGACCACGCACTCCCAACTCACTCCCGAACAGAAAGAGGAGGGCGGCGTGACGGAAGACTTCATCAGGTTATCTATAGGCATCGAGGATATAGACGACATCATCGAAGACTTGGATCGGGCTCTAAGGGGGACGTGACTTGAAGGGTGAATCGGTAGGTCTAGTGGAGACCAAGAAATATCAGTATCCAGGTGAGATTGAGCTCGAGTCGGGCGAGAAGTTTGGACCAATAGACATTGCTTACGAGACCTATGGGGAACTGAACGAGGATAAGAGCAACGCTCTTCTGATTTGCCACGCACTTTCCGGTGATGCCCACGCTGCCGGGTGGCACGAAGGCGACGAAAAGCCCGGTTGGTGGGACAACATGATCGGTCCTGGAAAAGCCTTCGATACGGACAAATATTTTGTGATATGCTCTAACGTTTTGGGAGGCTGTAAGGGAACTACGGGTCCTCCATCTAAAAATCCCGAAACTGGTGAGCCTTATGGCCTCGATTTTCCTATTATCACTATCTCCGATATGGTGAAAGTCCAGAAGTTATTGATAGATCACCTCGGGATAGACAGGCTCTTGGCGGTTGCAGGTGGATCATTGGGCGGCGCCCAAGCGTTACAGTGGGCGGTAGATTATTCGGATTCTTTGAGGTTCTGCATCCCGATCGCTACTTCTGCCCGATCCTCCCCTCAACAGATAGCTTTCAACGAGGTTAGGAGACGGGCGATTATGTCCGATCCTAAGTGGCAGGGGGGCGATTACTACGGTGACGAGCCTCCCAAGGACGGGCTATCTCTGGCCAGAATGATAGGCCATATAACTTATTTGAGCGATGAATCGATGCGGCAGAAATTCGGGAGGAGGCTTAAGGACAAGGGCGAGGGCGAGAAATATAGTTTCGATTTTTCGCCTGATTTTGAGGTCGAGAGTTATCTGCATTACAAGGGCGATACCTTCGTGAACAGGTTCGATCCGAACTCTTATCTTTATATTACCCGTGCTTTGGACTATTTCGATTTGACCAACGGCGGGGAAAGGACCCTTCGGGAAGCTTTCGAGAACGTCACAGCAAATTTCCTCGTTATTGCGATATCCTCGGATTGGCTTTATCCACCTTATCAATCGAAGGAAATTGCGAGAGCTCTGGAAGCGAACGATGTTGACGTGACCTATTCTGAAATAAAATCCAGCTATGGTCACGACGCGTTTTTGGTCGAGCCAGGTCAGTTGAGGCACATAATAATGGATTTCCTTTCCCAAATATCAGTGAGGGATATTCTGACAGACGTGCCGATCATCGGTAAGGATACTCCTATCGATAAGGCCTCTGAAGTCATGATAAAAAGCGATTTTACGCATCTTCCGGTGGCCTCGGAGAGGGGTATATTGATCGGCATAATCACGGCTTGGGACATAGCCAAAGCAGTCGCCGAGGATAAGCAAACACTGTCGGAGATAATGACCGAAGAGGTGATTACCGCGTCTCCGGACGAATCGTTAAACAGCGTGACCAGAAAGATGAAAAAACACAATATTTCCGCTCTTCCCGTAACTGACCAAACGGGCAAAATTCAGGGTATAGTCACGAGCGATATAATCAGCCAATTGGTCGGTAGGGAGAGACCCGTGCCCGGTGCAGCGGACTGGGATTTCTAAAATTAAAAGAAAGGTATAAGATCCCTTTTCAGGGAAGTAGTTTTAGGGACTTGCGTCTTCAATGCTTCGTTTTCTATTCCGATTTTTTCACATTTACGGCTCTGGGACCTTTCTCGGTTTCTTCTGTTTCGAATTCAACTTCGTCCCCTTCGTTTATACTCTCAGCTTCTAGGTCGCTTCTATGGACGAATAGGTCCTCGTCTCCCTCTTCAGGCTCTATAAAGCCGTAATTCTTCCTGTCGTTGAAAAATTTTACTACTCCTTTCACGAAAACTCACCTCCTAGAACTGGTAAAAATTCTATACGAAAACATAGGAATCAATTATTGTTGGCAATTTCAAAAGTTGTTGCGCCCCTTTTAAGTTTTTATATTTCAAAACCCGAGTCTGCAAGTTCTTCTTTTTTCATTCCGGCCTTTTCCATAACTTCGCTTGACACAAGTACTTTTGCTCCCTCCCTCACGGCCAATGCAATTCCGTCGCTGGGCCTGACGTCGTAGGGGAATATCCTATCGCCCCTCACCAACCTCAGCTCGGCCAAAAATGTACCCTTCATCAGGTCGTCTATCGTGACGCTTTCCACCTCTAGATCCATGTCCTCTAGGATCTTTAGCATCAGGTCGTGGGTTAGAGGCCTGCTTATGGGGGCTTCAGAGCTTCCCGCTTTTATAGATAGAGCTTGAGTCTTTGAAATGAAGACAGGAAGGATTTCCTCCGCCTCCTCTACTTCAAGTATTACGGAAAAACCCTGCTCGGTGCTGTATACTCCTTCTATATGGGCACTGAGATATGACAATTTTATCTCCAAATTTTCATATAGATTCTAAGGTTGATAAGCTCTTTCCTGAAGATTTTAATCCATTAATCGACCTAATTATCTTCGATTATTTTTTGATACTCCTTTTTCATACATCTGTCCTGTATCACTTTGAGTCCGTTTCTTTCGGCGATTTCTTTGGCTTCGTCGTTTTCAATCCCCAACTGCATCCATATTATTTCCGCATCCGTTTCTATGGCTTCTTCCACGATTTCGTAGACCTCCTCGCTGGGCCTGAATATGTCCACGACATCGATTTTCTCTTCTATCTTGCGCAGAGAATCGTAGGATTTTTCGCCCAAAATTTCGTCCGCGAAAGGGTTAACCGGGAATATTTTGTATCCCTTTTGCTGAAGAAACTTCGGAATGTCATGAGCAGCCTTTCCTTCGGTAGTGGAGCAGCCCACGACTGCGATATTCGTGGATTCTTCCAAAATTTTGCGGATATCTCTTTCTTCCAAGATCAATCTCTCCTCCTTAATTCACAATCATTACGAACGATAGTTGACATTTAATTTTTCTGTTCGGCTTTACGGGCTCATTTTATAAATCCCGGATAAGTTATAAGCCTTTTAAATTACATTTTGGAGTGGTGTCAATATGAGTGAAGAATCTGTTGAGCGGCTTTTCGAGTCCCTTTATAGGCTCACTGATTTGAGGGGTATATTCAGGGAGACCGCTCCGGGTCATGAACTTAGTGAGGAACAAAAGGAGGAGGTAAAGGAGATAATAGACGAAGTGAGAGAGAATCTTGATTCCATCGAGGGGGAGATGATTCAATGATGGGGGATGAAATCGAGACGAGGGCCCGAGAGGAGCTTTTTATAAACTTAAACCCCATTCAGTCCGCAGGAAGGCTTACAACTGAAGCAATGAAAGCAATGATCTCTTACGGTGACGGTTATTCTACCTGTGACTGGTGTCTGAGTCCTTTTCGACTCGATAAGATCGACAGGCCGCCGATTTCTGATTTTCATTCCGAGGTAGCGGATTTTTTGGGGATGGACGAGGCACGAGTAATCCCCGGTGCTCGGAGAGGATTTCAGGCCGTCGTTTCTACACTCGTGGACGAGGACGATCCCGTCTTGGTCACCGCTCTGTCTCATTACTCGGAGTTCTTGGCTATAGAGCAGGTCGGCGGTATCCCTAGTGAGATCCCGAAGAACGAGAAGGATATTATCACGGCCGAGTCGACTGCTGAGAAGATAGAGCAGGTCAAGGATGAAACTGGAAAGCTTCCCGAGCTGATAATGATCGATCATTTTGACTATACCTTCGGAAATAAACACGAGGTCGAGGAAATAGCCGAAGTAGCAGATGATTATGACATTCCCGTAATGTGTAACGGCGCTTATTCTGTGGGGGTTCTGCCGATCGACGGCAAAGAAATGGGAGTCGATTTCCTCGTGGGTTCGGGTCACAAGAGCTTCGCTTCTCCTGCTCCTTCCGGTATTCTCGCTACCACGGATGAGTGGACCGACGAGGTATTCAGAACTACGGAGGTAGAGGGCGATGTGACCGGACGCCAGTTCGGGGTGAAGGAGGTAGAGATGTTGGGATGTACCTTGATGGGGTCCAACATGATAGCCATGATGGCCAGTTTTCCAAAGATAAAGGAGAGGGTCAAAAATTGGGACGAGGAGTTGGAAAAGGTCAATTACCTCATGGAAGAGTTTCAGAAAGTCGAGGGTAGCAAGGTAATTAGCGAGATGCCCAGAAAGCATACCTTGGTTAAGGTTGACACGAGGGATAGCTTTGATCAGATCGCAAAGGACCACGATCGGAGGGGTTACTTCCTTTACGATGAGTTGAAGGAGAGGGGCATAATAGGAATATTCCCGGGGGCAACCCGCAAGTGGAAAATGAACTCCTTCGGTCTAACTTGGGATCAGGTCGAGCACGTGGCCGAGTCTTTCAAAGATATTGCGAAAAAATACGATCTTTCGGTTGAGGGTTGAAATACAGCATGTCGGATCATGATAAAGTTGACGATTGGGATGAGGTTTCCCTGACCGATAGGGAGAGGGAAAGATACGACAGACAGATGATGATTGAAGGATTCGGGGAAGAGGGACAGAAAAAGCTGAAATCGACGACCGCATTGATCGCCGGTGCGGGCGGCTTGGGGTCCCCTGTTTTAATTTATCTGGCAGCAGCTGGAGTCGGAAAGCTAAAAATAGTGGACAATGATGTGGTCGACCTGAGCAATCTGAATAGACAAGTATTGTACGATGAGGACGACGTAGGGCGTGCCAAGTCGTCGACGTCCAAAGGGGTGCTATCCCGGCTTAACAGTGATATAGAGATCGAGTCCTTCGGTGGTAAAATCGATGATGGAAACGTCGGCGATGTCGTGGGGGGCTGTGATCTAATCGTTGACTGCTTGGATAACTACGAAACTAGGTACGTTTTAAACAGAGCATCCGTGAAAAACGAGATTCCCTACTTCCACGCGGCGGTTGAGGGATTTAGGGGACAGGTAACGACTTTAATCCCAGGGGAGACTCCCTGTTTGAAGTGTATCGTTCCGACGCCTCCGTCCTCGGGGAAATTTCCGATATTGGGGGCTACAGCCGGTTTATTGGGTTGTCTGGAGGTTAGAGAGGTCATAAGATACGTCGTCGGTTTGACTCCCCGCCTGAAGAACAAGCTTCTCATAGTAGACGGGCAGGAAGAGTTTGAAAAGGTCGAAATATCCAGAAATCCGGACTGTGAAGTTTGTGGGCGTTCCTTCTAGTTATTTGATTTTTTTGCTCGGTTTCAATAGGAGGAAAGATTCAATACCCTTGAATTAAAATTGAAGGATGGATTGCATACCACTAGATTTAATATGTAATTTCTTCATTCCCCATTGGCGCCTAAGCCGGGGTGGCCGAGTCTGGCTTTAGGCGGCGGACTGCAGATCCGCTTACGCCGGTTCAAATCCGGCCCCCGGCTCCATCTTTCATTGTTATTGTTGGATGTTAGAAGGAGCGGGAGCCTTGTGACTGTTCTTGTTTCTAATTTTTTAACGCACTTTCAAAGGATTCTCATTAATTTGTCGTGGTTCGGCCGGGATTTTCCCAATCGTGTTTCTGAATATATAATTTTTAATGATTCACTGGCGTAATTTTTCTGTAGCTATCTCGGCGGCCTTTTTTCCAGAGAGCAACATGCCACCGAAGACGGGGCCCATTCTGGCCTCTCCGGAAACGTTGCTGGCAGCCATTCCGGATGCTATTAGATTGGGATATACCTCTTTCGTTACTTTCACGACGGCTTTTTCGCCGACATCCGCACGCATTGGTTTTTCCCCTTTTACCTGGAGTTCTGCGTCAGGGATTTTTTCCTGAACGTATCTGCACACTTCTGCGTCGTGCCCGGTTCCGTCGATCACGATATCGCTTTTGATTCCGAGCGGATCAACATGCATTCCGGCTTTTTTTACGGGGTTCCAGTTAATGACTAGGCCGGAAACCTCATCCTTCTCGTTTATCAGCACGTCCTCCACGTAAGTGCAGTTGAATATTTCAGCACCCGCTCTTATTGCCTCGCTAGTCAGCCGGCTCACGGCCTCGATACTGCTCGCCACGTAATAGCCCTCCTCGTATTCTTGGTATTTAATTTCAAGCTCGTCTAGAACTTCTTTCGCTTCCTCTTGGACCACTATTCGGGGAAACATCATCCCCCCGCCCCACATTCCTCCACCGACGCTGAGGTTCTCCTCAAATATCACGGTTTTAAATCCGTTTTCTGCCAAGCTTTTTCCCGCAATCAGATTTGCTGGTCCCGCGCCTGCCAAAGCAACGTCGACCTCGGTGGAATCCAGAAAGGCATCCATATGGGTTTCAACTATTGCGCGTGTTATTTTTTCGTCATCAAGCATTTTCGAGTCCTTTCCATTTCTATATGAATTTACTTCCCCAGCTTAAAAATAAAGGTGATATGAGAAATCTATTGTCTTCGTTTGTTTTAATGGGTTTGTGCCGTTAACTTCTATTGGCGATTCCATGACGGTCCACCTGCTGTTCTCCTGTACGGAGAATGCGTGCAGGAGCCAAATGGCCGCCGGGTTCGCCCGCAGGTTGAGTGGGAAAGACATTGAGGTCTCAAGCGGGGGTTCTCAACCTGCCGACGAGGTCAATGAAAATGCGGTTAAAGTAATGAAGGAAAGTGGGATCGATATCAGTTCTCAGAAACCCACCAAGATTAGCTCGGAAGATGTGGATAACGCCGATTTCGTCATAACGATGGGATGCGGTTCGAACGCTTGCCCGGTACCCGCCGCCGGTAATACTTTGGAATGGGAAATAGAGGATCCTAGCGGCCAGTCAATAGAAAAATTCAGGGAAGCCCGTGATGAAATCGAGGAAGGAGTAAGGGCTCTTTTGAAGCGTGTTTCCCAAGGGAAAAACTAGCTGTTCGCTTGAGCTCTTCGGATACCGGATAGTTTATTTGATTTCTCCCAGAAAAGGAAAGTTTGGAGGTGTAAATATCGTAGACTTGTCCAAGTGGAAGGAGCGGGTGAACGAAATTCGTGAAGAAAAGGACCGCTTTTTTCAGGAGAGCCCCGACTCGCCGGTACCCGATGATCATAAATCGGATTTTGAAGGGCTCGACTATTACCCCCCGGACCCTGACTACCGTTTCGAGCTTGAGCTGGAGGAATACGAAGATAAGTCCACCCTACAGGTCGAAGTAAGCGGGAATGGAAAACGGGAGTATATATGCTGGGGCGTGTTTCGCTTCGAAATTGATGGAGAGGAAGAAGTATTGCGAGCTTACAAACGTGAACCCGACGAAGAGGGATTTTTTGTTCCCTTTAGAGACGGAACTAGCGGAAATGAGACCTACGGCGCCGGTAGGTATCTCGATCTCAGCGAGGAAGACCAAATAGGGGGTAGCGAGTGGATACTGGACTTCAACAAGGCTTATAATCCCTGGTGCGCCTATAGCGATGCTTATAGCTGTCCTTTACCCCCTACGGATAATTGGCTCGATGTAGCTATACGAGCGGGAGAGAAAAAGTATCCGTTGAAGGATAAATGACCGGGTATTATTTTGAATTTTCTCCGAACCACAAGGTATAAAAGTATTCGAATTTTCGAATAATACAAGGTGAATATAAAAATGGGAGAATGTCAAGTTTGTGGCGAAGAAGGTAGCTTGAGAGAAGTGACTCACGAGGATCGCGGCAGGCACATGGTATGCAAAGGTTGCTGGACGGATATCTATGAGGAAGGCAAGAAAGTTGCGGAAGGAACAGGCTCAGGATCCGATAGCTCGGGCTTAGGATGCCCGCATTGTGGATAGCGAGGTGATAATTTATGTCAAATGGACCGGTCGATTTGGATGAAGAAGGCTTTGAGTCAGCGAAGGAAGAACAATCAGCTCTTGTCCTAGAATTCTGGGCAGAGTGGTGTGGGGCTTGTCAGCAAATGGAGCCTGTGTACGAATCTGTAGCGGAAAATTACGGTGATGAAGTATTTTTCGGAAAAGTAAATGTGGACGATAACAGGGAGGCAGCTTCCGAGTTTGATGTCAAGAGCATACCGACTATTGTGTTTTTAAAGGACGGAAAACTTGTCGATAAGGTAATAGGAGCTCTGTCAGAAGCCCAATTAGAAGAAAAAATAGATGAAATTTTCTAACTTTCTAGTCGCTTTTTTATTTTAATTTTCTTTTTTCTATGCTTTCCGAAGGTTGTCTAGTGACCACGAGACTACTTCCGAGAGTGCTGGATGAATGTGTAGGGCATCGTAGAGCGGGTCCACGCTTCCTTCGCCCGCGTACATTAAGTTTATGACTTCTTGGATCAGGATTGGAGCATAGGGTCCAACTATGTGTGCTCCCAAAATTGTCCCATTGTCTTCGCTCAGGATTAACTTGCAAAAGCCGTCTTCTTCTCCCATGGCGTATCCCTTTGCGGTATCCTTGTATTCGGACCTTCCGACCAGAACGTTATGATTTTCCTTGGCTTCTTCGACCGTGAGTCCGACAGAGGCTATCTGTGGACGGGTAAATACTGCGCCCGGGATGGCGTGGTAGTCAGTCTCCATCTCGTGCTCCGTGAATGCGTTGTGCCAGGCGACCGCGGCCTCGTAATTGGCTACGTGTTTGAACATGTGTTTCCCCGTAGCGTCTCCGCCGGTCCAAATGTTTGGTTTGGTGGTCTCAAGATGTTCGTTCGCAATGATCCAACCGTCTTCGTTAGTCTCTACCCCGGTGTTTTCGACCTGCAGTAAGTCGGCGTTGGATTTTCTCCCTGCGGCTACCAATATTTCCTCAGCAGTTACCTCAACTTCCTCCCCAGTTTCTGGATTTTCAGCGACAGCGTATTTTTTCCCGTTCTTTTCTCCAACCTCTATTACTCTATGATTTGTACGAACGTCCATCCTTTCGGATAGATTTTCCTCGAGTGTTTTCGAAATCTCAGGTGCTTGGTTAATAAGCAATCGATCGAACTGTTCTAGCATTGTCACTTCGGTTCCGAAGGCGGAAAAGGCATGTGCAAATTCGGCGGCTATGTAGCCTCCCCCGATGATTATCATACTCTCGGGTTTTTCACTGATGTCGAATACGTTACGGTTCGTGAGATAATCTATTTCGTCTAGCCCGTCTATAGGCGGGATCAGAGGTCGCGCTCCCGAGAAAAGGAATATTTTTTCCGCAGTTATTTCTTCGCCCCCAACATCCATAGTGTAATCGGAAACGAACTTCCCGACTTCGTTGTAGAATTTTATGTTTTCTGTCTTTTCCAAGCTTTTCCGCATCTGTTCTCTGTCTGCGAGGTATATCTTCCGCGTTCTCTCCATAATTTTTTGGAAGTTTATATCGGGTTTAGGAAAGTCCAATCCTATTTTTTCGGCCTCCTCAGCCTCCCTAATTACATCCGCCGGGTAGATCATGACTTTTGAGGGAATACATCCTCGGTTTAGGCATGTTCCACCTGGAGGATCTCTGTCTATTACTGCTACTTCGAGACCTTCTTCGATGGCCCTCGACGCGATATTCATTCCAGAGCCGCTTCCGACAACTATAACATCAAATTCTTTCATTTCAATAAGACCATCATAGATGCTATGGCGTTAACTAATAATTCTTTTCCGTCACCACCGCAAGTATTAAATAATATTCGAATCTTTGAATACGGTGATATGGCAGAGAAAGAAAAGGATGATAGGATTTATCAGTTGCATGCTGATCTGTGTCAGATGCTATCCAATCCCACTAGGCTGGAAATAATCGAGGAGCTACGCGAGGGTGAAAAGTCCGTCAGCGAACTTGTCTCCGCGATAGGCGTTCGACAGGCGAACTTGTCTCAACACCTCTCGGAGCTCAGAAAGAGGAATCTAGTTGTTACCCGTAGGGAGGGAACTAACGTGTATTACGAAATAGCGTATCCGAAGATATTTGAGGCCTGTGACCTAGTTCGAGAGGTACTTTTCGAGCAACTGTCCGAGAGCAAAGAACTGATAGAGGGGGGTGCCGAAAAATGAGTGGAGATATGGATGAAGAACTGGAGAGAATTAGGGAAGAGAAAATCAAGGAAATTAAAGATAGAAAGGAAGGGCCAGAATTTCCCGATTCGCCGATAGAAGCAACGGAGGATAACTTCCAGGGAGTGGTCGATCGTTATCCCCTAGTAGTTTTTGAGTTTAGAGCCGACTGGTGTGGCGCTTGCAAGTCATTGGATCCGTTGATAGATTCGCTGGCGGAGAAGTATTCCGAGAAGGTTGTATTTGCCAGAATTGACGTGGATAGAAATCCGAGCCTAGTGAAAAGATTCCAAGTTTCCGGAGTTCCCACTTTAGTCGTGGCCAAGGATGGAGAATTCGTGGATAAGATGGTCGGAGTTTCCTCTCCCCAGGATTTGGAGTCCAAGATTCAGAGCTACCTGAATTAGATTTTACAATAAGATTACTTATGAAAAAGCTTCTAACGTTAAAGGAATCCGATTTTACGAAGGGTTCCGTCGTCAGCCGGCTGAATCGGTTTACTCTTCTCGTGGATTTCGGTTCAAAAGAGGAGAAAGTATATCTTGCTAATCCGGGTGCTTTGACCACGGTTTTATCTCGAGGTAGGGAGATTCTTTGTCAGTATGCAGCTGGTCCGGATAGAAAGACGGATTACGACGCCTTTGCGATAGAGGTAGGAGATTTTTACGTCACCGTCAAATCGACCTTTGCGAACGATATTTTCTCGAAGATCTTGGAGAGGGATATGCTGAGAACTTATCGAAGTTTTTCATCCTTTTCTAGTGAACCTTCATTTCCGGACGGAGGAAGGGCGGACTTCCTTCTGCAGGGGGATGGAAGGAGAGCCTACGTGGAAGTAAAGTCCTGTACCCATGTGGAGGACGGTGTGGCCAAGTTTCCTGACAGACCAACCGAACGCGGTAAAAGACACTTGAAAAGTCTTGTAAATTTGCTTGACGAAGGTACGGAGAGCCACCTCGTTTTTGTGGTACAAAGAAAGGACGCAAAAGAATTTAGACCATTTAAGGAGATTGACCCGGAGTTCGCGGAGCTTTTGAGTTCCGTTTATGAAGAGGGAGTTTATTTACGGGCCATTTCCACTAATTTTGAACCACCAAATCTCTATCTTATGGATGAGGACTTACCGGTAAGGATGTCATGATTACTAGGAGTGATTTCCCCTTTAGCTCTTTCATATGTATTGGAGGAGGTTGTCTTTGCCGGAATCTCTGATTCTTTGCCTTACAAGATCCTTCAGCTTATTGATTCCTTTCCCCGTTTTTGCGGATGTGGGTACTATTACATCAATCCATTGCCTCCAAGGTGGATCAAGCTCGAGTTCTACACAGATTTCATCGAGCAGTTGATCGGTCTCGTCTGATCTAACTTTATCGATTTTGTTCGCCGCAACTATGGGATTGAGGTTCAGCTTTCTCAAGAAGGAAAATAGTTCAACGTCTATGGGAATTTGACCCCTCTTATTCCACCTTTCAGCTATTTCTGGAAATGTCGGAGCATCGACAACCTGAATTGCGAGGAGTATTTTATCTTCGTTTTCTTCTAGGTAACGGACAATCTCAGTCTTTATTTTTTCCTCCTTCTCATCACTCATACCGGCGATATGGCCGAAGCCAGGAAGATCCAACATGTGGAGTTTTTTACCTAACTCGAGCCTCTCGAATTCTTGAGTTACGCCTGGCCTTTTTCCAGTTTTGACTTTCTTTCCGGTGAGTTCTCTTATTATGCTCGATTTCCCAACGTTCGAACGTCCGGCAACAATTATTTCATGCATTCTAGGGAAACTTTATCAATGAAAACTAATGTTATTTTTTCTGTATCTTCAAATAGTAGCCGGAAATCACGAAAAGTTAATAGTTTCAAATCCAAATTCTTGGTATGCGTAAGAAGAAAATTTCACTTTGAAAGGAGAAAATAAGCATGACCATCAGAAAGCTTTTCGAACCGAATAGCGTTGCTGTCGTCGGTGCCTCTAGGGACCCCCAGAAGTTGGGACATCGGATAGTGAAGAACCTCAAGGAAGCAGAGTTCGAGGGTAAGATCTATCCCGTGAACCCGGAAGCGGATGAGATACTTGGTTTAAAATGTTATCCTTCGCTCAAGGAAGCCCCTAAGAAGACCCAACTGGCCGTGATAGCTCTGCCTTCTGAAAGGGTCTCTTCTGCGGTTCGGGAATGTGAAGAAAATAATGTGAGCAACGTTATCGTGATGTCCGGAGGATTTAGCGAAGTGGGTGAAGAGGGCGAAGATCTCGAAGAGGAACTCCTCGAAACGGCGGAGGATATGAATATCAGAGTTCTCGGACCGAATTCGCAGGGTGTTAATAATACTCTGAACGGCCTTTGTGCTACACTTCCCCTAGTTACTAAGGAAGGTCCCCTTTCTATCGTAACTCAGAGCGGAACGATTGGAACGGCCGTGGAATCTTGGATTGCAGACGACAATATTGGAGTTTCAAAATTGGCCGTTTTGGGCAATAAGGCCGATATAGACGAAACTGACCTGATTGAGTATTTGGCGGACGACGATGAGACTGGGGTGATAGCCCTTTATCTGGACGGCGTCGAGAAGGGACGGAAGTTCTTGGAAGTCGCCGAAGAAGCCGCCGAAAATAAGCCCGTGGTCGTGCTCAAGGGAGGACGGACGGATCGGGGGGCTGAGGCAATTAAATCTCACACTCACTCCATTGCCGGAAAATACGAAATCTTCAAGAGCGCCTGTGATCAGGCTGGGGTAGTTCTCACGGAGAGCATAGGGGAGTTCTATAAGGTGTGCAAGGGCCTGTCTTCTTTGAAGCAGCCCGAAGGAAAGGAAACCGTGATTATTACCAGCTCGGGCGGTTCGGGGATACTTGCGCTCGATGCAGCTGATGGACTGGACGTCAATTTGATTGATCTTCCCGAGAGGGCGGTAGAAAGGCTGGATGAGACCCTACCTAGCCAGTGTATTTTGAATAACCCGTTGGATCTATCCGGAAGTGCGAACGCCGAAATGTATGACGAGGCCATAAAGATACTGGCCAGGTATAAGGATATTCAGAACCTCGTTTTCGTAGTCGGCGATCCTATACCCGGGATAGCGGAAGTGATTAAGAAAAGATTTGATAGGCTCACCTTAGTTCCAGTAATGCTCGGTGGAGGGGAACAGGAGAAGAAGGAGAGAGAAAAATTGATCGAGGCCGGCATTCCGGTATTCTCCGATCCGGCTGTTGCCATGAGGGTTTTGGACGCTTTTTAATAATTATTTACAGGATTTCCGTAGGATTATTCTTGGGGTATGATCGATAGCTCGTCTTTGTTTTTAAGCCGTGTGTGTATTCCT
Source organism: Hadarchaeota archaeon (SeqCode) (assembly GCA_964510375.1). Taxonomy (GTDB): domain Archaea; phylum Hadarchaeota; class Hadarchaeia; order Hadarchaeales; family JAGGTB01; genus CAYLJV01. Next base: position 5,054 of record CAZEBR010000002.1, on the reverse strand, counting down.
TTTATCTCCTTTATGGAGCGTCCGTTCAGCTTGATATTGAAATCTTCCTTTAGTCCTCCGGTTCTTGGATCCAGAATGGATTCGACGACGTCGGGATTGCGCCTGCTGAGCTTTATCAGAAGGGTATCGACGGTCTCGTCCTCCTTTATGGGTATTTTCGTCGTGTTGGAGCCGGACTCATCGTGGAGATCTTCATGAATTTTTACATTCACGTTCATATTTACATTTCCTCTTATCCCTAGTTGTGTAATAAGCATTTATTCTCGATATTTTTAGGGGGTTTGATTCGCCGTGTAAGTTTATTCTTTCGAATCGATGTGCGTACCCGCAAAGAGTACCTTTATCGGGTCATTAAAAGTTCTCGACAGTCCCCCGCCAATACAAAAGATAATTAGGTTTCGATATACTTTCATACTACCGCATATTATTAATGGGACCTGAGTGAGGACAGCAAACAAAGTCTTTCCATTGAGACTTCCTGAGCACCTCAGAAAACTTCTCTCCGAAGGCCTTAAAATAAATGCTTCAAAATAGCCTCTTGATTCTCTTCTCCTTTTTATTCCAATTTATCATCTTAATTAATATTTTAAACTTAATCTAGATATTTATAGGGATGTAAAATCTAATCGGTTATATATAAAATATAAAATGTAATTTAAACGATACTAAGTAATATTAAGAATTTTTATGGTGGTATAAGTATTCTAAAAGTGGGGTGAGAATAATGAAATTAAATGAAGAGATAATTGAATTCCTAGAGGATAACCCGGCCGAAATAGCTACTGTTGATGATGATGGAAATCCAAATGTTACACCTAAGGGTTCGCTTCAAGCGATAGATGAAGAAACAATAGTTTACGCCGAGATGTATCCTGATGGTAAAACGGCCGAGAATATAAAAGAAAACTCAAAAGTGGCTGTTTCGGTTGTAGATTATAGTGAACAAAAGGCGTACATGATAAGAGGAGAAGCTTCACTCGTGAATGAGGGGGAAGTCTACGACAAAGTTGTAGAGTCAGTTAAAGAAGCTCCGATGGATTTACCAAAGCCTGATTTCGCTGGTAAAATAAAAGTAAAAAAGATAATAGATCACTCAGCTGGTCCGGAAGCGGGGAAGGAGATTTAATCAATAATACCTCTTTATTTTTTTATTTATATTGAAATAATATTCTCTATTTCTGTTTTTTATTTATATACGGACTATTGGATTTTTTACCGATTGTTTACGGTCTCGCTCGCTAATTCATACCTGGTGGCTCAAGTGAGTTTAGATGAATGTCTACGCCCATCACCGGCCATTGCTGTTACTTGCTAAGAGGTATGAAGGGGCGATATCTCTAGGGGAATTGCTTCTGTAGTGCCTCGACCCTCCAAGGCGTTAGACCTAGAAGGAGATTGGACATAATTTATTTCCGTTTCTACTGATAAATGGTGGTTGATGGATGCCTGTGACTGTTACATATTTATTAAAAAAGCCCTTGAAGTGTAAGCGTGTGAGGTAAGGAATCATGAAAGTTGCTTTGGCCTTTTCGGGAGGACTCGACACGTCGGTCTGTTTGAGAATTCTTCAGGAGGAGTACGATGCCGATGTGGTCACAGTGGCTGGTAACGTGGGTCAAGATCCTGAGAAGTTGAAGAATATAGAAGAAAAGGCAAAATCGCTAGGATCTATTCGACACTACGGAATCGATCTCACGGACGAGTTCATAGAGGATTACGTTTTCAATAGCATCCGCGCTAACGGGGTCTACGAAGGCTATCCGCTTTCCACGGCATTGGCCAGGTATCCGATAGCCGCCAAGCTGACTGAAATAGCGAAAGAGGAGGATTGCGATGCGGTCGCTCACGGGTGTACCGGAAAAGGCAACGATCAGTTCCGATTCGATATTACCATTTCCCTGAAGGGGCCGGACATGGACATTATAGCTCCTGTCAGGGAGAAAAACCTTGATCGCGAGTGGGAGATAGAATACGCCAAGAAGCATGACATTCCTGTTCCGGTTGATGTGGACAAACCCTTCAGTGTGGACGAAAACATATGGGGTCGTTCCATCGAGGGTGGAGACCTCGAGGACCCAAAGAACGAGCCGCCCGAGGAGATATACAAGTTCACAAAATCTCCGAACGATGCCCCCGAGAAATCTCGCACGTTGGAGATAGAATTCGAGGATGGAGTTCCGGTTGCTTTGGACGGTGAGAAGAAGGACGGCAAATCTCTGATAGAAGAGCTAAACTCTATAGTTGGTGATTACGGTGTAGGAAGAATTGACATAATAGAGGATAGAGCGCTCGGTCTGAAGTCCAGGGAGAATTACGAAGCGCCGGCTGCGACGGTCCTCATAGATTCTCACAGGGCTCTCGAACAGCTCGTTCTAACCCGCGAGGAGTTGAAGTTCAAGGGTCACGTCGAAACGGTTTGGGCCGATTTGGCCTACCGTGGAATGTGGTTCGATCCCCTCCGCGAGGATCTGGACGCGTTTATCGACAGGACTCAGGAGAGAGTTACCGGAAAAGTGAAGGTGAGGCTGGAACCCGGATCCGCAAGGGTAGTATCTCGCGAATCCCCCTACAGTCTTCACGAGCCCGAACTGGTCTCCTTTGAAGAATACGGATTTGACCAGCGTGAATCGACGGGCGCGATAAAGTTTCAAGCGCTTCAAGGGAAGACTTATTGGAAAAAGAAGGAAGAGGATTGATTCCGAATGCTCAGGGAGGGCCGCTTTGGAAAATCTATGGATTCGGAGGCGGCAGAGTACCAGACCTCCCTCAAAGAGGATATAAGGCTTTTCGATTCCGTGATCCAAGTCAATATGGCTCATGTTGCCATGCTTGGTGAGAAAGATATAATCGGGGATTCCGAGGCCGATCAGATCTTTAATTCTCTCTCGAAACTTAGAGAGGAAGGATTGGAAGCGCTGGACATGCGTCCCGAGTTGGAGGACATTCACATGGTGGTGGAGGAATACGTGAAGGATGATTTGGGTGAGGAGGTCGCGGGCAACATGCATGCCGCAAAGAGCAGGAACGATCAGGTCGCGACCGCCATCAGAATAGTTCTGAGAGAGGAAGTTCTGGAGGTCAAGGGCCTTCTTTTAGATTTGATCGGAAGTTTAATCGATCTCGCCAGGGATAATAAGGACACCGTCATGCCCGGCTATACGCATCTTCAAGTTGCCGAACCTACGACTTTTGGCCACTACCTTAGTGCTTACGCTCATGCTTTCATGCGCGATGTCGAGAGGCTTAACGAGACCTACGACCAGGTAAACGAGTGCCCCCTCGGTTCCTGTGCCTTTGCCGGAACAAGTTTTCCCATAGACAGGAGGCTGACCAGCGAACTGTTGGGGTTCGACGGTCTGGTCGAAAATACTATGGACGCCACCAGTTCCAGAGACTTTGCCCTCAAGGTGATGTCGGACCTTTCTCTGCTGATGACAAACCTGAGCAGGTTTGCGGAGGAATTGGTTATTTGGAGTTCCTCAGAATTTGACATGGTAAATATTCCCGACGAGTTCTCCTCCACGAGTAGCATCATGCCCCAAAAGAAGAATCCGGTGACCGCCGAGTTGGGAAGGGCCAAGGCAAGCCGTACTTTCGGCAACCTCGTCGGCGGTTTGAGCATCATGAAAAAGCTTCCTCAGGCCTATAATCTGGACCTACAAGAACTCACTCCACTTCTCTGGGACTCCGTCGATCAGAGCAAATCCAGCGTCAAAGTTATGGGCAAGCTGGTCGATGGGTTGGAACCGAATCCCGAAAAAATGAAGGAAAATGCTGAGAATGGATTCGCGTCCCTGACCGAACTGGCCAATACTCTGGTTAAAGAATCTGATGTCCCGTTTAGAAAAGCTCACAGCATAGTGGGTAAGCTCGCTTCTAAAGCGAACGAGGAGGAAAAATCTCTGGGGGACATTTCGATCTCAGACTTGGAAAATGCAAGTGAAAAAGTGATTGATGAAAAGCTTGATTTTTCCGAGGAGAAGCTCGAGGATGCGTTGGACGTGAAGAAGTGTGTGGAGCGTAGAAACTTACTGGGCGGTCCGTCCTCGGATTCTGTAGCCGATGCTCTGTCCAGGCTGACTGAAAAATTGGAAAGTTTTGAGGGGATCCTCGATATGAGGAAGAATCAAATCGCCGAAGCCGAGAAAGAGTTGGAGAACTTACGAGGGAGGATTGAACTTGACGATTGATGTGTCTATAATCGGCGCTTCCGGCTATACCGGTGGGGAACTTCTCAGAATTCTTAAGAACCACCCAGAAGCTGAGATCGTAGGGACTTACGGAAAGACTACCGCCGGCGAAAAAGTTTCAGATTTACATCCCAACCTAAAGGGTTTGATAGATTCCAGGGTCAAGGACCCGAACTACCGCGAAATAGGGGAAAAATCCGATTTGGTGTTTACTGCGACCCCCCATGGAGTGGCAATGAATTTTGTGCCGGAAGTTTTGGATGCCGGTGCCAGAGTGATAGATCTGAGTGCTGATTACAGATGCGATGAGGTTGAAGTTTACGAAGAATATTACGAGGAACATCAGAGTCCCGAGCTGGATTCAGTTTACGGTCTTTCCGAACTCTATAGATCCGAAATTGAGGATGCTGGTTTGGTTGCCAATCCTGGCTGTTATCCGACTGCCGCTATCTTAAGCTTGGCACCACTTCTCGAGGAAAAGCTGATTTATTTGGATCGCATTATTATAGATTCGAAGAGCGGCACATCGGGTGCCGGTGCGAAACCCAGCAGGAAGTTGCACCATCCCACCTGCACCGAAAATATAAGGGCTTATAACGTCACGACTCATCGTCATTCCCCAGAAATTGAGCAGGAACTGGAAAAATTGGCGGATGAGGAAGTTAAATCATACTTTACGCCCCATCTCATTCCGGTTGTTAGGGGCATTTTGAATACTTCCCACGTGTTTCTCTTGAGCTCGATTTTGAAGGATGAATTGGTTGATATATACGAAAAATTTTACGAAGGTGACCATTTCGTCAGAATAATGGATAATCAACCTCAGACAAATGCCGTTAGAGGTTCAAATTATTGTGATATAGG
>CAZEBR010000001.1:130435-145029 GCA_964510375.1 Hadarchaeota archaeon (SeqCode) | reverse complement strand
TGCGGTTTCCGGAGCGAGTTTTAAGAGTTTTCCTATCGATCCCCGAACCCTTTCCAAAATTATTAACTTGGTAGAGGTGGCGCAGGAAGAAAAGTCGGAGACCCAGAGCCTAGTGAATAGGGTGGCTAACTATTACACCCCTCTCGTTCTTATTCTGGCCATCTCGGTGGCGACAATCCCCGTGCTGGTATTTTCACAGCCGGTCAAAGCGTGGGTCTACAGATCACTCATCCTCTTAGCGGTCTCTTGTCCGTGCGCTTTCGTCCTTTCCACACCTATAACCATGGTTTCCGGGATAACCTCGGCCGCTAGAAACGGACTACTGATCAAAGGGGGAAGCTACATAGAAGGGATAAAAGATAGCAAGGTTCTTGCCTTCGACAAGACGCAGACACTAACCGAGGGTAACCCCGAGGTTACGGAATTCATCCGTCTCAACGACTCGGAAGAAAATATCCTTCGAGCCGCCGTGACGTTGGAGTCGAAGACGAAACATCCACTCTCGAAAGCCATACTGGGATTTGGAAAAGGACGCAGGGTCGAACCCGGTAATGTGGAAGAGTTCGAATCCGTCCCCGGAGAGGGAATAATCGGAACAATCGACGGTGAAAAGTACCTGATGGGTGGACTTGGATTTTTGGATAAACATGGGGTAGAATATCCAAAACAGAAAGTCAAGAGACTAGAGGAAGAAGGAAAATCGGTGATAGCGATAGGAAAGGACGAGAAAGCGGTGGCACTATTCGCGGTGAAGGACAGAATCCGCGAGGATGCCAGAGAAGTTCTGAAAAAACTGAGAGACAAAGATATCAAAACGGTGATGCTGACCGGAGACAACGAAAAGGTCGCGAAGGCAATCGCCGATGAGTTGGGTATTGACGAGTATCACGCGGAGATGCTGCCCGAGGAAAAAGCGGAAATAATCGAGGAGCTGGCCGAAAAATACGGGCACGTGTCGATGGTGGGTGACGGGGTAAACGATGCTCCGGCACTCGCCGAAGCCAACGTGGGTATAGCCATGGGGGCGGCAGGGTCCGACGTGGCGATAGAAACGGCCGACATCGTCCTGATGGAAGACGACCTGTCAAAAATCTCCTATTTCTGGGAACTCAGCGGGAGGACAATGAGTAGAATAAAGGAGAACATCGCTGTATCGTTAATCGTAAAAGGTGCCCTTGCGGTAATGGCCGTTTTCGGCCTCATAACCCTCTCCATCGCCGTGGGGATAGGAGACATGGGAATATCTCTGCTCGTGATTATTAACGCCCTCAGGCTCGGGATTCACTAACCGTTCCCGATGGAGAAGCTTCCAGAAATTATAAAACTATCACACACCGTAAACTAACCGTGGATTTGATATTATGAATAAGGAAACCGGAAATCTCGTCGAAAAATACGGGACTGAAAGATTGAAGCGAGGATTCGCCCAGATGCAGAAGGGCGGAGTTATAATGGACGTGACGACCCCCGAGGAAGCGCGGATAGCCGAGGAAGCCGGAGCCGTCGCTGTAATGGCTTTGCAAGCGGTACCGGCGCAAATTAGGGAGGCCGGAGGAGTCGCCAGAATGGCAAACCCCTCAATTATTGAAGAAATAATGGATGCCGTGACCATCCCTGTCATGGCAAAGTGTCGAATAGGTCATTTCGCCGAAGCTCAAGTTCTAGAGACGCTGGGGATCGACATGATAGACGAGAGCGAGGTTCTCACCCCGGCGGACAAGGAAAACCACGTTGCGAAGGAAGAATTCCAAGTTCCTTTCGTGTGCGGTTCTAGAAATCTCGGAGAAGCTCTCAGAAGAATAGAAGAGGGGGCGGCGATGATTCGGACAAAGGGAGAAGCCGGAACCGGAAACATCGTCGAGGCAGTCAAACATATCAGACAGACACAGCGTGAGATCATGAAGCTGAAGGAACTCGACTCGGAAGGACTCAAAAACAAGGCCCAAGAATATGGCGTTTCGGTCGACTTGGTCGAAGAGGTAGCCGAAATGCAAAGGTTGCCCGTAGTCTGGTTTTGCGCGGGCGGTATCGCTACCCCTGCGGATGCATCTTTGGCCATGCAGTTCGGAGTGGACGGAGTGTTTGTGGGGTCAGGAATATTCGAATCCGAGGACCCGCCCAAGATGGCCCGAGCGATCGTCAAGGCCACGAGAAACTACGACGACCCAGAGCAGGTCCTCGAAGCGAGCAGAAAACTTCCCGGAGCGATGAAAGGCAAAGATATAGAGTCCCTAGAACCCGAAGAGAAACTTCAAGAAAGGGGAGCTTAATCTCTCCTCGATTCCTACTTTTTATGAAATTGAAGAAATCAGGGGTAGAAGGGAAATCTCAAAATAGTTTGATCGCTTTAACTAAGCTTTGAGGTGATAAAAAAATGGAAAATACACTTGAATTTGGAGCAGTCACCCGAGAACCCGAGATAAGATATGCAGAAAACATGAGCGAGGTCATTCAGGACCGAGAGTGGCTAGAGGATAATCTAAAGGCAAAACTATACTACATGTACCGGAATCTCTGGAAGGAAGGAGATAAAGAAAAAATCGAAGAAAATGGACTCAGGTACGATATAACGGTAATTCCGGGAAGGGAGATGGGCAATGAGTTCGTTAAAACAAAGGGTCACTATCACCCGGAGGTCGTCCCGGGGACGAGCTATCCCGAGATATACGAGGTCATGGAAGGGGAAGCCCACTATCTCCTCCAGAAAAGAGCATCGGAAGGGATTTTGGAGGACATTTTTCTCATGGAAGTCGAGGAAGGTGAAAAGGCCATTATACCCCCTAATTACGGGCACATAACCATCAATCCTAACCCCCAAAGGACCCTGAAGATGTCCAACTGGGTCGATAGGAGCTTTGACTCGATATACGAGGACATCCTCGAGCTGGAAGGCGGAGGTTACTTCGAACTCTCCGACGGGGAATTTGTAAAGAACGAAAACTACGAGAAAGTACCCGAATTGAGAAGGGTAGGACCCTCGGAAATACCGGAACTCGGAATCGAAAGCGGGAGAGACATGTACGAGTTGATCGAGAATCCCGAAAATCTCGAGTTCCTAACCAAGCCCCAAGAACACGAAGAAATTTTCGAACAGATCAAATGAAAGCAGAGCAAGAAAAACACCGGGCAACTCGAAAGAACTAAAATATCGAGCTGACCTGTTAGACCTTCGATGAAGTGATTTAAATACAGTTAATAAGAATATCTGACAATTATTTAAATGAGGTGGCCTGCGACGGGCTAGAGACAGAGGAGTTGTTGGCAGGCAATGAATATGATCTAGCCTCACTAGCCACCTCTACATTGCTTAAGATATATTCCTGCTCCGACTTTGCGAAGCTTCTCGAAATTCTTGGAAGAAAGTATAAGTGGAACCCAACTTAACCTATCGAGGAGTCTCTAGAGGTGATCATAAGTGAAGATTGGAGTCGTCGGATTCCAGGGAGCCATCGAGGAACATCTGAAAACGATCAAGAGAGCTATGGAAAGCAAAGAGCTCGAAGGGAGAACTTTCAGACTCAAAGATAGGTCACAGCTTTCGGAAGTTGACGGGATAATTATCCCTGGTGGGGAAAGCACCACTATTGGAAAGCTTATGATGAACTCCGGAATTTTCAATAAAATCAGGGAGATGGGAGATGAAGGTCTGCCGATAATGGGTACATGCGCCGGAATGATCCTTTTAGCAAAGGAGGGGAGCGAGGAAATCGGAAAAACGGAGCAACCGCTTCTGGAACTCGTGGACATGGAAGTCACTCGAAACGCGTTTGGCAGACAGAAAGAATCCTTCGAAACGGAAATCGAAATACCCGTCCTAGGCGAAAAGGAATTCCCGTGCGTATTCATAAGGGCTCCCGCCGTGGAGAGAGTGAAAAACGATGCGAAATCGCTCGCAAAATACAAAGGAAAGACGATCGCAGTCGAGCAGGACAATATCGTATCGTTTGCGTTTCATCCCGAACTCACTCGAGACACGAGGACTCACGAATATTTCTTGAAAAAAGTCAGTAACAGTTCCTACCGGAGTTAAATTGCCCAAGGGTAGGAAGGAAGTTTAATTAGAGAAATCCCAAATGTTAGTGGTCCAACGGGTGAAAAATGTGAAAATAGAACCGAGCGACTACCTGAAATCTTTAGATCCGTACGCCTTTGCAGAAGTAGACAAGGCCAGAAAAGAGGCCGAAAAGAAATATCCCGACGAAATCATCGACTTTGGCGTCGGCGATCCAACCGAACCCACTCCGTCGGTCGCAGTCTCGGAAGGAATAAAAGAAGCCGTGACGAATCCGGACAGAGGATATCCCAGCTACGAGGGGGAAAAAGAGTTCAGAGTAGCCGTTTCCCAATGGTTCGATAAAAGATTTGGAGTGAAAATGGACCCCGAGAGCGAGATCACCGCCACCTTGGGATCAAAACAGGCCGTTTTCACGCTCCCGATGGCCTTCGTGGATGAGGACGATGCGGTGCTAATTCCGGACCCAGGCTATCCTCCCTATACCACCGGCACGAAACAGCGGAATGCGGAACCGATTTTTATGCCTCTCAAAGAAAAAAACGATTTCTTCCCATCGCTGGAAAACATAGAACCGGAAGACGCCGAGAAGGCCAAGGTTATGTGGATAAACTATCCCAACAACCCTACCTCCAAAATTGCGGACAGGGATCTACTTAAGAAAGCCGTGGATTTCTGTCAGGAAAACGATATCTTGCTTATATCCGACGAAGCCTACTCAGAGATGTACTACGACGAGGCCGATAAACCCCTCTCACTCTTCAACATAGACGGTGGGCTGGAAACCGGTCTCGTGTTTCATTCGCTCTCGAAAAGAAGCAATATGACCAACTACAGAATCGGTTTCGTGACCGGAAGGGAGAAATATCTGGAACCCTTTAAAGAAGTACAGACCAATCTGCACTCGGGCCAAGCCCAGATACTTCAGCAAGCGGCGGTAGGGGCCCTGTCCGACGAGGAACACGTGGAAAAGATGAGGGACCTATATTCGAAAAAGAGAGATATCCTGATTCCTGCGCTGAAGGAAACGGGCTTCTCCAAGATATACTCGGAAGGCACGTTCTATCTTTGGTCCAAACTGGGTGAAACCCGATCCTCCTTGAAAATCGTCAAAAAGCTACTGAAGGAAACCGGCATCAACGCCACCCCGGGGGGCGCTCTGGCAAAATCACCCGATTCGGGCGAGAATTTCTTGAGGTTCGCTCTGGTCCCCTCGCTAGAGAAAACTAAAGATGCCTCCGAGAGGTTGAAGAAGAAAGCAATAATCGAGTGATCTCAATGGAAATTCTGAAAATGCACGGACTTGGAAACAGTCAAATTATCGTGAAAGATTTAGAGGAAAATCTGGAGAAAAAAACCGGTCTCGACTACAGCAAGATAGCGAAAGCCTTGTGTAATCCAAATTTTGGAATCGGATCGGACCAGATGCTGGTCCTGCTACCCAGCCAAAAGGCCGACTACCGCATGAAGATATTCAACAGGGACGGCGGAGAGGCGGAAATGTGCGGAAACGGGATAAGATGCATGGGGAGATACCTCTACGACGAGGGAAAAGTGGGAAAAAGGACCACTATCGAAACCGAGGCAGGAGTCAAGAAACTGGTGCTCGTCGAGGAAAACGGAGAAGTGAATCTGGAAGTTAACATGGGAAAGGGGCGGTTGCTAGAAGAAAACAAGGCGGCCCTCGGCCTCGAAGGTCACTTCGTATCCGTGGGAAACCCTCACTTTGTTATCTTCACGGACGAAGCATCAAAGGAAATGGCCACGAAGAAGGGCCCTGAACTGGAGCAAGCGGAAGAATTTCAGCCGGAGCAGACAAACGTTGAATTCGCCCGTGTGACCTCGCCAGGAGAAATAGAGACTTACGTGTGGGAGAGGGGTGCCGGACTTACCCTAGCGTGCGGAACTGGTGCCTGTGCCACCGCTTTTGCGGCAAGAAAGGAAGGGTTGATAGACACGGAGACCCGAATAAAGCTCTTGGGAGGAAAACTGGAAGTAAAAGTGGACGACGAAGACCAAATATGGATGAAAGGACCTGCCGAATACATTATGAAAGGGAAAATATTCGATATCTCCAAAATCTATTCCAATGTCGACAGGGTAGAATAGATTCCTTATCGGAACTACCCCATTTATCAATCACAGCCTATTTTTCATGATATGAGATTAGGGTCTACAGGGGCACCGAGATGGAAGAGGTCGAGAAATCTTCCGAGAACGAACACGGGTTTGCCAATGTAGCGACGGCACAAACAGCCGCAACCATCCTCGGAACGGCCTTTTGGCTAATCCTAGCAGTAATATTACATCCAGTCGCCTACGGCCACCTTAGTTGGCTAGTTTCCATCGCCACCTTAACCTCGACAATCTGTGTTTTGGGACTGGGAAAGACCATAACCACCTATTATCCGAAGGAAGGCAACGATAAACTGATCAGCAGCGCCATATTCCTAGTCCTAATGTTCAGCATAATCGGCGGATCGGGAATATCCTTGGCCCTGAACTCGTGGATAGAACCCCTGCTGGCCGGAATGGTGGGACTGCTCGTGGTCGGCCTATCTCTATTCTCACTGGCCTTCTATTCGGAACTGGCAAAGCGGCAATACAGCCGCTATATGTGGAAATGGATAGGTGTACGGTCGTCTACCCTAGTTCTGCCCCTCATCTTCTATTATTGGTGGGGACTCGTCGCCGGGATTCTGGCGGGACTGGCGGTCTCGTACTTCCTCTTCGGAATCTGGGTTCTAAGGAATCTAGACTCTGACTTGGACCTACGGGAAGTATGGAAAAAAATCGAGTTCACGTTACAAGCCTGGGGCGGCGACATAAGTAGAGCGAGCATGAACTTCTTCGACAAGATTCTTATCGGCCTACTTTTCAGCAGCATGGCCGTCCTTGGTGTTTACCAGTTCGGATACCGAATCTTTGTCCTGCTTGGAGTCCTGCCGAATGCACTGTTCTTTTATTTGTTGCCGGAAAAGTCCGCAAATCAGAAGACCAAAAAAATAGAAACTATCGGGATCCTCCTCTCCTTGGGTTTAGCTCTCCTAATACTTATTATCGCACCGTTCATAGCATCCCACGTTTTTCCAAGCTTTCAGGAAGGAATCAACTTGATCAGAATCATGGGATTTGCGATAATCCCGGCTACAGTGGCAAGAATAAAAACATCCGAACTCTACTCAAAAGAAAAATCCGAAATCGTTCTGGGATCCCGACTCTTCGCTTTGAGTATGGGAATAATTGGCATAATACTAACCTACAGCGAGTCGCTCGGGCTGATTGGTCTCGGGGGTAGCCAACTGGCCATCCAGATAGCCCTCCTTATCGGACTTACGACCTTTCCCAAAATCGAAAAGAGGGACAAATTCGGAAAGGTTACCCTCAGCCTGATCGGAATGCTCGTGGTCACCGCCTTATTAGTTAGTTCATTGAGCGCCATAACCCCCGACACAGAAGTACGTAGGGAAAGTGTGAGCAAAAAGCACCCCGAAGTAATGGATACTATCGCCACCATTCGGGTTATGACCGAAAATGAGAAAGAAGGCAAAATGGCGATAGACAGAGCTTTTGACGAAATAGAGCGGATAGAAGAACTCATGTCCACCGAAATGGAAGGTAGCCAAATATACAAACTTAATCACAGCGGCACCAGCTGGGTGAAATTATCCACCGAAGTAATTAACATATTAAAATCTGCACAAAAATTCGCAAAACTCACGGACGGTTGCTTTGACCCTACTGCCAAACCCCTAGTCGATCTATGGATGGATAAAACAAAGAAAGAGGGAAAAATGCCCGATCCGGGCGAGCTGAAAGAAGAATTAGAACTTGTTAACTGGAACAATCTGATGATAGATGAAGATAAAAACAGAGCTAGATTCAGAGAAAACGGAATGAAAGTAACGCTAGGAGGAATCGCAAAGGGATACGCCGTCGACAGAGCATGCGAGGTCCTATCAAATAACGGAATTAACTCCGCTTTGGTGAATCTCGGCGGCGACATAAAGGCATTCGGACCGAAATCTTGGAAAGTCGGAATTCAGGACCCGAGAAAAGAAGGCGAACTTCTTGGAAAAATCGAAATCGAAAACGAGGCCATAGTGACCTCCGGAGATTATCGAAGATATCATTGGCTGGGATCGATGAGGATTCACCACATTATAAATCCAAAAACCGGTCGGCCGGCAAAAGGTTGCATAAGTGTCACCGTTATAGCCGACAACTGTATGGAAGCCGACGCATTGAGCACCGGTATATTCGTGGAAGGGCCTGAGGACGGACTGGAAACTTTGAATGAAATGGAACTCCCCGGACTAATTGTTGACTCCGAGGAAAAGATAATAACGTCTGAACTCTGGGATTACCAGCTCGGCTAAACGGACTTAATCTTCTACTCTTCTTCCTCTAAGCCTTCCAAAATCTCTTTGATCTCTTCCCTTTCCTCGTCGGAAATCTGAACGCAAGAGCCTACAACCGATGGGTCTTTGACTAACTCCTTGGAATACTGTTCGCATCCGGCGTAACCACAAGCTCCGCAGTTGAGGCCTGGTAGAACCTCTTGAATGGCCTCTGTTTTCTCGTCCCCCTCACCCTTAAACTTCATCGAAACTACCTCTAGGCCAACCGACGAGATAAGCCCGAGGATACCGAGTATGATGATTTCCATTATCATAATGCCATCCCACTAAACCCTTGGAAAGCGAGAGCTAACAAAGCCGCCGCTATAAAGGCGATCGGAAGGCCACGAAGGGACTTCGGAGTATCCGAAAATTTCAAACGCTCACGAATACCTGCCATCAAAAGCAGAGCGAGGGTAAAACCGACCCCGGTCGCTAAACCGCTAACGGTAGATCCCACGAGGGTATAACCTTGCTGAATAGTGTTTATCAGAACTATACCCATAATCGCGCAGTTGGTGGTAATCAGCGGTAAGTACACGCCCAGAGCTTCCTGAAGTGCCGGCGCGGTACTTTCTATAACTATCTCCGAGAGCTGGACAAAGGAAGCTATCACCAAAATAAAGGCGACAATCCTGAGATACTCAATTCCGTATGGCACCAACACCTTCTGATACAAGAACCAAGTTATTATCGACGAGGCCGTCATTACAAAAGTAACTGCGCCACCCATGCTAACGGCATTTCGAATCTTCGTCGATACTCCAAAGAACGGACAAAGTCCCAAGAACTTCGTAAGCACTATGTTGTTAATGAAAATAGCTCCTATGACTATACTAATCAGGTTCACCATCTTTCATCACCCCTGTTCTCCTCAATATACCTAAGAGCAAACCTATCGTTAAAAATGCTCCCGGAGGAAGTATCATAGCTATGGCCGGACTACCCAAAATCGTAGGCACTATCTGATGACCGAAAACGACTATTTGTCCAGTCCCGAAAAATTCTCTAACTGCCGAAACTAAGATTATCGCCACCGCAAAGCCCGATCCCATGCCTAGAGCATCGAGCAGTGACTCTCCAATCGAATTTTGGGAAGCAAAAGATTCGGCCCTACCCAAAATCATGCAGTTAACGACGATAAGAGGGAGGAAGATCCCAAGGTTCCTATAGAGACTTATCGAATAGCCATGAATGGTCAGATCGACGATTGTTACCAGAGTCGCAATTATAACGATGAAAGATGGAATCCTAACCCGCTTCGGGATGTAATCCCTTATAATGGAAACTATGAGGTTCGAAAAAGTGATTACAAAAAGCACTGCAAGACTCATGCCAAGAGCGTTCTCAACCCGGGTTGTAATGGCGAGGACAGGACAGAGTCCCAAAGCTAGGGCAAATACTGTATTCTTTCGGATTAGACCCTTGGTAAACTCATCCCAATTCATCCTTCAGCCTCCGTTAGATAACCTCTTAACTGTTTTACCTCTTCTCTAACAATATCCACGGCACCTTCCGAACTGATAGTTGCGCCAGTGATGGCTACGACTTCTCCACCATTTTGTTGCAATCTTATTTCTTCCAACTTAAGATTCTCGTAATTGTTCAAGAACCAATCTTCCGTTATTCTCGACCCCAACCCTGGAGTTTCGCTTTGCCTGATAACTTCCACCCCTTTTACCGTTCCATCGGTCCTAATTCCCACGGCAAGGTAAATAAGGCCTCCACTAAAACCCCCATATCCCCTTCCGCTTCCCACACTAGCATAACCTACTAACTGACCTCCCTCCGTAACTCTGTACACCTCGTTCTCAAGCTCCTCAAACTCTCCATTGGGAAATACACTAGCGAGAGCCTCCTCCTTTTGTTGCTGTTCACTCTGATTTATCTTCGGTCGCACCATGCTATTCAATGCACCCAAAGAAGCGGCAGATGCTATACAGACTATCACCAATACGGCAACGGATTGAATGTTGAGAGCAAATCCAAATTCACTAAACTTCCTCATTCCTCTTCACCCCAGTTAAACCAACCGCTGGTGGTCCCATAGGTTCTCGGCCTAGTTATCCTATCAATTAAAGGTACGAAGCCGTTCATTATTAATATTGAGAATGCTACTCCCTCCGGATAACCTCCAATCGTTCGAATAACCACCACCAACAAACCCGCACCGGCCGCAAATACCATTCTACCTCTTCTCGTCATCGGCGTGGTTGCGTAATCCGTCGCCATGAAGAAGGCTCCGAAGAAAAGCCCACCGGCCATGATCTGGAACAGTGGATCTTTACCTAGAATAGCCATCAGTATTCCCACAACTCCAATATAAGTCACTGGGACCGTCCAGTCGATGTATTTCATCGCTATAAGGAAAATCCCCCCGATCAATATCGCAAGAACTGAAGTTTCTCCGACACAACCAGACACATTCCCCAAAAATAGATCCAGATGAATTTGATCGATCGTTATATTCTGAGTAATGTGAAATACGGGTTCGGCCAATCTCGTAAATCCACTGGCGAGCGGAGTTGCCGAGGTCGTCTCGGTAGCCTTCCAAGTGAACAGCGAAGTGACCGGCGAATGCCAAGTGGTCATCAATTTCGGCCAAGAAGCCGTAAGGAACAACCTTCCAACGATCGCAGGATTGAACACGTTATGACCGAGCCCTCCAAAGGCGCATTTGCCGATCGCAATCCCGATCGCCGACCCTATAACGGGCATCCAGATGGGTGAAGAAGGTGGTATAATCAGGGAAAGAAGCAGTCCGGTCACCACGGCACTACCGTCCATCCTGAACTCCTTGTCCATCAACCTAAGAGCAACATACTCGGTAACTAGGGCGGACGCAACCGAAGCGATCATGAGAGCGAGAACGTACCAACCGAAAACATAGATACCCACGGCCGACGCAGGAATGAGAGCAATAATAACGGAATACATTATCTTCTCGACCGTTACATCATCCTTGATGTGCGGCCAAATCGAGACTTCCAAATTGTCTTCCGCTATATTCTCAATCCTCCTTTGCTCTAATAGCGTCCTTTCCTTCTTGTATGTAATCCACCAAGGGGATTTTGGCCGGACAAACGTAAGCACAGCACCCGCAGTTATCACAACTCATTATATCGTACTCCGAACACATGTCGTATTCTTCCTTCCTGACAAGCTCCCAGAATTTGAAAGGTTTTAGATTCATGGGACAGGCCTCGACACAATTGCTACACCTTATGCATTCTCTCTCCTCCTCCCGCTCGACCATCTGTTCATTGAAAACTAGTACACAGTTGGATCCCTTGACCACCGGCACGTCTTCGGAAAGAGACATCCCCATCATGGGACCTCCACTGATCAACTTGCGCATCTCGCCTTCAGGACCCCCGCACTCATCTATCAAGCTGAAAAAGGACGTTCCCAATCTGGCGATGAGGTTCTTGGGTTCCTGAACGCTTCCCGTGACCGTCACGACACGCTCCACCAACGGCTTTCCATCGTAAACCGCATCGCGAATCGCTTTAGCAGTTCCGACATTCTGAATGGCGACTCCAACGTCAAACGGCAGGCCTCCCTCGGGAATCTCCCGGTCAAGAACTGCCTTAATGAGATGGTACTCATCACCTTGGGGATACTTTGTATCCAAAGAAATTACGTCGATATCATCGCCGCTCAGCTCTCTCATTTTCTCTACGGCGTCGGGCTTGTTATCCTCGATGCCTACAATTATCTGATCCGCATCTACCAACTTATTGATAATTCGTGCACCCTCAAGGATCTCCTCTCCGTTCTCAAGCATCAGCCGATGGTCCGCAGTGATGTAGGGTTCGCACTCGGCACCGTTGATAAGAACGGTGTCAATATCCTTGTCCTCGGGAGGGCTAAGCTTGACATGAGTAGGGAACGCTGCTCCGCCATGACCGGCCACGCCACATTCTTTCACCTTCTCCACTATTTCTTCCCGAGAAGCCTCTTCTGGGTCCAAACCCTCCATTTCTACCCATTCGTCCTCCCCGTCAGATTCAATTATGACACATTTTGATTCATTTCCATCAGGAGTCATTCGGGACTCGATATTGACCACGGTCCCAGAAACGGTTGCGTGAACGGGAGCAGATAAAGATTCAGAATCCCCGATTTTTTGTCCAACCTTTACCTCGTCCCCCTCTTCTACTAACGGATCACAAGGAGCTCCCACGTGTTGCCTCATAGGAATCGCTACCTCGTCGGGAAGGGGTGCTTCTTCAATTTCTTTTTCGGCAGTTATCTTCGTATAGGGTGGATGCACGCCACCTAGAAAATCCCGGGATATTCCAAGTATATTATCACCGCACCAACAACCTTATCTTATAGGTTTAAGAATTTTCCAGCGTTTTTAACTATTTCCCCTCAGAAAAACAGAAAACAACAAAAGAACGAAACTATTCCCAATCCTGCAGCATTCGAACGGGTACTCCCTTCTCCTCAAGATACTCCTTGACTTCCCTGATACTATAGGACTCATAATGAAAAATACTGGCCGCGAGAGCGGCGGAGGCTTGAGTTTCTCTAAAAACGTCGTAGATGTGCTCGGGATTACCGCAACCGCCGGAAGCTATCACGGGAATATCGACTTCCTTGCTTACCTTCTTGATGAGTGGAATATCGAAACCATCCGTCGTCCCGTCACTATCCATACTGGTGAGAAGTATCTCTCCCGCACCCCGTTCCTCTACTTCCTTGACCCACTTGATCGCATCCCTGCCGGTAAACTTGCTCCCACCGTAAATGGAACACTCGTACCAAACTGGGCCTGAATCCGTCTCGACCACTAGCCTGTCCTTTTCACTCTCGTTTGACTCCAGAGATCTACGCTTTGCATCGATCGCGACAACACAGGCCTGACTCCCGAAACGTTCGGAAAGCTTATCTACCAAAGCCGGAGATTTGACCGCTCCAGTATTGACGGTTACCTTATCGGCTCCAGAATTGAAGAGCTTTCTAGCATCCTCCACCTCGTTAACACCCCCACCGGCGGTTAGAGGAATAAACACGTTTTTAGAAGTTCTTCTTATAACGTCACTCATCGTTTCTCTTCTCTCTATACTGGCGGTGATATCCAGAAAAACTATCTCGTCCGCTCCCTCCCGATAATATCTTTCGGCCAAATCGGGGGGTGAGCCTGCGGGTTTGAGCTCTTCGAACTCCACGCCCTTTACAACTCTGCCCTCCGGAACTCCCAAATCGCAGTCCAGACACGGTATTATTCTTTTACACAGCAATTTTTACAGCTCCAGGAAGTTTTTCAAAATTTTTAGTCCCAATTTTCCGCTCTTTTCGGGGTGAAACTGTGTGCCGTACAGATTGTCCCTCCATACACTGGCAGTGATCTCAATACCGTAATCCGATGTAGCGGCAACCACATCTTCACGAGTCTCGACGTGATAAGAATGAGCGTAATACACGTAACCGTCATCGATACCGTCGAAAAGACGACAGTCATCCTTTCTCACTTCAATAGAGTTCCATCCAATTTGGGGCAATCTCAAATCAGTGAGTGGTCTCGTAACCCGCCCCTTCAGAGCGGATATTCCCTTAGTGTCCGGCGACTCCTCGGAAGTCTCAAAAAAAAGCTGCATGCCCAGACATATGCCGAGAATTGGAACACCCGAATCTATCGATCTATTAATCCGCGGGAGAAACGGTTCGAAACTCTCCATTGCATCACCGAACGCTCCGACTCCGGGAATTATTATATGGTCCCCTTCGATATCCTCGGGCTCGGAGGCGATCAGAGGCTCTGCGTCCAAAAAGTCCAAAGCGTTTGAGACGCTCTTGATATTACCCATCCCATAATCAACTATCGAAACTTTCATTGTATCCTAAAACCTCGTCAATCCTTTCACTCGAAATTTAGTCTTGTCCGTTAAAAATGGCTCCTTTCCGTAGAGGTTACGGAATGCAGAGAAGAGATAAAAGGTCCCTCCTTAGAATGAAAACTGAGAAGGAAACAGAATGAAAGACGATTTGGATAAACGGGAAAGAACCGATCTGGTAGTAGTCCTCGACTTTGGAGGTCAATACGCGCATTTAATCGGTAGAAGAATTAGGGAACAAAAAGTTTACTCCAAGGTTATCCCCTGTGACACGGACCCAGAATACATCCGAAAATTGGGGAAGGAATACGACCTGAAAGGTATCATCCTGTCGGGAGG
>CAZEBR010000001.1:102694-130425 GCA_964510375.1 Hadarchaeota archaeon (SeqCode) | reverse complement strand
ATGAAGATGATTCCCCCAAATTCGATTCCGAAATTCTGGACATGAATCTTCCAGTCTTAGGGATTTGCTACGGTCATCAATTACTCGCACATATGGTTGGCGGTGAGGTGGATACTGCAGAAAAGGGAGAATATGGAATAATCCGTCCGGAGATATTGAATTCGGAAGGGATACTGAAGGGTATCGAAGGAAAAATCAAAGGATGGACGAGCCACAGCGACGTGATCCGTGAACTTCCGTCAGGCTTCAAAACGACGGCGAAAACTGAAAACTGCCCAATAGCGGCGTTCGAAAATAGAAAAGAGAAAATTTTCGGCATTCAATGGCACCCGGAAGTGACACATTCGGAGTATGGGGACGAAATATTCCGAAATTTCCTGTTCGAAATATGCGACTGTGACCCAAATTGGGAAATGAAAAAGTTCGCTGAGAAGGCGATAGAGGACATTAAAGAAAAAGTCGGCGATAGCAAAGCGATAATTGGAGTCAGCGGCGGAATTGATTCGACAACCGCAGCGGTCTTGGCTTCGAAAGCTCTAGGAGAAAAACTTACCGCCGTTTTCGTGGATCAAGGGCTGTTGAGACAAGGCGAACCGGAACAGGTGAAAAAAACGCTCCAGAACTACGATTTGAATCTGGTCGCTCTGAACGAAAGAGACCGGTTTCTTGATAAATTAGAGGGCGTCGTGGACCCCGAAGAGAAGCGAGAAGTCGTCGGGAACGAATTCATAAGAGTTTTCGAGGAAGTTGCCAGGAAGGAAGGGGCGGAGTACCTAATTCAGGGAACGATATACCCTGACTGGATAGAATCCGGATCGGAAACCCATGCGGATACCATTAAAAGCCACCACAACGTGGGAGGTCTGCCCTCACGGATCGACTTTAAGGACATCATCGAACCTCTGCGAGATTTGTACAAAGACGAGGTCCGAGAGATAGCTAGATCGAAGGGGTTGCCAGAGGAAATCGTCGAAAGGCAACCGTTCCCCGGACCCGGCCTAGCTGTCAGGATAACGGGAGAAATCACTAGGGACAAAATCAGAATTCTGAAACGATCGGACAAAATAATGAGGGATGAAATCGAAAAAGCTGGCCTTGACAAGGACTTGTGGCAATACTTTGCAGTACTGCTCTCGACGAAAAGCACCGGAGTAAAGGGAGACGCCAGAGATTACGGCCACGTAGTAGCCCTGAGAGCCGTCGAAAGCAGGGAGGCAATGACGGCAAACTTTGCGGAACTTCCGTACGAAGTTCTGGAGAACATCTCAAACCGAATCCCAAATGAGATATCCGAAGTAACTCGTGTAGTTTACGACATAACTCACAAACCGCCGGCAACGATAGAGTGGGAATGAATAGTAATAAACAGACCCAAATTAATTCGAAGTTTCCCGAATTAAAAATCTCCACTTCGAGAAACGGGTATCGATATTAAGAAAAACTTAAATATATCCTTAAAAAATTAATGAAAAAGAGAAATATAAATGAAAAAATTTGAGAATTATTTAGAGGCCAAAAATGGAGAGTAAAGAGAGAGTACTTAAGGCGATTGAAGAAAGGAACGTGAAGTTCATTCGCCTACAGTTCACGGATATCCTTGGCATAGTGAAGAATGTCGCGATACCAGCCGAACAGGCAGAAAAGGCCCTGGAAGAAGGTATCTGGTTCGACGGCTCTTCTATAGAAGGTTTCGTGAGAATACAGGAAAGCGACATGAGATTGGAACCCGACCCGGAAACTTTCTCGGTGCTTCCGTGGAAGGTCCAAGACGGAGGGGAAATATCGACGGCTCGTCTCATTTGCGACGTTATAGACTCCGACGGAAAACCATTCATCGGAGACCCTCGGTACGCCCTGAAGAGAGTGATAAACAAGGCCGACGACATGGGTTTCAACCTGATGGCGGGACCCGAACCGGAATTTTTCGTGTTCGAAAAGGAAGACGGAAAGCCCACTACCAATCCCCACGACTACGGCGGTTACTTTGACTTCGCCCCAAAAGACCTAGCGAGCGATCTCAGAAGGGACATAACTTTCGCTTTAGAGGACATGGGTTTTGAGATAGAGGCCAGCCACCACGAAGTTGCAAACGGCCAGCACGAAATCGACTTCAAGTACGAGGACGCATTGAGCACGGCCGACAACATAGCAACCTTTCGAACGGTAGTCAGAACCATAGCGGAGCTGAACGACCTTCACGCGACTTTCATGCCCAAACCTATTACCGGAATTAACGGAAGCGGGATGCACACCAACATGTCGCTTTTCAGAGATGGAGAAAACGCATTTTATGATCCCGATACCGAGCATAACCTTAGCGAAACTGCCCTACACTTCATGGGTGGAATTCTAGAGCATGCCCCGGCGATCACCGCAGTCTGTAACCCGACCGTCAATTCATACAAGAGACTAATTCCGGGATACGAAGCCCCAGTATACATCGCCTGGAGTAAAATAAACAGATCCGCTCTAATCCGAGTTCCGGGCGCGGTCGGCAAAAGTACACGCATAGAGTTAAGATCTCCAGATCCGACGGCAAACCCCTACCTTGCTTTGGCGACAATGTTCGGGGCGGGGCTCGACGGTATTGAAAAGGAAATCTCCCCTAGCGATCCCGTGCAGGAAGACATCTACGAGTTCACGGAAGAAAAGAGGAAAGAATACGGTATAGAAACGCTCCCAGGAAACCTAAAAGAAGCAATACAATACTTGGAAAACGACGAGGTAGTGCGTGAATCCCTCGGTCCGCATATAACTGATAAATTCATACAGGCCAAGAGAAGCGAGTGGGACGAGTACAAAGCACAAGTCAGCAACTGGGAAATAGACAAGTACTTAGAAAACTTCTGAGGGAACTTTCCAAAAACCTTCTCATTTCAATCCTAGTCGCTGACAACACTCGAACAATCTTTTTTAGTAGCGTGAATAACAGAAGAGCAGAGGTTAAATATGCCAAGAGTACCAGAAGACTCGTCCTATCTGAATGGGATGTCAACGACTAACACCAGAACTAGAGTACAAGATGTCAGTCCAACGAGTGGTATGTGTCCAATTTGCGTCGAGGAATGTCCAGTACTTTGCGAAATTGGAAAATCGGCCTTCCGGGGTAGAGAAACTCTCTATCCAATACCGGAAGAATTCGGAACTAGTACCGCCGCATCTCTCAAGAATTACGGCTTGGATTGGTCGGATTTCAATATATTGTCAAAACTAAGAGGTGCGGAGGGAATAGAAGAGGATCCCGACAAAGCGCTGTTCTCAAACGTAGACGTTTCTTCGGAAATGGGTGGCGTTCCCCTCAAAGTTCCGATAGCTTCGGGAGCCTACGGATCGACGGCCGTCGCAAAGAACAACTGGGACGCCTTATCGATCGGTGCGGCACTATCGGGCGCGATACTCGTAGTCGGAGAAAACGTCTGTAGAATGGACCCAGAGGCGAAATTCTCGGACGGATCCATTGAATACTCGGAAGACATGGAATACAGAATTAATAAATTCAGGGAGTTCTGGGACGGAGAACACGGAGACGTTTCCGTCCAGACGAACGTTGAAGACGAGAGACTCGACGTGGAAAGCTACGTTATATCAGATCTAGGAGTAAACATAATCGAGAGAAAGTGGGGACAAGGAGCGAAAGCGATCGGAGGAGAAGTCAGAATACCGGACTTGGACAGAGCCCTCACTCTGAAGAAACGAGGATACATAGTTCTGCCCGACCCCGAAGACCCCGAAGTCCAAGAAGCCTACAAGGACGGAATTATTCAGTCCTTTGAAAGGCACAGCAGAGTCGGAATGCCCAAAGAAAAGGACTTCGTGGAAGATGTCGAACAGCTCAGAGATAAAGGTGCCGAAAAGGTAACCCTAAAAACTGGAGCGTATCGACCCTCGGACGTCGCTTGGACCATGAAGGTCGCTTCCGAAGCGGAAGTCGACTACATAACTTTCGATGGTGCCGGCGGGGGAACGGGAATGAGCCCAGTACCGATGATGAATGAAATGAGCACACCGACGGTGTATCTGGAAGCCCAAATTCTGAAATGTGCTCAGATACTCGACGACAAAGGTGAATACGTACCCGACATCAGTATGGCCGGCGGATTCATTCAAGAGACACAGATGCTGAAATCGATCGCAATGAGTAACTTCGGTGACGAGCCCTACATAAAATCCATTACCATGGCTAGAGCGCCGATTACAGCAGCATTCAAGGCCAATTACTTCCAAGAACTCGCCGAGAAAGACAATCTGCCATCCGACTTCGAAAAGAAATACGGCAAAAACGTCGAAAACTTCTTCGTAACCACCGACCATCTTAAAGAGGAGTACGGTAGCGACTTTGAAAACATTCCGCCAGGAGCGATTGGAGTGTACACTTACCTCAAGGATAGAATAGGAGTCGGGCTGAAACAGTTGCTGGCCGGAACAAGAAAGTGGAGCTTGGATCTCGTCGACAGAGACGACCTTGCCGCTTTGACAGAGAGAGCTTCCCGGGTTACGGACATACCCATCATGGACGAGGTAGAGTCTGACGCATACGAACGTATATTATTGGGTTAAACTGGCTTGAAAAAGCCTTGACCCTTTTTATTTTTTATTTTCTTACAAGGAACTTCTGGGTTTTAGAAAATCTATTCGGGACTTTTTATTAACAAAAAATCCCTTATCCAATTGGGAGAACTGAATGAGATTCTTGAATGGAGAAGAAACGGCAGAATTTTTAGATAACATCATTTATCTGGACACCCAAGCCCAAGAAGCTGGGTTAGATCTGACGGTGAACAAAGTCTACGAAATCGAGGGTCGGGGCGAACTCGACTTCGGTGGGGATGAAAGAACGGACGCCGAAATAAAAGAGATAAAACCTGAACTCAGAGATCCCAAAGACGACTACGGATGGTGGGAATTGGAGCAAGATACCTATCTCATAGAATACAACGAGGAATTAAACCAAGAAAAATCGGCAATTCTACAACCGCTACCGAGATTGACCAGAAACTCAAGCACGCATCCGACCCTAATTTTGGAAAAGCTCGGGAAAGTACCCCTATTCGTGGAGGGCAACGGAATAGCGATAAAAGAAAACTCCAGGGTATCGAGACTACTCATCGCCCTGGACTGAAACTCAAATCAACAAATGGTACGGCACCAGTTCGGCTTTTAACAATTTTTATTTAAGAGGATGAACCTCACTTCTACAGAGGTGTAGGGATGACAGAAACTTCTAGGATACCCGGATTTTACAAACTATCTCCGGAAAAACGCATGGAAAAAATTAAGGAACTCGCGGAACTTTCCGAAGATGAAGTCGACTATTTGAGGAAAACAGGTTCCTTGGATATAGAGCAAGCGGATCAGATGATAGAAAACGTCATCGGGACACTCGAGCTACCCTTAGGAATAGCTCTAAATTTTAGGATAAACGGGAAGGACAATCTACTCCCAATGTAAATTGCAGAATCTTCCGTCGTTGCGGCAGCTTCCTACGCGGCGAAAATAGCTAGGAAAAAGGGGGGATTTGAGACGGAAAGCACCCCGCCCCTGATGATCGGTCAAATACAGGTAACGGACTTGGATGACCTAAAAGAGGCCAAGAAAGCCATCAAATCAAATGAAGATAAGATCATAGAGCTAGCGAATCGCCAAGACCAAACACTGGTGGAACTGGGTGGCGGTGCCAAGGAGATTCAAACTAGAGAGATTTCCACGGAAGATGGCGAAATGCTGATCGTCCACCTAATAATCGACACTAGGGACGCCATGGGTGCGAACGCCGTCAACACGATGGCAGAAGCGATAGCTCCCACCATAGAAGAACTGACTGGCGGGAGAGTTATACTGCGAATAATCTCAAACCTGGCGGAACGAAGAATCGCCAGGGCAAAAGCGGTGTTCGACAAGGAGGAATTGGGTGGAGAAGAGGCCGTCGACGGGATACTCAAGGCATATCAATTCGCCGCCAACGACCCTTACAGATGTGCAACCCACAACAAGGGAATAATGAACGGGATGGATGCCGTCGCTCTAGCGACCGGGAACGACACGCGTGCCCTAGAAGCCGGCGCTCATTCCTATGCCGCTCTGAACGGATATAGTCCGCTTACCTCTTGGAGAAAAAACGAAGAAGGTAACCTAGTCGGAGAGATAGAGGTCCCGATTGCCGTAGGTACGGTCGGAGGAGCCAGTGAAATAAACCCTATCTCAAAAACCGGCCTAAAAATACTGGACGTAAACTCCTCACAGGAACTGGCAGAAGTAATGGCCGCGGTAGGGCTAGCTCAAAACTTGGCCGCCCTCAGAGCTTTAGCGACTGAAGGAATACAGGAAGGCCACATGCGTCTGCACGCCCGCAATATCGCATTTCTCGTCGGAGCAGAAAACGAAGAAGTGGAGAAGGTCGCCAACCGGATGATAGATGAAGAGAAAATAAACACCGATCGCGCTAAAGAGATACTAAATCAAATTCGGAGTTAGGCGGACGGGTCAGAAAGATGAATAACCTCTTTTAGTTTATCGAACAAACTTGAAACTTGTGATGGAATTGGACGAAGATGCAGAGAAAATAATTCAGCAGATATTAGATGAGACGGACGCTGAAAGGGAAGAAATAGAAGAAAAAATAGAGGAAAAACAAGACGAGTTGAGCGGATTCATAACTCCCGAAGGCGCTGCCACGATAGTGGCCAGAAGCTACGGAATAACGCCGGAGAGGGAGGAGCCGGAAGTCAGAAAGCTCCTTATCGAAGATCTAAGCGATGGAATGTCCAATATCGACGTCGTCGGAGTGGTAGAAAGGACGTTTGAACCCCGAGAATTCGAAAAGAAGGACGGGTCCGAGGGAAAGGTCTCGAACGTAATTCTGAAGGACAAGACGGGAGAGGTCAGGACTGTCCTCTGGGGCGAGATGACAAAACTCGTCACCGAAGAGGAGATTCAGAGGGGGACGATCTTGCACGTAAAGGGAGCTTACGTAAAAAAGGGGAGAGACGGGTCTCCGGAACTAAACATTGGACGAAGATCGGATATCGAAATCGAACCGACCGACGAGAGGGTCGACGACCTTCCCTCAATGTCCGAAACTTTTGTTAAGATATCGGATCTCGAACCTGACTTGCAATATGCCGACATTGTTGGGAGGGTAACTGCGGCGAGCGAACCCAGAGAGTTTGAACGGTCGGACGGATCGAGCGGCAAGGTCTCGAACCTGAGGCTAATAGACGAAACCGGAAAAACTCGAGTGGCCTTGTGGGGAGATAAGGCGGAAAAAACCGAGGAGATAGAACAGGGCGACGCAGTGAAAATCGAAAACGCATCGGTTCGAGAAGGCCAACAGGGTGATACGGAGCTTCATTTAAACTGGAGAGGCAAAATCACGAAGAATCTGTCCCCAAGCGAAGTGGAAAACCTTCCAGAATTCGAAAAAAAGCTTCTGAAGGTCGAAGAAGTCGAGCCCGATATGTCGGCCTTCGAAATAGCAGCTCGGGTTCAACGAACGTACTCGGTCAAGAATTTCACCCGGGACGACGGGTCCGAGGGGAGAGTGATGGGAGCCGTTTTGGGGGACGAAACCGGAACTATCAGGGCTTCCTTCTGGGACGAGAAGGTCGACGTCGGTGAGAAGCTTTCCAGGGGAGATCTAATACTCATAGAAAATGCCAGAAGTAAAATCGGACTCCGTGACAGGCCCGAAATACAGGTTGGCGGGCAGGCCAGAGTCAAAATTAATCCCGAGGATATCGAAATAGAAAAGACCGAACCAAAAACCGTGAAGCTATCGGAGTTAGAAGAGGGTATGAATTCGATAGAAACTGTAGGGAGAGTAATAGAAATCTCGGATGTGAGGGAGTTCGAACGACAGGACGGAAGCGAGGGAAAAGCAGCTACTTTAACCGTGGGTGACGAAACGGGCAAAAGAAAAGTTACGCTCTGGGACTCTAAAACTAAAATTATCGATGAATTGGATGTCGGAGATATAATCAGGATTACGAACTCGTATACCGTTTCTGGCAGTTATGGTGATATTGAAATCCACTTGGGAGAAGATGCCGAGGTGGAGGTAGGTCCCGAAACGGTTACGGACATACCGGCGCCGGAAGAAATCAAGGAAAAAACATCGCCGAAGAGCAGATCGGATATAGAGGATGTAGAAGAGAACACTCAGGCGAAAATTTACGGAACGGTCGTTCAGGTTTTTCAAAGAAATCCCGTCTTCAGAGTCTGTCCAAAGTGCAACAAAAACATCAAAAGCGAGGATTCTCAAGTTTTGTGCGACAAATGCGGAGAAACGGTAGCGCCGGAGCCTAGAGCCGTAGTCAACATGATAGTGGACGACGGAACTGGAAACATTCGGGTCGTAGCTTTCGGGAAACAGGCAGAGGAATTAATTGGAAAAACTGCGAATGAAGTGTACCAAGAACTGAGAGATGAAGACTTATCGGATTTATACGAGGAATTAGATTTAGAAGGACAGGACATAGACGTATCGGGCAACGTTCGCAGAGACGAATACTACGAGCAACTCGAACTCAGGACAAATGAAGTTAACTTCCCAAAAGCAAAAAATGAACTGAATCGAATGCTCGAGAGAATCGAAGCTTAAAAAATTATCATTATAAAAAGAAAGAAGAGAGAATGGGAGATAAATTGCAAGAAAGAAAAGATATTACTGCTCTATCCGAAGTGGAAGAAGCGCTTGCGAGAAAGCTTAGGGACGCAGATTTTGAAACCATCGAATCAATCGCTATTGCGAAAGCAAAAGATCTTCAAAAAGTCGCGGAAATAGGAGAATCCAAGGCCAAGAAAATTATAGAAGAAGCCAAAGCCGAAAGCGGAAAGGACAGGTTCGTGACGGCGGAAACGATCTTGAACAAGAGGGGGGACGTGGGATGGATATCCACGGGTTGTGAAGAACTTGATAATCTGTTCGGGGGAGGAATCGAAACTCAGTCCGTTACGGAAATGTTTGGAGAATTCGGTAGTGGAAAAACTCAAATCGCTCACCAACTCAGCGTAAACGTCCAACTTCCGAAAGAGGAAGGTGGACTCGACGGAAATGCAATCTACATAGATACCGAAAACACCTTCAGGCCAAGAAGAATCAAAAACATGGCACGGGGGGCCAACTTGGACCCCGAGGAAGCTTTACAGAACATTCTCGTGGCAAAAATCGTAAACACCGACCAACAACTCATAACTGCCGAGAAGGCCCAAGAAATAGTCGAGGAAAGAAACGTAAAACTGCTCATCGTGGACACGGTAACCTCGCTATTCAGGGCCGAATACGTGGGTCGGGAGGCCTTGGCAGAGAGACAACAAAAACTGGGGCAACATCTCCTGACTTTACACAGAATAGCCGATCAAAACAACGTGGCTGTCCTAGTCACCAATCAGGTTCAAGCAAACCCCGACGCTTTCTTGGGAGATTCAACCCAGCCGATCGGAGGACATGTACTGGGGCATTCCGCAACGACGAGAATTTATCTGAGAAAATCCAGAGGATCTAGGCGGATCGCAAGAATAGTTGACAGTCCGGAACTGCCGGAAGGAGAAGCAGTCTTCAAGATTACCACCAGAGGAATCAAAAGTTGAGGGAA
Source organism: Hadarchaeota archaeon (SeqCode) (assembly GCA_964510375.1). Classification (GTDB taxonomy): domain Archaea; phylum Hadarchaeota; class Hadarchaeia; order Hadarchaeales; family JAGGTB01; genus CAYLJV01. Next base: position 120,835 of record CAZEBR010000001.1, on the reverse strand, counting down.
TTACTTTGATCAAGGCTATTGCTCTGGACATAGACGGGACCATCACGAACGAAAAAAGACAGCTTGAAGTTCAAGCCGTAAATCCAATAAGAAAAGCAGAGGAGAAGGGCATTCCAATTTGCCTAACCACGGGAAACGTCCTGTGCTTCGCCAGAACCGCCTCCGTCCTGCTAGGCACCACCGGACCCCTGACGGCGGAAGACGGGGGGATCGTTTACGACCAGAAGAACGACGAGGAATACTTGCTCGGAGATATCGAGCGTGTGGACGAGGGAATCAGAGTTTTGGAAAAGAAATTCGAAAACATCGAATATACCTCGGATTACCAACTTCAGCGGACATATAGAACTTTAGAAAGAACTATAAACGCGGAAGAAGCCTCAGAGGCAATTCAGGCTGAGGATCTGGATCTCAAGGTAGTAGACTCGGGATTTTCAATTCACATAAAAAAGCCGGACGTCAACAAAGGTCGTGCCTTAGACAGAGTCGCCTCTATAATCGATTGCTCCTTTTCGGAAATAGCCGCTATCGGAGACGCCGAAAACGATATAGAAATGTTAAAAAAGGCCGGACTAAGTTTTGTACCGTCGAACGCAAGTGAAAGAGCAAAAGAAATCAGCGACGAGACGATGCAAAGGCCGTACGGGGTTGGAGTTCAGGAAGCCATAGAACAAATACTAAGGAGAATCTAATCGTTAGAATCGATCCTCGACTGCAACCAATCCTTTAAGGTGCTCCTGTTTTCGTTTTCCTTTTCTAATTCCAGAAGTATCTCGGGATTTATATCCCGTTCTTTCGTGATATCCTTGATTTCCTCAACGGTATTTTCCAGAATATCATTATAATCGACCTCCCCCTTATCGACAATTATCTCCCAAGCCAACTCCCTAAAAGACCTCGAACTGGGGGAATCCGGTTTCCGAATTATCACTGGATTTCCCACCGATGCCGACATCTGTACCTCAGGGTCCTCCGGTATCTCCGACAAAATCGGTAACTCAAGAGTGGACTCGATCTCCTCGACGGGTACATCCTCCTCCTCACCGGTCGTTCTAGAAACGACTATCCCGAGAGGGGTCTTTCCAAGCCGATCTGCTATTTCGTTTGTCCTCAAAGAATCAGCTATCGAAGTAAGTATAGGAGCGGTGACCAGAACGTACTCCTCGCTCGCTCGGAGACTGGTCAGAGCGGCCTTTCCCAAGCCCGAAGGAGAGTCTATCAGAACGAGGTCGAAAATTTCCGAAAGCTCGTCGACGATGTTTACTAGGTTTCCCGGCTCGGCCTTCCGCAACTCGTGAAGGGAAACCCCGGCGGTAACTACTTTTACCCCCTCCGGACCGGAATAGATAGCATCGGAAAGCTCGGCATCACTCGCCAACACGTCATGTAACGTAGATCTATCCATCTCCAGACCCAGAGAAAGGGCTAAATCGGCCATGGATATATCCGCATCCACCAAAACGACATCCTTACCCAGCCGAGAAGCTGCGATTGCAACGTTTGCGACTATAGTGCTCTTTCCCACTCCACCCTTTCCGGAAATGAAAGCTATCTTTCGTGACATCACCACAACCTGCCTTGCAAATTCTCAAAAAGAGCAATGAATAGCTGGTTCATAGCTTTAGAAAAATATTCCCTTAGCGGGTTACATCCAATGAAAAATTTGACCATCATGGTAAACGACCCCAATTAAACGTCTCCTATATAACCAATGATAGTCTCCTTAGAAAAGTTAACCAATCAAAACGCTTCTAAGAGTCCAAAAATCATCGTTCAGGAGATTCATTCGGACTCCTTTTCCCCTTCCTCCTCTTCCGCCTCTTCGTCGGACTCCTCCTCGTCTTCGGATTCCCCCGACTCTCCGATAGTATCAGGATCTATATCCCAGTCCTCCTTCGAGGAACATTCGTGATTGATACACATGGTATAGGGTCTCTTACCCTTCCTGATCACCTTAATCTTCGGCACTCCACACTCATCACAGCTTTCTCCGAGCGGCACTATCTTGCCGTTTTGAGGTAGAGGGAATGAATTATTACAATCGGGATAATTGGTACAGCCTGCAAATCTCTTCCCAGTCCTTTTTGAAACTATAATCTTCAGTTCACCATCCTCACAAACTCCACAATCCCCCATAATCTTCTGATTCCTCCTAGTTTCTCTGTAAGCCTCACCGAGAGGTTCACCGATGCTCTCCTCATTTTCTTTGATATTCTCCAAAATCGTTTCCAGCTTTTCCTTGGCTTCATCCAAAACCTCCTCCATTCCCCTCCCGTTTTCCCTTATATCCTCCATTTCCTCCTCAAAGTGCCTGGTTAGACCCACGCTGACGATATCCGGACAGTATTCGTTCAGGGACTCAATGATCTGGCGGCCTATCTTAGTAACCTTAATGCGTTGTCCGTCAATGTAATTCCTATCGGCAAGGTTTTCTACAATTCCCGCACGAGTAGCCTTGGTCCCGAGGTTCCGATCTTCCATCTCCTTGACCGTGGAAGAACGGTTGTATCTTGCGGGAGGTTTAGTCTCCTTTTCCTGGAATAGAAACTCTTCGGGGTCAAGTTTCTGTCCCTCCTCAAAGTCGGGAAGGATAACCTCATCAGTAGTCCCGTAGGGAGCATAAAATTCAAGCCAGCCCTCCTCCAAAACCTTTCGTCCTCTCAAAAAGAAAGGCTCCTCTTTAATCTCCATATCGACCCTGACGCTCTGCTTTGTCGCCTCGTCGGCGAACGTTGCAAGAAATCTCTTCACGATCAGGTCGTAGACCTTGCGTCTGGGTCCCTCCAAATCCTCGGGCTTCACGCCGGTAGGATAAATCGCAGGATGCGCAGGATCATCAGCCTTTCCCTCGTTCGGCTCCAACTCATCTTTTTTCAAAATCTTCTTAGCTCTGCCCTTGTAACCGTGAATTTCGCTTATCTTCTCGATAATCTCCTCGTATCCTATCGATTCGGGCAATTTCTTGGAACCGGTTCGGGGATAACTTATCAACGCATCGTTGTAGAGGCTCTGGGCAAGCTGCTGGGTCCTCGCCGGAGAATACCCAAACTGATTGTAAGCTTCGGATTGGAGCGAACTAAGGTTGAACGGCGTCGGGGGTTTATTTGTATACTTCCTAGTCTTTATGTTAACGACTTCTGCGGATTCCCCCTCGCACTTGTCCTTGATTTCAAACGCTCTATCCTCTTCCCAAATCTTCTCCTCGTCGAACTTCGCCTTGACCTCCTGATCGTCAAACTCGAAAAGGAGTTCTATGACCCAATATGGATCGGGTTCAAACTCCTCAATCTCCTTCTCCCGCCCCAACAATATCTTAAGAGTTGGCGTCTGGACTCTGCCAGCTGAAAGCTTTACAAAACGATCGTGTGCAGCCTCTACAGATGAAGTAAGCGCCTTTGAGAGATTCATTCCCCAGTACCAGTCCAACATATGCCTCGCTATCCCGGAATCCACCAATCCTTGATCCAAACTAGGAAGCAGATTACTATACGCATCCTCCAGTTCCTCCGCAGTCAGAGTAGAGAACTTCATTCTCTTTGCTTTTTCCGGGGCCCCATCCTCACAGAGATATTTTAGAATGGTATAACCAATGACAGCACCTTCTTGATCAAAGTCAGTCGCATTAATATATTCGTCAGCATCTTCCGCAATCTCTTCGATCGCCTTCACGAAAGGTTCCGAATCGCCCGAAGTGTTGTTAGCCTCGTACTTTGGAACCCATTCGACTTCGTACATAGGATAATCCTTCATGGGTTTCGTATTCTTGAGTGTGAATAAGTGACCCAAAGCGGGAACTACGACGATTTCCTCCCCATCACGAGAAAATTCGTAGTAAGGAACGCCATTGAGCTCCTTTTCCACCGAATCCCCATTGGAGATAGCGCCAGCTATTTTCGCCGCCGCACTCGGCTTTTCACTGATTACCAATGTTTTTCCCAAGCGAAATTACCTCCACTCAAAGGTGTTATAATCCTAAGTTCTCGCACTTATAATATTTTCACTTTATTATAAATCTTAATTTAAGAGCCGAGAGAGCTAATTCAATTATTAAATAGAGTGAAATTGATAAAAATCAAAAGTCATATTCATGACATCACGACAAAGAAAGAGGAAAATCCACGTTTATGCTTTAATAAGTGTTTGAACAACACACAAGTAAGGAGATAGGATGGAATTTTCAAACTATTGGTACATTGTGATGATGATAGGAATCGCCCTACTGGTGGTATCGTTGGAGTGGAACAAGATAAAAAAATTAGACGTTAAAAGGGTCGCAATCGTGTTGATAATCCTATTTTTCCTAGGAACGGCTCTTACGCCACTTCTAACCTAATTCGCTCTCGACGAAACTGCGCCAAGCTACTTCAAGATATTTCCTGACTCATTCTTCCCGCGAACTCATCCCAGTCAGCTTCCGGACAGTCCAAACATTTAGCGGTCAACTGGTCGTAATCGCGCGTTTCGGTTTCCGAAGCCACGATTTCACGGAGTTTTTCTCTTACCAAGTCGCCACTTTCAAAGCCCATGTCGATGCTTTCTTCTTCGTTGAGCTCCTTCAGTATACTCCCCGGAACGTATTGAAGAATTTCTCCGTTCTCCCCGAGGTCTACGTATCTGGAGCCACACGGAAATCCCATTTCAAGACTATCACCTTTCGACCAAGGACAGCTATCCGGAAATTTCAAGTTTTCTGCTTCTTCCTCTCGACAGCTACGACATAATGGAGAGGGAGTGTATCGATATCCCCCACACTTGACGCATAGGAAGTTATCTCTTCCCATTCAGACCCCCAATTAAACTTCTAGATCATGACTAAATACTTTTGCCACTCCAGACACAGAAAGAGAATCTCCTCGAACCTAAAGTCAGAAAAATGAAATGTTTAAGCTGTATTTCGGTGATAGGATAGATTAAATTCAAATAAAATCCCTTGTAAAATAATAAAAATCTAGCTGACTTACGAATTATTTCTACAAAGCCGGTATCTGAGGCACTTAGGGGATCGGGCCGGAGGAACCTAGGTATCCTATCTTCCGGAACTGCAATTGAAATATGGTGGCGGATGATAGGAGTTTTTCCTCAAAAGAGAGAGAAAGAGGATCTATAAATCAAAATCGGTTTTCTCCAAGGCCTCGCCTCCCCACTCGGTAAGGTTAAGCTTATTATCGAGATAACCTGCCTCTTTAAGGACTTTCAGTCGTTCGTTGCCCACCTTTATCGGAACTCCAGCTTCGACGAAGGCTTCCTTTGTACCCTTCCCCTCGTTAATGGCATTCAGTATATCCCTGCCTATATCGCCCACAAAAATTTCATTGGCGAGTTTCCTCTTCATTAATATATGGATATTCTCTTCCTCTGAGAATATTTCCCGAATCAGCTGCGGACCTATCTCGTTTTCATACTCCGCTTCTATAAACTCGCGAGCTCTATTTGACCCCTTTAACGCCTCCTTCACCCTGACCAAGTTTTTCACGAGCATATTTACCCTGCCAATAAGGCGCATGCTACTTTCGGTATTGGAATCTAGCCCGGAACGGAGAGTGTCATTTGTCTCCTTCAGCAGTCGGTTTTCTTCTTCTAACTTCTCGACTTCCTCCTTTAGTTCCCTAGCCTTCAGGGTGCCTCCGCCCGAGTAATAAATCCAAATTATCAGACCTACCACGACGGCAACCAACAGTATGCTTATCCAAATCCAAGGCAACTTTTAAGTCACCAGAAGAAATTAGTTTCTTAAGGTTTAATACTCCTTGTATTAAAAGCGGATTGCATTATTTGGACAAACGGATACACAGAGGCCACATCCGGTACATCGAGCAGAGTTAATCCGTGCGGTCCCGCCAACAATCTTTACCGCGTCGTAAGGACAGTATTTCTTACATAAGCTACTTCCTTCACACTTGGAAGTCAAAATTTGGGGTTGTTCCGCCGTAGTCCTGATCGGCTCGTCGGGCAAATGTTTCAGAGAAACTCCTCTCATTTCCTCTATGGTATCGTATCCTCTCGCATTCATAAACTTACTAAGATTATCGGCTATGAGCCCGAACACTTTAGTTCCCCTAATGACCGCGACACTGCTAATTTGAACTGCGGAAGCTCCGACCATGATAAATTCCGCAACATCTCGCTCGTCGCTGATACCCCCGGTGCCTACCACAGGGATGTCGACGGCACTCGCGATGTCAGCAACAGCTCTCAAAGCCAGAGGTTTAATAGCCGAACCTGAAAGCCATCCTCTGCCCTTCTCGCTACCCATTATGGGTTTTTCCGTGTTTACCTCCACGTTTAAGGTCGGTCCGACAGGATTGATAGCAACGATTCCATCAGCCCCAGCCTCTTCCAGCTCTTGAGAAAGTCCCGCTAGGTTATCCCTTTCAATTCCAAGCTTGACAAATACGGGAATATCTACATCCTCTTTTGCAACCTCAAGGGCTTCTACTATTGAGGAGGAATCATCCAAGAAATGTCGGGTAGAAAGCTCGATGGCATCTACTCCCACATCGGCCACCTTAGGAGCTACCTCTCCGACCTGTTCGGGAGTAAATCCAACGCTAGCGATAAGGGGAAGTTCGGCCTCCAAAGCTTTAGGATATTCTTTCTCAATCCACTGCTCAAGAGGAATCTCCGACCAGAGCATTGCATTTACGAGACTATCCCCAATTTTAGCCATGTTTGGCCTAGGGTCCTGAGCAGGTTCGGTGCTCACGGTTTTAGAAACAAGGGCGCCTGCACCCTTATTTGCTGCCTCTAGAAGGGCACTTCCGTCCCTGCCTATAGGCCCGACGGCGGGCATTAGAGGATTTCTCAATTCCAGCCCTGCAAATTCGGTCGATAGTCTAGCCATCTTGATTCACCTTCTTAATCCCTTCAAACTCTTCCATATTTTCTCCGCCGATTGTTTAGATTTTTCTATGACCCTTTTCTCATCCAACGTTTTTATTCTTCCGTTTTTCATGAGGATTTCACCGCCAACCATAACCGTTTCCACGTCACTTCGGCCCGCAGCACATATAATATGTTTGGGAGCATTCTTCCTCGTCACCGGCGTGGGTAAATTCGAGGAGTCAACAACAACCAGATCCGCTTTCTTTCCAGGTTCAACAGAACCGATTTTATCCTCATTTCCATACAGCTTGGCTCCCTCCCGTGTAGCCATTTCTAACGCTTCCATGGAGGAAGTCGTCAGCCGATTACCCGAATTGAGCTTATGGAGAAGGTGCATGTAACGGAGATTTCTGAATCCGTCGAAACAGTATCCGTCATTTCCTATCCCCACGCTTATACCGAGCTTTCTCATCGCCGGAACGGGAGCCACTCCAAGGGAATTGAGAGAATCACCAATCGGATCGTGTGAAACCTTGGCCCCGACTCTATCGATAATGGACATCTCATCTTCGCTTAAATCGAGACAATGAGTTAGGACAGTATCTGAAGAAAGGATGTTCAAATCTCTGAATCTTTCGATAGTACGCTTTCCAAACTTCTCCAAGTTATGATAATGATCCACTTTCCCCTTGCCCGACGGGATAACCATCGGAACATCAAACCTATTCGATACTCTGTTACCGTGCCTGAGCAATTCATCCGAAACGTTAATGGACAAGCCCAGAGGAACCATGCCCTCTATCTTGCGTTCTGCAACATCCCTCTTCTGAAGATTCTCCAAAAATCGTATATTTTCCCTCATACCTCTGGCTCCCTGAGCTCTGGTGTGCCTTTCGGTAGCCTCAAAGCCAATAATCCCTCTAAGTCCGGAATCCTCTAAAGCGGAAAGTACTTGGTCGAGAGACTTCCCGATGTCCTCTTGACTGGAGTGAACACATGAAATAAAGGTGACACCGGATTTGATAAAGTTCAAACAAGCCGCAAGAGTACCGGCATAGGTGTCATCCGCCGACAGTTCCTCATCCATGGGCCACTCAACGTTCTGTAGTACCTGCATATAATCGGAATAACCGTTATTGTTCAACGAAGCTGCTTGGAGTAGAATGCGATAAGGACGAGTATGAGTGCAGACCAAACCAGGCATAACAATTTTACCTTCGGCATCGATTACCCTCTCGGCACTTTCCGCATCAAAATCACCGACCTTCTTGATCTCACTTCCCTCGATGAGAACCGAGCCCTCAATAACCCTCCGGTCCTGATCCATGGTCAGAATTAAGCCGTTCTCTACAAGAGTGGTCGCCAGCATCCATCACCTTGTCAAGAAATTGATCCGTGAAGGGATAAAAAACTTATCAGATAATCAAAACGACGAGGTTTAAAACATTCTCAAAGAATTGATGTAAGAAATAAAAACAAATAAATACGAAAAGTCGGAATAAATCCTAAAAGAGGGGTAAATATGTCTGAGCTTTCTCTAGCCAGTATGGATCGACTTATACGAATGATGGGAAATGATCGAGTCTCAAAAGATGCGTCTGTCGAGCTCAGAGCCGTCCTCGAATCGCGCGGCGAGAAAATAGCCAAGGAAGCAGTCAGAAAAGCCGAAAACGAAGGCCTAAAAACCGTCCGAAGGAGACATATTAGAGAAGCCGTAAAAGAAATGGATTTTTAGTTCTACGAATACTTTCTAATCGACAAAATTAAAAACGCAAAAGTTTTCAGGCCATTTCCTTTAGAGTCATTTCGGCATCTATAACTATGGCTTCTTTCTCGGAGGAGAATACCGGGTCCAAATCGACCTCAGATATGAGTCCGTACTCTATCGGAATCTCGCTCATTTTTTTAATTATGTCCACTAGTGAGTCGAAATTCACGGGATTATCGCCCTCTACCCCCGAAAGAACGGGATATCCATCGATCTCCTCAATCATATCCTCCGCTTCTTCCTCGGATACCGGTGCCAATTTGTAACTTACATCCTCGAGTATTTCCAGCCATATCCCACCAAGTCCGAACTTTACCGTCGGGCCGAAGGACCTATCCCGAATTACACCCATTACGACCTCTTTAGCGTCTGGAACGTACTCCTGAACTATAACGCCGTGTATATCGGCGTTTTCATCATACATCTTGGCCTCCGAAATTATATCGTCATAAGCCTGACGAACCTCTATCTCGGAAGAAAGGCCGGTACGAACGCAACCTATCTCTTTCTTACTCCTTATATCGGGAGAACAAATCTTCATCACGACCGGGTATTTTAACTCCCTCGCGGCATCTACAGCATCAAGCTTATCTGTCACGAGCCTAGTTTCGGCCACGTTAATGTCCCAGTTGGACAAAACCCGCTTGGATTCGTATTCGGTTAAAACATTCCTTCCTTCTTCCAGAACCGATTCCAACATTTCTGATATTTCCTCTCTATCAGACATCTTTTTCTCACTTAAAACCAAATAACAAGTATGTAGGTTTAAGACTTTCGAATAGCCGGGTCATCAGGACCTGTTGGGCGCGGAAAATTCGTATATCTCAATACGGTTGAATTCAGATTCAGGAAAAATTTGGTTTAATTCAAAGATCTAAATATACAACTTACTTGAGATAGTCCCCGACTTCCTCATCGGATATTTCCTGGTAACCGTCCTCATCTACTTTGGCGATTATTACTCCATCCCCGGAAGCAGCATCCCTTTCTATGGCTTGCTGAATAGATTGAGCGGCTAACTTCAATCCGGCATCACTATCTATTCCTTCCTCATAGTTTTGCTCAAGCACACCGTATGCAACGGACGAACCAGTACCACCAGCGGCGAATCTTTCCTCCTCCAACTGTCCCCCAGCCGGATCGAGGAAATAAAGTTTCGGACCTTCGAGACCGTAGCCACCCAGTATCAACGAGACAATGTAGGGAAACATCCTCTGAGAGTGAAATATGTTGGAGGTTAACCTAGCCAGACTCTTTGGTTGAATCGTCTTATCCTTTCGAATTCTATATAAATTAGACTCGGACTTCATAACGTCCACTAGCTTCTGAGCATCGCCGGCCAATCCCGAAATTGATGCCCCTATATTATTCTGAATCTCGAATACCTTCCGAACATTCTTGCTCCTAATCTGGTATCTAGCAGTATTTCGAGTGTCGGAGGCCAAAGCAACGCCTCCATTATATATGAGACCGACCGATGTTCCTTGAAAACCTTCTTCCATCTTAACCAACTTTTCTTTTTGTCCAAGCCCTATAAAACCTCACCGGGAATTAAGGTCAGGCGAATCCGGTTTATTGGTAAGTTAACTGGTGGAACAAGGCGTTCAACAAGAAAAATTTTTTACTTAAAAAATATCTTGCGAGAAGAAGCGGATGGGTAATCTGAAAAACGACTCCTTAATCAAGCTGAGCCTGATTTCCTGCATAATAGGCATAATAATCCTTTACGTGGGATCCGTTCACTTAAAAGCCGAAATCACTCCCATTTCAAAAATAGATAACGATTTCGTCGGCTTAAAAAGCAAGATATCCGGGCAGGTAATCGGCCTGGAAAGCCACCCCAACGGACACATATTTACGAAAGTTAAGGACGAATCGGGCGGAGTAATATCAATTCCAATCTTCTCCGGAGTCAAATCAAACTTGGATAAAAAGATAGAACTGCTCGATAGAATCCAGGCAAAGGGTAAAATAAAGGTATACAATGGGGAGTTAGAACTCGTTCCAGCGGATGCTAACAAAATATCAGTAATAAATACCCCTTCCACCACGGTTTCAGAAGTAGATCGAAGCGAAATCGGAGAGCCGCTAAGGGTGCGAGGCATTCTTGAAAAGAAGACATCCGTAGGACAAGGAAATCTCATAATTACTCTCAGGGACAAGAACGGGGAATTGGAGGTCTTCATTCCTAAGAGTGTCACAGAATCAAAAAGTTTTCCTGCGCTCGATACCGGCAAACCGGTAAAGGCGTGCGGGACTGTCAAATCGTACAAAGGAAATATTGAAATCGTGATCGATGATCCCTACAACCTCGTTGTTCCCGAGGAGACCAGATGATAGAGATTTTAGGTTTCGCTGTCATCGGAATTCTCGCCGGGACTTTTACCGGGTTGATCCCTGGAATTCACGTCAATAACCTTACGCCCATACTCGTTAGTATCGCATTGAGTACCTCTATGTCCCCACTTCACGCAAGTTCTCTGATAGTAGCGATGATGCTCACTCATACCTTTCTGGATTTTATCCCCTCAACATTTCTAGGGGTTCCAAATGAGGAAACCGCACTCTCTGTACTGCCAGCTCACCAACTCGTGCTGGACGGAAGGGGATACGAAGTAATACAGCTGACGGCTCTGGGATCTCTGGGTGCATTGATACTCAGTGCATTTCTAGCGGGTCTATTAATCCCAGCAATGAAAATCATCTACACCGCCCTAGAACCTCACATGCACTGGCTACTACTCGGGATAGCGATAACAATGTTCTCCTTGGAAGATAGTCTCAAAGGAACCGCAATTTCAGCCGGCATTTTTCTATTATCGGGTTTTCTAGGTCTCATCACATTGAACTCAAATTTAGTCGCTGGAGGTGGCGCTCTAGTACCATTACTTAGCGGAATGTTCGGAATGAGTGTTCTTATTGTAAGCCTGAAATCGGGAAGAGGTCCGCCGGATCAAAACTTCTCAGTAAGAGATTTGGATATAAGCGCCAACGTCAAGCCAATCTTCACGGGTGCCTCAGCCGGTTTTATAACCGGGATTATGCCCGGCGTGGGGCCGGCTCAAGGAACAGTGCTTTCCCAAGCAATCACCGACTCCGAAGGAACAAGAAATTTTTTGGTGGGTGTGAGCGGGGTAAACACGGGAAAGGCTTTGCTCTCTTTCGTTACTCTCTACGCCATAGGAAAACCTCGCAGTGGAGCGGCAGTGGCAGTAAACAAGATAATAAGTATAGGTTCTCCCGAACTCCTCTCCATTGTGGGGATCGCCCTATTTTCCGGAGGAATAGCATCCGTATTGCACCTAAAAATCGGAAAGTTCATAGCTAAAAACATCGATCGACTTCCATACAAGGAAATGTGTTTGACCGTGATAGTCTGCATCGTCGCATTCAGCTTCTACACGGCCGGACTTTGGGGAATTTTAATACTCGTCACGGCAACTGCATTGGGACTACTCCCTCCGTCACTCAACGTAAAAAGGACTCACTGCATGGGTTGCCTGATGTTTCCAGTCATGCTTTACTTTGCCGGATTGGAAAACCATTTACTAAGTATCATCGGGCTTTGATCTCATTTTCGGAGGAAAACGGAGGGAAAGCTTCAATCAAACGATTAGCACATTACTATTTCTCCATTCCGTACAAAAATAGATGGATGAGCTCGGGATAAACGAGGCAAAAATAGCGAAGCTTTTTCTTTTATGGAACGCTTTTCTAAATATATAATCGGGAAACAAAGATGGATAATAAAACCATTGCAAATATCATCGGCTACATCACCATCGCTATAGGTACAATCGGTCTATTTGGTGAAATTAGCCTCTACCATAGATTCCTCCAGATATTGGAAACGTTTGAATCCACGTCCGCAGGGGGAATTTCGTTAGGAGCCTATTTCGTGATAGCGTTTATAACAATGCTCCCCCCGACGGTAGTCCTGATCGGGTTTTCCCTTATAGCGAAAAATAGTGGTTCTAAAAGTAAAGACGAAGTGGAAAAGCAGAGGAGAACCGAGAGAAAGCCCGGGGGCGGACTTTAAATTTTCGGATCAAATTCCTTCAGGAATTCAATTCCCTCGGACACCGCCTTAGCGGGATCTTTCGGGTTCCAAAGCTCCAAAATGACCGGTCCATCATAATTATCCACTAAGGACTTCATTACGACTTCAAAGCTCAAATCGCCCCTACCCGGGGATAAATGCTCGTCCAGCCAGCCATTATTATCGTGAATGTGAACGTGTACTATCTCATTTCCCCAATCATCAATAAATTCAGAAATTAGTTCCTCTTCGTTCTCGGTACATCCGCGAGCTAGAATGAAAAGATGTCCGACATCCAAAGTAATCCCGACGTTTTTTCTTCCCCGAACAAACTCTAGAAGGCCATCACCGGGAGCCGGGTAGTCGGTCTTATGGGAGCCAGTTTCCAATCCTAAAGTTATACCCTTGTCCGAGGCATAAGAAGAGATATCGTCAAGGTAGTTCTCGAACCATTCCCCACAATTATCCTTAATTTCATTTTCTTCTAAATTCCAGCATCTTCCTGGATGAATAGTTACGACATCACCACCAATAATCTCGCAGGCTTCGATGCTTTTCTTTTCCTGCCTTAAGGTAACTTTTCTAATTTCCTCATATGGACTTGTAGGATTGAGATCCTGAAAATAACCATGTACCCTCGCTTTCAATCCGCAGGACTCTATTTTATCCCTAATCATCTCCAAATCTTCGCGGGCAGGATCGAAGGAAATGGTAGGATTTTCTAATATCAACTCGACGTAGTCGAGTCCAATATCACTAGCAAGCTCAATCCCTTCTAGAGGATCACCAGGGGGAGACAAAAGCGTAGAAAGTCCCCAATTAATTATTTTCACCCCAAAATTCCTCAAACGGTAATACTTTTATTTTTCATCGTTACGATACTCTCATCTATTACTTCAGAAATCAAATATTAGAAAATTAGAATTATTTATTCACAATTAGCCCCTCTAGTGAAATGGTCAAATTGAAACTAGCAGCTCTCTGCTCCGGCGGCAAGGACGGTTCTTACGCCCTATGGAAAGCAGCAAAGGAGGACAACAAAATCGCAAACATAGTCACAATGCTACCTGAGGCAGAAGACTCTTGGATGTTCCACAAACCAAATCCGAAAATAATCGACCTTTTTGGAGCCGCATCCAATATTCCACTCAAGAAAAAACGGACCACCGGAATCAAGGAAAAGGAGCTGGAAGACCTCAAAGAAATCCTTGAAGGACTTTCCATAGATGGAGTTGTAAGCGGTGCCGTCGCATCCTCCTATCAGAAACAAAGGATATCTAGAATCTGCGACGAACTAGGACTTGTATCCATCACCCCTATCTGGCATATTGAGCCTTTCCGACTATTGGAAGGTATGTTGGAGGAGGGATTCAAAATAATGATCACGTCCGTATCGGCTCAAGGATTGGATAAACGGTGGTTGGGGAGAAAAATAAATTCGGATACAATAGAACAGCTGAGGACACTACACGAAAAATTAGGAATACACCCTACCGGGGAGGGTGGTGAATACGAGACCTTAACTCTCGACGCTCCATTCTTCAAGAGAAAGATAACTCCGACGGAAACTGAAAAAAAATGGAAGGGAGACAGAGGCCATTTAGAAATTAAGAAAGCTGAGCTTTCTAAAAAATAGTTACTTCTTATGCCGTTAGAGAAAAAAGAATCGGGTTAAACGGGAAAGTCCGGGATACTATACTAAGGACAAAGAATATTCGAGTTCTTAAAAGGACTTTTAAAGCGACTCAAATAAGCCTTTAGTTGAGAAGACAAACCGCAAGATGGTAAAAATGCAAGACATTTTGAAAGAAGTCCTCCGACAAATAAGACCCGGAGAAAAGGAAAGAGAAAGATTTAGAGAAACTAAGGATCAGCTACTCGAAAAGGCCAAACAGGCTATATCGGAGTTCAATCTTGCTGTTCAGCCAAAAATAGTGGGATCTACCGGCAGAGGTACCTGGCTTTCGGGAGCCCACGATATAGATTTATTTCTTTTATTTCCAGAAGATACACCCCGGGAGAGGCTCGAAGAGATGGGACTTGAATTAGGAAAAAAGATCAGCGACGGAAGGGGAAGGGAGCAATACGCGGAACACCCGTACGTAAATACGGAAATGGACGGATTTGACGTAGATATCGTTCCATGCTACGACCTCGATGACCCCACCCAAATAAGAAGTGCAGTAGACAGATCACCACACCACCAAAGGTATATCAAAAATCGACTAACTTCGGACAAGACAGATCAGGTCCTGTTGCTCAAGAAATTTATGAAGGGAATCGGAGCCTATGGTTCAGAGTTGGAAACCCAGGGATTCTCCGGATATTTATGCGAACTTTTGGTTATACATACCGGGTCTTTCTTGGACGTTATCAAATCTGCCAGCGAATGGAATTCCAAGAAAATCATCAATAAAAGTAACGATAGAAGCAGAGAGGACTTAATGAAAATGTTTCCAGATAAGCCACTGATCTTTGTCGACCCCGTGGACCCGGGAAGAAACGTGGCCGCAGCAGTGTCGAAGAAAAATTACGCCAAATTTATCAGAGCATCACAAAGCTTTCTGAGAAATCCTAAGAAAGAATTTTTCTTTCCCAAAAAACCTCCCGAATCAAAGCAGGACCTCAAGGAAATTATTAAGAAAAGAGAAAGTAGACTCCTGATGATCGTAACGGAAATCCCCTACGATCTGGTGCCGGATATAATATATCCTCAACTGCGAAAGACCGAAAAAACTCTCAACAGGAAATTGGAGAAAGATAAATTCGAGGTCCTAAGGAGTGCAGTTTGGACCGACGAAGAAAAAGCAATCCTTCTTTTTGAACTGGAAGTATCGAAAGTGTCCAAAACTAGAAAGCATACTGGACCTCCGATCGATGTAGAGTCTGAACCCTTCGTTCAAAAACACATGAACTCCGATGAAAAATTGGCCGGACCTTATCTAAACGAAGAGGGTCGTCTAATATTCGAGCTAAAAAGGGAAAACACCGAAGCCAGAGAAGTTCTCGAGGATGCCTTAAAGTCACGAGAAGGATTCGGAAAGCACGTCAAGAAATCATTGAAGGATAAAGGATACGAAATCGTAGAGAATGAAAATACAGTCAACAGGGCCCACGAAATGGATGCGATGGACTTTTTGGGAGATTACCTAACTAAGAGTCTACCTTGGTACCGCTAATCCAGTTCAAAAACTTCAAGGGGCGTATATATAGGACCATCCGGCGTTAATTCGCTCTTCATTAGCTTAATATTATCCACTTCTACGGAACCCCATTCCCTATCCGAATTCTCATCAACTATCGAATTTAACTTGTCCTTGGCCTTACCTGAATTCACTCGGGCTATGGTATAGTGTGGCGTGAAATCCTTATCATCGGGAGAAATTCCAATTTCTGATAGATTTTGATCGAGATCATTCCTCAACGATTCCAGCTGACTAGTACCTTGACCCACTCCAGCCCAAATAACCCGTATATAGCCCGGCTTGGGAAAGACCCCCATACCCTTCACTACGGCAACGAAAGGTGACACGTTACAAGACTCCCTTATAGCCCCTTCCACTATTTCCAAACGGCTTTCGGAGACATCACCAAGGAATCTAAGCGTAAGATGAATATTTTCCTTGCTTACTAGTTTCAAATCTGCCCCGGTACGTTCGAGCTCGTCCTGAACTCCGGAAAGCTCGTTCCGAACTTCCTCGCTCGATTCGACGGCCACAAAGGTCCTAGGCAAAATAATCCCTCATCTGCCGTTAAACAGTTAGACCTTTCGAGATTTTAAAAGTATTGAAGGTGAACGGGAATTCACTCCGACCAAAACCCCGTTTTTTCAACCTAACACTGTAGACAGACCTAACGGATTGAGATGGAAAAACAGAGCACCTATCAGTATCGAAAGAACGATGGTAAAGACCGATATAATAATGGCTTCTTTCCATCCGAGTTCATTTTTCAAAACCGCAAAAGTAGCGATGCAGGGCAGATATATCGCCACTACAAGAGCAAATACAAAAATTTGAAGCTCATTCATGAATCCCATGAGATTCGAAGTTCCAGCGACCGAAAACAGAAGGACCAAAGCCCCCTCCTTCCTAATCACTCCATAGATCAAAGGAATTATAGTGATCGGAGGCAAGCCAAGTACTCCTAGAGTGAACGGGGAAAGAGGACCTACTATGCTGTCAATCACGCCGGAGGCATCGAGTATCCCTATCAAGAAGCTTCCAAGCAGAAGTAAAGGGGTTGCGACATAGACGAATTCCTTCAAGCGATTCCATGTCTTTGACAGGACGGGCTTTATCATGGGTTTTTTGAGGGACGGCATCTCCATTACCATGCCCGAGGTTTCTCCCGGAATTAACCTGTTTAGTACAAGTCCGACCAAAAGTATCAAGACTAAAATTATTCCATAAATCCCCAGTGCAGGTATTATACCGATAAAAGCTCCTACGGTTCCCAATATCACGGCAGTTCTAGCGGAACAGGGGACCATCGTGATAAGAAAAGAAGAAATTACCCTTTGACGCCGGTCCGGAAGGTCCCTCGTGGCCATTATGGCGGGAACGTTACATCCGAAACCACCCAACATGGGGGCAACTGCTTTTCCGTGAAGCCCGATTTTATGCATCAGCGAATCCATGACGAAAGCCATCCTCGGCAAATATCCCGAATCCTCGAGAAAAGCGAGGGCCAGGAAGAAAGGCGGGAGATAAGGGAGCATGACCGCGAGTATACCCTTTATACCCTGATTGACTCCTATATTCAGAACTCTCTCTATGGCTCCATTAGGAGCGACTTGGAAAAATAAAGACTCCAAACCGGGTTCTATATATCTCTCCCATCCTCCAACGGCGATCTCTTCAATAAAACCCCCCACAAAGAAAAGGAGAGAAAGCAATCCTATAAACACCAGAACGAGGATAGGAATTCCGGTTTTCAAATCAGTCGTCCATCGATCGATTCTCTCCGACAGGGACGGTTCCACCGTAACGTGTTCAGTCGTCCTTTCGGAAACGAGGCTTGCCATTCCATGTCGCTCTCTGGCGATTCTGAACTCGGCCGCTTCTCCGTGAAGCTCTTCGATTTTATCCGTCAATTCGTCCGCTTTCTTGATTATTTCTCTGCCGGCTTCGGTCTCGTCCAGCAAATCAAGGAGTTCCTTGTCACCTTCAATCAGCATAATTGCCAAGGTTCTGCTAGGGAAGCCGTAAGGGATCGATTCAATTTTCTCGTCAATCTCTTTCGAAAACTCGTCGATTATATCCTCTAAATCCTTACCCATCCTAACGTTTTTCTCGGGTTTCTTCCCCTCCTCGCTAACCTCAATTGCCTCGGCAAGGGCTTCGGGGACGTTCTTCCCTTGACTCGCAACGGTAGGAACTACGGGAACACCTAAGACGTCGGAAAGATCATCGACATCGATTTTTATCCCGCTCTTCTCCGCCACATCGTACTGGTTCAAGGCAATTATCATGGGAATGTTAAGCTCGGAAAGCTGAAAGGAAAGATACAG
>CAZEBR010000001.1:31989-102637 GCA_964510375.1 Hadarchaeota archaeon (SeqCode) | reverse complement strand
CTCCGAGAGAGTACACCCCGGGAAGGTCGATTACTTTGACTTTATAGTCCTCGAACCTAGTCATACCTTCCGCAACCTCAACGGTAGTCCCCGGATAATTAGAAACATTCACGCCTACTCCAGTAAACTGGTGAAAAAGGGCGCTTTTGCCGACGTTGGGATTACCCGCCAGACCTATCACGATGTCTACGTCTTCTTCTTTTTCCATAAGGTCTCACCATAATTTTTGAACCGATGTCCCTGCTTAAAGCAAGCTTGTCCTGACCCTTCCTCACCATCATGGCACCCACGGACGACTTATCCTCCAGCTTCCCTTTCGAGCCCGGGAGAACCGCCAATGGAAGCAATCTTTTGATATCTTCCTCTCGTTCAGGGATCGAGACGACTTCGTATTCCTCCCCTTCCTTCCCCTCGGACAGGCTGAGAAGATCCTCTTCCTCATAGTCTGCTTCCTCTTCCGGGATAGGATGGCCGTGAGGACAGGTTTTCGGATTTTCCAAGAACCTCGAAATCTCGTCCGCCGTCTCGTCCGCTAGTGAGTGCTCTAACCTGCAAGCCTCCTCATGAACTTGAGATAAATCCCTGTTGAGAACATCACTAAGAAGTCTCTCGGCCAACCTATGTCTTCTAGTGACCCTCATACCTTCCCTTTTCCCTTCTTCGGTTAAAGTCAGGCCCGAATACTTTTCGTAATCGAGCAGACCCTTATCCTCTAATTTTCTGAGCATTTGAACGGCGCTTGGCTCTCGAACGTCGATATCCTCGGCTACCTCGCTAACCTTAATTCTCTCCCCATCTCTCGAACGTTTGTATAAAGCTTCCAAGTATTCCTCTTCCGACTCGGATAAATCTTCCTTCATTGTTCTTAGGTAAACCTAAAACCTTTAAAAAATATTAGGTTAGCCTAATTTCTCCGGCTTCCAATCTCGCGATCATTAAATTATCAAAAAAGCTATTCCCTACGGCTCTACTCCAATTGATTGAGGATTCTTTTAGCTGTTCTATCGCCAATTCTATTTACTCTCGTCAATTCCTTTTCGGTAGCGCTTCTAAGATCATTCTTGTCCCGATAACCAGCCGTGTAAAGGCTTCTAGCTCGAACCCTACCAACACCAGTCAAACTGGCCAAATCGAGAAGCTCTCCCTTAATTCCATAACGGACGCGCTGTTTCAAATCTCGCAATATGCTCGTGGCCTCATTTATCTTAAAAAGCCTTGAGAGTTCGTAAGCGGCATGGAGGAGCCATTCCGCAGTACTCACTTTTCTTCTTATATCCCCGGCCCCTACGTTGTATTTTTCATGTATCTGATCCTCCGATTTCTCGTTTATCCAATCCTTTATCATCCTTGCAGTCTTGATCTCTGCCAAGTAATACTCGTACTTTTCCGGATGTTTCCATTTCTCGGGAGGATCTATCAACAGTTTATCGGCTTCCAGATAGTCAGAAACCAGAACATCCAGATCGGCATCGTCACCCTTCCTGAGATAGAGATTATTCATGTCAGGAGTAGAGCATACTACGTGGAGAAGGCCAAGTTCCGATGGCTCGCGGGATTTCGCTTTTTTGATTCCATTCCTTATCGTAACCCCCGAGAGCGGATCTATGTACAGACTCGAAATCTTTTTACCGAATTTCGTCGCGCTGAGCCATTCACCCTCCTCGGAAACCATGCCCTCTTCCACCAGAAAATCAAGGACCTTCTCGACAGTATTGGAGACCCTTGAGGTCGAATACTGGTAGGCGAAAAAGGTTTGCCCTACAAATTCCAACATCGAGTCTAGACTGTTCACGTACCCCGCCGCTATAGAACCCAGAACGTGCGTCCTAATTGCAGGCTCGGAAGAAAGTTTGGATTCGATCCTCTCCGGTTCGGCTCTCACATAATTATCCAGCAATTCTTCCTTTTCGGACTCACTGCTCGAAATAAGCACTGATTCCCCTTGATCGTCGAACCCCGGTCTGCCTGCCCTCCCGGCCATCTGCTTGTACTCTAACACGGGAATAGGTTTCATACCGTAGGGAGGAGAATAGCGTTTATAATCACGAATAATCGACCTCTGGGAGGGCATATTTACCCCAGCCGCCAGAGTCGGAGTGGCCGAGACGACCTTAATCAGGTCTTCCCTGAACGCGTCCTCGACCGCAGAGCGCTGTTCATGATGAAGCCCTGCATGGTGAAAAGCGGTACCTCGGCGTACGTATCTAGCCAGCTTTTTACACGTCTCAGTCGGCTCCCCCAAAGCGCTCTCTACCTCCTGAGCGACTTCCTCCAACCTTTCTTCTTCTTCGTCAGATATCAGCTGCCCGACCTCCTTGGAAGTCTTTCTAGCCGCTACCTGTGTCGATTTCCTGGTACTCACGAAAACCAGGGCTTGACCATCGTTATTTTTGATGGTATCCACCACTATCTTGGAAACGTCATCATTGGCGGAGGATTTGATCTCCTTCTCGGTGAGATCTTCAAAAATTATTCTGTCTCTAAGGTACACTCCCTCTTTCAAAGGGACGGGGCGCCAATCGCTCTTCAGATGTTCTGCATCCAACCAATCGGCTATTCCTTCAGAATTGCTAATCGTGGCACTGAGACCCAAAACTTGCATATCGGGATTAAGTTGCCTGAGCCTAGCAGCCAACACTTCGAGCGTAGGACCCCTGCCGGAATCATCGATCAGATGTATTTCATCAAAAACGGAGGTCGTTGTGAGGTCAGCCAGCCACTTTGCCTTATGCCTGAGAAGGGAGTCGACCTTTTCCGAAGTAGCGATCAGGATGTCCTTGTCAGCCAAGTCGGAGCCGGAGGCCTCGTAATCGCCAGTGGCAATACCCACGTCGATACCTATAGACTCGTACTTATTCTTGAACTCCTCGTACTTTTCGTTGGCCAAAGCCCTCAACGGGACTATGTAGAGGCACTTTCCACCCTCTCTAAATATGGACTTCAACATGCAAAGTTCTGCGACCAAGGTTTTGCCGGCCGCCGTAGGAATCGCTAAAACTAGGTTCCTTCCATCCAAAGCCCCCTTCCTCACGGCCTCGGCCTGAGGAGGATACAGCTCCTCTATACCCTCCTCCCTCAGAATCTCTATGACTTCTTCCGGTAAACCGTAATCCTCGTTTAGCTTTCCGACTTTCATCAGCACACCCGCATCATGGTATTGATAAGGATAGAAATGACAATAAACCTTTGCTGAAAATGGGCGTAACGAAAAAGGTGTTATCTAAAGCTCGTTCAGCCCCATAACCCTGACATCGTTATGACTCTCCACTCCCCCCTCGAGGTTCAACGAGGCGACGCTTCTTTCTCTAGCCCGATCCATTCTAACGTAGACCTCGGAAGTGAAGATAGTCAAAACGTTTCTAGAAAAACTCCATCCCTGCATTCCCGGCTGGTGAGCTCGTATCAAAACATTCCAGTCATGATCGTGCATGTATTCCATTACGGCCTCTTCCCCGAACTGGGGTCGGCCCGTAAGTGGGTCCATTTGGGCACCAGATATTCTCTCGTTTATATCTCCCCAAACGGTAGAGACCCAAGCTGGAATATCAAACTCGTTTTTAATATCAAAAACATCTTCAGAGGCCGTTTTCAACTCTTCTAGATCCGGTATGAACGGCAAACACCCGTGAGTCGCAACTAAACCCTCGGCGGTCGCCATCCAAGGGAGGGAAGATAGGTCCTTATAGTACTCGTACTCATCGCTGCTAAGGCTCTGCCAGAAATCTGCTGGCCTCAACTCCCGTTTCGAGTAGGCATCGTGATTTCCCAGCAACAGAATTAAACCCTCCGGACACTCTTCCTTCTTAGAAAGAAGAAAATCTATATTTTTCTTCGATTTAGAACCTCTGTCCACATAATCACCCAAGAAGACGAGATAGGTCTGGCCGTTCCTGACTTCTTCTCCGAATCTATTCCAGACAATCTCGCTGGCCTCAAGATCTCCGTGAGTATCGCCGACAAAAATCGCATTGGGCCTTTCATCCAAACTTATTAGCTTTTGACTTTCTACCAAATCGGATATTCTTTTTTTCATACTGGTCCGACCACTATCACAAAAGTGACATGGATAATTTTATCTGGTACCTAGAAAGTCCAACCACAAATCTATCCAGTCCTCTATGTGGCGGGTAATAAGAAACTTCTTCCTTACCCTCTCCCGACCTTTTTTGCCCATCTCTTCGCGGAGATTTTCATCGGAAAGGATATCCAATACCTTTTTAGCTACCTCGTCGTAATCTTCGGGATCTACCAAGTAACCATTTTCCCCGTCGACGATTTGCGTGGGTATTCCACCCCTATCGGAGCCCACCACCGGAGTTTCCTTCCACAGTGCCTCCGAAACCGTCAATGCAAATCCCTCCCTCAGTGACTTCTGCAAAACCACGTCCGAGGCCCTTTGAACGGCATTTACGGTTATATCCCTAGCATCGACTACGATTCTAACGTCGTCAAGGTCATCCGTCAGCCTAGTTACCTCATCGTATATCTCTTGTCCTTCGGGATCATCGGTCGCCATCGACCCGAGCAGAACGAGTTGACAGTCCATCTCCTCTTTAACTCTCTTATAGACCTCTATTACCCCCTTGGGATCCTTCCATTTGTCAAATCTCGAAATTTGCGAAATTATAGGTCTGGAGGAATCCACTCCAATCTTGCTTAGATACTTCTCTATCGTCTCTTCATCGATATCTTGATTCTTCGTCGTCAGAGGATCAATAGACGGCCTGATAATTTTGTAATCGTTGGTAAATCCGCTCGAAGCGAACTCGTCCATATGGAAAATGGTCTGATCATAAGCCAAAGCAAAAGATTTCAAATACTCCCAAACCCCTCCATTCGGCTGCGAAAGGTCTATGTGGCATCTCCAAATCCAGGGCTGATGCTTTCTATAAAAGGTAATCAGCGATAGAGGTTGAGGATCGTGAACGATCACTAAGTCATGGTCAACGTGAGTAAAAGAAGCAAAATCCTCGTTGACCTCCTCATAAACCTTCTTTTTAAATTCAGTTAGATCAATACTGTCGTCACCCTGTAATGCGTTATGGAACTCCTTGGTCACCCTAAAGAAATCTTGATTTCCAATAACGGCTCGCCACCCGACATCGACACCTATCTCGTTCAAAAGCAGGGTCATGTTTCGCAGAATCTCGGCTACCCCTCCCCCATAATAAGTGGAATTTATATGTAGAATATGGTACTTGGATAGCTTGCTCCCCTTCCTGTATATCTTGGATATTTTTGATTCCCCAACGAAGTCCCGGTAGTCCACGAGCCTTTTTCCCATTGTAGTCACCTCTTTCGCTTAAAAAGTTTTAAATAAAAATCTTTTGCTCGCTCAAATGGCTCCAGAGTAGATACAGTACTTATGGAATGCTCCATTATACTTCCGTAGATAGTCAACAGACACTATGAAATGAGAAAAATCCTGAAAACAGACTTTTAAAGATTCGAGATAATAGGAAGTGATGGAAAAATGTCGAAAATAACCGTTTCCATTATAAAGGCAGATGTAGGTGGATGTCCAGGACACGCAAACACCCACCCCAAACTGATGGAACAAGCGGAACAGATGTTGAAAGACTCGGACCTTCTCGTGGATCATTGGGTCACTCATTGCGGAGACGATCTAGAGCTCCTTATGACCCACCGCGAAGGCGAAGATTCGGAAGAGATACATAAACTAGCTTGGGATGTATTCGAAGAATGCACCGAAGTAGCAAAAGAAATGAAATTATACGGGGCGGGTCAAGACTTACTAGCGGATGCTTTTTCGGGAAACGTAAAAGGTGCCGGACCGGGAAGCGCAGAAATAGAATTTGAAGAACGTGAATCGGATCCCATGGTAATACTCATGGGGGACAAGACCGAACCCGGCGCGTGGAATCTCCCGCTGTACAAAATCTTCGCTGATCCCTTCAATACCCCCGGTCTAGTGATTAGTCCCTCGATGAGCGAGGGATTCAAGTTTGAGGTACACGACGTGGAAGAGGGAAGGAAAATAACCCTTAAGACGCCCGAGGAAAGCTATGACCTCCTAGCGCTTATAGGAACGATCGGGAGATACTGCATCAACAGAATTTGGAAGGACGATACTAAAATTTCGGCGTCTTCTACGGAACGATTGAATCAAATAGCCGGGGAATACGTCGGGAAGGACGATCCGGTCTGTATCATCAGAGCCCAGCATGGTTTTCCCGCAGTAGGGGAAATTTTAGAACCCTTTTCGAATCCCCATTTAGTCGGAGGGTGGATGAGGGGTTCCCATAACGCACCATTGATGCCGGTGTCCTTTGACAACGCAAAAGCAACCAGATTTGATGGACCGCCCCGCGTCATTGCCGCTGGATTCCAAATTTCCGATGGAAAACTTATAGGACCACAGGATTTATTTGACGATCCAGCGTTCGACCGCGCCAGAGAAAAAGCATCACAGATGGCAGACGACATGCGGAGAAACGGTCCGTTCGAACCTCATAGACTTCCCTCTGAAGAAATGGAGTACACTACTATAGGTGAAGTTCTGGACAGACTAGAAGACAGGTGGGAACCGATAGATAAATAACTAACAATCCTCAATTTCTCACCTTTCTTTTTTATTTATAATCAGCCGTTATTCGAACAAGATGCTTTAACTTGCAAACTAAACTTTAGTCATAAAACGAGTGATGAAAATGAGTCCCTTATCCAAAAAAGCTCGGAGAGAGATACTAGAAAAAATAAAATCCGGAAAGATCTCGGACAAAAAAGAATTGGAAAAAATCAAAAGAAAAACGAGCAAGAAACATAACCTATCAAAAGTTCCCAGCAATGCCGAGATTCTCGAACTTGCCGAAGAAGGAGAAGAGGAAAAAGTATTGCCACTCTTGAGAAGGAAGCCCGTGAGATCGATTTCAGGAGTATCGGTGATCACCGTAATGCCAAAGCCCCACTCCTGTCCGAAGGACGAACCGTGTATTTACTGTCCCGGCGGCCCGGACTGGGAAACTCCGCAAAGCTACACCGGGGAAGAACCCGCATCGGCGAGGGCGAAACAGGCAAACTACGACCCCGTAGAGCAGGTAGAAGCCAGAAAGACACAGCTTGAGGCCATAGGTCACGAGGTCGACAAAGTCGAACTGATCGTATTTGGGGGGACCTTTCTAAACCAGCCACCAGAGTATCAGAAAAAATTCGTCCACTCATGTATAGACACGATCGCAAATAACAACACCACCGACTTGAAGACTGCGAAAGAAAAAGCGGAAACTTCAGACACCAAGATTATCGGGATAACTTTCGAGACTCGACCGGATTACTGCAAACGCGATCACATAGATAAAATTCTCGATTATGGCGGTACTAGAGTAGAAATCGGAGTTCAGACCGTATATCAGGACATATACGACCTTGTAAAGCGAGAACATACCGTAGAGGATGTCGTCGAGGCAACTCAACAGGCGAAGGACTCGGGACTCGCAATAGTGTATCATATGATGCCTGGACTTCCGGGTTCCGATCGGGAAAGGGATCTCAAAGCTTTCGAAACCATTTTTGACGATTCGAGATTCAGGCCGGACATGCTGAAAATCTACCCCTGCCTAGTAACTGAAGATACCGAGCTGTACGATATCTGGAAACGAGGAGAGTTCGAACCATTGGAAGGAGAAGAAGCGGTGGAACTAGTGAGCGAAATGAAAAAGAGGGTGCCGAAATGGGTAAGAATCCAAAGAATTCAGCGGGACATTCCGTCCGACCTAATCGAGGCCGGAGTCTGGAAGGGAAACTTCAGAAGCATCGTTCAAAACAGGCTGGAAGAAAAGGGAGAAAAATGCAGTTGCATCCGATGTCGGGAAGTGGGACATCGAATGTTAAAGGAGGGTATAGAACCGGCTTTGGAAAATGCAGAGCTTCTAACTCAAGAGTACGACGCTTCGGGAGGAAAAGAAATCTTTATCTCCATCGAAGACCTGGAGAAAGACGTAATATTTGGTCACCTAAGGCTGAGAATACCCTCACCAAATCCACATCGACCAGAGATAGACGAGGAAACTGCCCTAGTTAGGATGCTCTACGTGTTTGGAGAACTTGTTTCCGTGGGGGGAGATTCATCAAAACTGGGATGGCAACACGAGGGGCTTGGCAGGAAGATGCTTGAGGAAGGAGAAAAAATCGCCCGAGAGAAATACGACTGTAAAAAAATATCCATACTATCCGGTGTCGGAACCAGACCGTATTATAGAAAGTTCGATTACAGGTTGGAAGGCCCCTACATGGTTAAAGATTTGATTCCTGACCAATCTCCAACTCATTAAAAAACGGTACTTCCGGTTCCTCTTTAACCGTACTATGGATAAGGAAAGTTTCCGTCTCCTTTACCCCATCCAGCTCGTGAATTTCTTTTACTAAAGAAGTCAATTCGTCCCTATCTTCGCTCCAGACCTCCAGCACTCCACTGTATCTTCCAAAAAGCCGGAAGAATTTCGAAACCTGAGGAAATTCGTTGATTTTATCCTCGTTCTCCTTTCTAATTTCATCCTCGGGTTCCTCCTGAAGAAAAACGTAAGCCCTGACGGACAAACCGAACTTTTCAGGGTCGAGTTTGGCGGTGATTCCTTTTATCACGCCGTCATCCTTGAACTTGTTAATCTTCTTCGAAACAGTCTGTCTGGATGCTCCTACCTTCTCTGCGATCTCCACTATAGGTTGATCCGCATTCTTCAAAAGTTGATAAATTATCTTCTTATCAAGTTCCTTCATGCTTAACATTTTGTTAACAGAAAACCTTATAAACCTTACCATTTAGGGAAAAAGAAGGATAGAAAATGAGTGAAAAGTTAACCCGAAAGAAAACAGAAGGCACGGCCCCTGAAATGAAAGCAGAAGAGTTTCTACCCAGAGTTGCCGACAAAGAAAAAGTACTAAAGGAGAAATGCGGAGAAGAGGGATATCAAAAACTAGTTAAGTTAAACAACCCGGCCGTAACTGAATTTGTTGCAAAATACCTCAAGCTCTGCAACCCGGACTCCGCTTTTGTCAGGGCTAATAGCGACGAGGATGCGAAATACATCAGAAATAGATCCATCGAAAAGGCAGAAGAGAAACCTCTGGAAATGGAAGGACATACCGTCCATTATGATGGATATAACGATCAAGCTAGGGATAAAGGAAATACAAAATTCCTCACATCACCCCAAGAAGAAATAGGTCCTCAGTTCAATAGCATAGACCGAGAAAAAGGTCTGGAAGAGGTCCACGGATACTTAAAAAACATCATGGAAGGAAAGGAAGCTTACATATGCTTCTTCTGTCTCGGTCCGAAAAAATCCCCATTCTCGATGCCAGTGCTTCAAATCACGGACTCCACATATGTTGCTCACTCCGAAGATATACTCTATAGGGATGGATATGACCTCTTCAAAAGAAGAAATTTTGATAGGAAGGAAGACTTTTTTAAATTCGTGCACTCAGCCGGGACCCTTGAAGATGGCGTTTCGAAAGAGATCGACAAGAGAAGAGTTTACACGGATCTTGACTCAAACGTAGTATATTCTACAAATACTCAATACGGTGGAAACACCATCGGCGCAAAAAAACTAGCCATGAGATTGGCGATTAAAAAAGGATATGAAGAGGGCTGGTTGACCGAACACATGTTTATAATGGGAGTAAACGGTCCCAAGGGAAGAACCTCTTACTTTACCGGAGCATATCCCTCTGGATGCGGAAAAACTTCCACCTCGATGATTAAGGATGAAAATCTGATTGGTGATGATATTGCATATCTTCGGGAAATAGATGGGGAGGTAAGAGCAGCTAATCCGGAAAACGGAATTTTTGGAATCATAAGAGACGTAAACCCGGAGGACGATCCATTAATATGGAATTCCGTCACCACGCCCGGAGAGGTAATCTTCTCCAACGTTTTGGTAAATGATGGCAAACCGTACTGGATGGGGATGGGACAAGAAACTCCGGAGGAGGGAATCAACCACTCGGGCAAGTGGTGGAAGGGCAAGAGAGATTCGGACGGAAACCTGATCGACCCCTCCCACAGGAACGCGAGATACACGCTGAGAATATCGGATTTGGAGAACGCAGACCCAAATCTCGAAAATACTGAAGGGGTTTCACTTGACGGTATAATCTATGGGGGTAGAGATTCCGACACCTGTGTCCCGATAGAAGAAGCATTCAACTGGAAACACGGTATCCTTACCAAAGGGGCCACCCTCGAATCAGAAACCACGTCGGCGACCCTCGGCAAGTCCGGAGAGAGGAGATTTAATCCGATGTCAAATCTGGACTTCCTATCGATACCGATCGGAGATTACATCGCTCATCAACTAAGATTCGGAAAAAAACTGGATGAAAGACCCTCGATATTTTCGGCGAACTATTTCCTCAAAGACGAGTGCGGTGAATACCTGAACGATATGCATGACAAAAAGGTCTGGCTCAAGTGGATGGATCTTCGAGCCAACCGAGACGTGAAAGCAATTAAAACTCCTACCGGTTACATCCCGAAGTACGAGGACTTAAAACGATTGTTTTCCGAAGTTCTGGACAAAGAGTACACCAGAAAGGAATACGAAGAACAGTTCACCCTAAGAATACCGGAACACCTAGCTAAAATCGAGCGGATAAGGAAAATTTACAGAGAAAAAGTTGAGAATCCCCCCAAGGAACTCTTCGAAGAGCTTGAAAAACAGGAACAACGGTTAGAAGAAGCCAGAGAGAAATACGGAGACTACGTATCCCCCAACCAAATGGCATGAATCCCCTTTTTCTTTCCGATATGAAATTTTAAATCGGACCAGCACTATTGCCAATTGGTCATTCACATGAATAGCTATCAAGGCAAAGCTGAAGGCCTGATTAAATCAGCAAAAGCCGAGATAGGAGACAGAGTCAGGGTCGAAAAAAAGGAACAAACTTTCGAAGGGTTACTCATGCCCAGAACTGAGGGGAGGGAACCCGACCACATAGTACTAAAACTGGACAACGGTTACAATGTCGGTCTGCAGGTTTCTGAAGAAACACGAATAGAAAAGATAAAGGAAGGAAAAGAGCCAGAGATGGGAAAAACGCCCGTAGAGGTGGAACCCGATCCCGACAAGCCCGATGTTACCATCATAGGAACAGGAGGGACCGTAGCTTCCAAAATTGATTACAGAACTGGAGCCGTCCATCCCGCATTTTCTACCGCCGAGATTTACAACATGAGTCCGGAAATAGCCGAAATAGCAAATATCAGGGCAAAAACCGCGTGCAACGTTCTCAGCGAAAATATGACTCCTGAGCTCTGGTCGGAAATAGGAGAAAAAACCGTGGAGGAACTCAGGAATGATGCAGAAGGTGTCGTGATAGCACACGGGACCGACACCATGGGATACACGGCCTCCGCGCTCAGTTTTATGCTTGAAAACTTGAACAAGCCTGTCGTCCTAGTCGGATCTCAGAGGTCTTCAGATCGGCCCAGCAGCGACGCCGCACTGAACTTAATAGGTGCCGTATCCACTGCGTCTTCAAATCTCTCGGGAGTCTACACGGTAATGCACGGATCGACCGAGGACGAGTTCTGTCTAATTCACCCGGGGACAAAAGTGAGAAAGTGCCATACCAGCCGGAGAGACGCTTTCCAGACTATCAATGAAACCCCGATCGGACGAGTGAACAGGAAAGGGGAGATAGAACTATTCCGAGAGGAAATTAATGATGGAGAGGAAAAAGAAAAATTGAAACTCAGAAACGGATTCGAGGAAAAAGTGGCTTTACTCAAAGTATATCCAAATATTCAATCTGACATTATAAGGAAATTAATCGAGGACGGTTACAAAGGAATTGTTTTGGAGGGCACAGGATTAGGACACGCTCCAAAGTCCTTGCAGGACGGGATCGAAGAAGCAATAAACGAAGATATTCCCGTCGCCATGACCTCTCAGTGCCTATGGGGGAGGACCAACATGAGAGTTTACTCCACGGGTCGGGATTTGCTGGACAAAGGGGTATTTTCACTGGAGGATATGTTGCCCGAAACCGCTTACGTGAAAATGATGTGGGTTCTCGACAAAACACAAGAACCCGATGAGGTCGAATCCCTAATGAAAGAGAACCTCGCCGGAGAGATTTCCGACCGCAGTCGAGCCGATACCTATCTTAAGAGCAATTTACCGGAGGAAGACTGAAGATGGAGAAATTGGATTACGAAGAACTCGGTTTGAAAGCCGGCTTTGAAATTCACCAAGAACTCGACACTCACAAGCTATTCTGTGACTGTCCTTCCGAACTTCGGGACGAGGATCCCTCAATAACCGTAAATAGGGAACTTAGACCGACTGAAAGCGAGCTCGGGGAAATAGACCGCGCGGCACTCGCCGAAGCCGAAAAGAGCAAAAGATTCAAATACGAAGTCCATCCCGACAACGTCTGCCTTGTCGAACTGGACGAAGAGCCACCACATACCGTAAACGAGGAGGCGAGGGATATTGCCTTGGAAGCTTCGCTGCTGCTTGATGCCACTCCCATTGACGAAGCCCACGTAATGAGAAAAACGGTAATCGACGGGAGCAATACGGCGGGGTTCCAGCGGACAATCCTGATAGCCACGGACGGACAGATGGAAATAAACGGAAAAAGGATAGGCCTACCCACAATCTGCCTTGAGGAAGACGCCGCAAGAAAAATAGACGAAGGGTCCGATTTCGTGAAATACAGATTGGATCGACTCGGTATTCCACTACTGGAAATCGCAACGGCACCCGATTTTAACAGTCCGGAAGAAACTGCAAAAGCTGCGGAAAAAATCGGTAAAATCCTCAGAGCGACGGGAAAGGTAAAAAGGGGAATCGGAACTATCCGTCAGGACGTTAACGTCTCGATCGAGGATGGAGCCAGACAGGAAATCAAAGGAGTTCAGGAACTATCTCTTATCAAAACAGTAATCGAGAGGGAGGTAAGCAGGCAGGCAAAGTTGTTGGAGATAAAAGAAGAGTTGGAAGAGAGAGATGTAAAAAGACCGAATAAAGAAATCCACGATGTCACCGAAATATTCTCCGATACCGACTCAAATCTTCTGAAAAAAACTATATCTGAGGGTGGTGGCGTCTATGCCGTCACGCTTTCGGGATTTGCGGGACTTCTCGGAAAGGAACTATCCCCCGACAGAAGATTCGGAACCGAGTTGTCGGATTACGCACAAGTTTACGGAGGGGTTGGGGGCCTTTTCCACACGGACGAACTTCCGGACTATGGAATTACCGAGGGTGAAATAAGAGAACTAAAGAGCGAACTAGAAACTTCTAAGGACGATGCAATAGTCATGATTGCTGACGAGAGAGACAGGGCCGAGAAGGGACTGGAAGCCGTCATCAATAGAGCAAACAAAGCCTTCGAGGGTATTCCGGAAGAAACTAGGAGAGCCTTGCCCGATGGCGACACTCAGTATATGAGACCTCTCCCCGGAGCTGCGCGGATGTACGTTGAAACCGACGTTCCGCCGACCAATATCTCGGAGGACAAGATAGAAGAGATAAAGGATGGACTACCGGAAAGGCCAGATGCGAAAAGAAAGAGATACCTAAAAGAATTCGGGCTCAGCGAGGACCTTGCCAAACAAATGAGCACTTCCAATAAATCCGGATTATTCGAAGAAATTGTAGAAGAATACGATGTGAATCCAACCCTAGTTGCTTCGACCCTTGAACAAACGATGATCCAATTAAAGGGAGAAGGAATCCCAGTGGAAAATATCAACGAATCCTCGATAAAAAAACTATTCAAGCTCATATCCGAAGATAAAATACCGAAAGACTCCCTGATTAACATCCTAAAAGAGGTTGGAAAGGGATCATCCGTAAAAGAGTCAATCGAAGATTTAGGAATACAAAAGATGGATGAGAAAAAGATATCCGATATAATATCGGAAATAGTTGAAGATAAAGAAGATTTAATAGAAGAAAGAGGAGAAAAATCAATAGATGCTCTTATGGGATTGGCAATGCAGGAAGTTGGAGGAAAAGCAGACGGAAAAACTGTTCATGCCATTTTAGAGGAAAAAATAAAAGAAAAAATTTCCTAGAAAAATTCTAATCTATTCTAAAAGAAAGTAGCGAGCTTCAAAAATCAATTACGAAAGCTTATAAGACGATGGTCCGTTAGATGAGAGTAAACAATCGAAGTGAAAACATGATGAACGATGACAGAAAAATGGTAAAATCAGATCTGATGAGCATTTTATCGAATCTCATGCCAAAAGCGGCCGAGGAACTCGGCCTGTCGGAAGAGACCCAAGAGAAGGCAATTGAAATAATCAAGAAAGCGGACGAAAAGGGAATAGCAGAAGACAAAAATCCGAACAGTTTACTCGCCGCCGCTATTTACATCGCAGTAAATGAAACGGGTGACTGGAGAAGCCAAGTAGAAATCTCTCAAGCTCTTGGCATAAGCAAAGGCGGGCTTTACGAGATATATAAGAGCCTTTTGAATGAATTAGATACATAAAATTCCTTATAACAAAATAAAGGCCCTATTATTTTCCATCATCCCTATTAACGGTGTATAGACTAAAGGAGTAATTCCAGAGCTGTATAAAACATCTTTATAAAAAAAGTCCCCGGATATAAAAAGATTAATCACATATCAAAAATTAAAATAGAACTATGAAAGTTAGAGGTATAAAATGCCATCTCACGGATTAGATAACATTTTCAAGCCAGAAAATATCGCAGTTGTGGGCGCATCCGAAGAGAAAGACTCCATCGGGCGTACCATTATGGAGAATCTAATGGAAAGGCCAAAGGGCGAATTATATCCGGTAAACCCAAACCGTGACGAAGTATTAGGATTGAAGTCGAAATCGAAAGTAACCGAAATCCCAGAATCCGTAGATCTCGGGGTGATAGCCACGCCCGCTCCGACGGTACCCCAAGTGGTGGAGGAGTGCGGCGAATCGGGAATCGGAGGACTAGTAATTATATCCGCCGGATTCAGCGAGACTGGTAAAGAAGGAAAAAAACTCGAACAGGAAATCTCAGAGGCAAATAAAGAATATGATATGAGGATCATCGGGCCAAACTGCTTGGGAATAATAAACCCCTCCCAAGATTTGAACGCTTCTTTTACGAACCAGATGCCCGATTCCGGAGAAATTGCCTTTCTTTCCCAGAGCGGAGCCCTTGCTTCCGCTACACTTGACTGGGCCATTTCCGCCCAGTTTGGCTTCAGCAGTTTCGTCTCGGTCGGTAACATGGTCGACGTCGACTTCTCGGACCTAATAGACTACTTTGGTAGAGACCCAAGAACCGGCAGCATTCTCATGTACATCGAAGCGATCAAGGATGCCAAGGAATTCGTAAGCGCCGCCAGAGGCTTTGCAAGAACTCAACCAATCATGGCTGTGAAATCCGGTAAGCATAAGAAAAGTGCACAGGCAGTCGCTTCGCACACTGGATCTCTAGCCGGAGCCGATGAGGTATATGATGCTGTTTTCAAAAGATGCGGGGTAACCCGAGTGGATACAATAGATGATCTCTTCACCTGCTCCGAGACTCTAGCGAAGCAGGATCTACCGGAGGGATCACAAATTGCAATCGTCACTAATGCGGGCGGACCCGGGGCAATGGCAACGGACGCCCTAATAGATCTGGGCGGTGATCTGGCCACTCTTTCCGATTCTACGGTTAGTGATCTAGAGGAGGCCCTACCATCAACGGCCAGTTTAGCAAATCCCATCGACGTCACCGGGGGCGCAAACGCAAATCAGTATAGAAAAGCCACGGAAATCTGTTTGGAGGACGGGAATGTGGACGGCGTCCTCTGTATTTACGCTCCCGTCGGCACTCTATCCCCTACCTCCGCAGCTGACGCCATAGAAGGCTTGAAGGAAAACGTGAAAAAGCCTCTCCTGGCGTGTTGGATGGGTGGAGAAAAGGTCGGAGAAGGCCGTAAAATCCTACGCCAAGGAGGCCTATCAGTCCAATCGGCACCCGAACAGTCTATAAAGGCTTACATGTACCTGAACCGATACGCCAGGAATCTAGAACGCCTTCTCGAAACTCCCGAAGAGCTTCCAGTCGACAGAACACCTCCAAAATACAACCTTAAAGCGATGATTCGGAGGATCGCCAGAAACGACAGAGAAATCCTCACGGAAACGGAGTCCAAGAAAATTTTGAGAACCTACGGTATCCCAACCCCGACGACGCACATAGCATCCACATCCAGAGAAGCTGTAAAGTACGCCTCTAAACTTGGTTTTCCGATAGTTCTGAAGGTATACTCGGAGGACATAACTCATAAAAGAAAAGTGGGCGGTGTTGCCCTTAACATAAACTCCAAGGACGAAGTAAAGGAGAAATACGAAGAAATAATGGAGAGAGTCAAAGAAAATCGCCCCTCCGCTGAGATAGAAGGAGTAACCGTTCAAAAAATGATTCAAGATCAGCGCATTGAACTAATCTTAGGTTCGAAAACTGACCCAACCTTCGGCTCCACAATCGTGTTTGGGAAGGGAGGTTCGGACGTAGAATACTATCAAGATATCGCTGTTGGCCTACCCCCTCTCAACCAAAGCTTGGCTCGTCATCTCATGGAAGACACTAGGGTCTACCGACAGATGAAGGATTCGGACGAATACTCTCATGAGCAACTAAGGTTGATCGAAGAACACCTGGTCAGGCTATCCCAACTCATAATAGACTTCCCGGAGATCAGGGAACTCGACATAAATCCTCTGGCGAGTTCAGGGGACGAGTACCTTGCCTTGGACGCCAGGGTGATTATCGATAAAGACAAAGTCACAGAGGGTTCGGAATACAGGGACCATTTGGTCTTTGAATCCTATCCCCGAAAGTACATTGAAGAATGGCAGCTGGATGACGGAAGACCCGTTACCCTCCGTCCTATCAGGCCGGAGGACGAACCTCTAGAATTCGAGCTCTTCGAGACCTTCTCAAAGGAAACTTGGCGATACAGATTTTTCGGCCCGATGAAGGATGTAACTCACGAGGATATGGTCAGGTTTACAAACATCGACTATCGGAGGGAAATGGCCATTATTGGCGTGTTGGAGGAAGAAGGAGAAAGAAAAATGATCGGGGTTGGCAGGCTCATAATAGATCCGGACAAAAATGCCGGCGAATACGCCGTAGTCGTGGGAGACCCTTGGCAAGGACTAGGATTGGGCGAGAAACTAACCGATGCCATAATCGGAGTCGCTGAAGATAAAGAGTTAGACTATATCTACGGTACCATTATGAAAGAAAACACACGGATGATAAATCTAGTAGAAAAAATGGGCTTCGAGATAGAAGAGGAAAGCGACGAAACAGTCCGAGCGGAACTAAGGTTAAGATAGATCCAAAATTTCACTCTAACGGGTCAAAGGTCCTAAAGTCTTCTTTTACCACGTTCAAGACCAAATGGGTAGAAGATCTTTCCACGTGCTCTAGAGAAAGCGTTTTTTTGACGAACTCATTTAACTCTGCTCTTGTTTCAAATCTTCCTATCAGGATTACATCATACTGCCCCGTAACATCGTAAACGCATCGAACCGGCTCTTCCTCCGAAAGCTTTTCTTCAACTTCAACGAGATGACCCCCATCGACTTTAAGACCTATCACGGCCTCTAACGTCTTCCCGAGCTTCATCGAATCGGCTCGAACTGAAAATCCTTTGATTATACCCTCCTCTTCCATTTTCTTTACTCGATTGTAAACAGTCCCCTCAGAAACTTCAAGATCCTCCGCTATTTCTCTGAAGGAGGCTCTACCATCCGTCTCTAAGGCTCTTATAATCTCCTTGTCGGTTTCATCAATATTTGACATATTTTCCTCATAACCACTAACATCGAGCATGATTATATAAACGTTTACTTTTTCGAAGAATTGTTAAAGAAAAAATACCTTTTAGAAAAATTTTATAATCAATCCGGCAAAATATTTTCTCTCATATGTAGACTGATTACAAATGTCAGATTATTTCAAGAGCCCATTTTCATACAGCTCGTTTCGGAAGGCCCTCAGTATCTCCCTTATACTGTCCTCGTCGGGTGCCGAAATCTGGATATAACCAGAAGGAAAGAGAAGCAAATATTTTCCTTTTCCAATCTCGAACTTTACAACCTCCTTTCCGGAGGTCCGAATCTTCCTAGCCCTAGACAACCTGCCCCAGACTTCCTCCAAATCGACATCGGACCTCAAAGAGGACGCGGCACGGACGGACTTAACCTCGGGTATGTCGAAAATATTGAAAAGTCGCGGCATGTCCATAGAGGGAGGATTTCCTTCCGCCATCTCTTACCCTAGAATACACTTTTACAAACTCGTATTTAGAATTAATCTATTCAGAAAAATAAAAGAGAAAAAATATGTTAGGAAGAATTTAGCTATTTGGATGCTAGGCGTATATCCGTATCTCTCACAGTCTTTCTGCCAGCGTGGTCTGCTAGTTCCGTTGCTTCGCCAGCTATTTCTAGTGCTTGGTCTTCGAGTACTTCTGCCAATTCTTCAGCAGCACTTTCACTAACTCTTCTTGCGCCTGCCTTTCTTATAATCCGATCAACTGCAGCAATTGGTAATTCAGTCACTTTATCTCCTCCTTTTTAATTTGTAGATTCTTTTTACAGTTAAAATTAGTCTTTAGAGATAGTTTTTAAGTCTTTCCTTTTTATATCTAAATTATTAGCAGATATCTAAAAAGAACGAAAACTTGCTGTATAATGTGCAAAAACAAACGATAGTAAAAACTCAAATAATGTTATCATGCCTTATTACTCTTTCCATTTCTAGAAAAATCAGGGGACGTTAGAATACCCATCAGGGGATGAGTTTAAACTGAGAAAGGAAAAACAGTTAAAACAGTTGAAGGGTCGGTATATACGGATTTGGAGGTGTCATAATTTGCCCTGTACAATCATAACCGGTGGACAATGGGGTGACGAAGGAAAGGGAAAACTATCCTCCTATTTAGCCCTAGAAGACGAACCAACTAAAGTTGGACGTAGCGGAGTCGGCCCAAATGCTGGACACACCGTTTTCTGGAAAGGCGAAGAGCTCGGGCTTAGAGAAATCTCCTGTGGATTCGTCCAAGAGAAAGCGGAGATTCTCATCGGGCCCGGCGTACTCGTAAATCCGGAGGTAGTTCTGGAGGAAATCGAAAAAACAGGTATCGAGGACCGCGTGGGGATAGATCCTCAGTGCGCAATCATCGAACAGAAACATATCGAAGAAGACCGGAGTTCAGAACACCTGGAGGACGAAATCGGAACCACAGGAACTGGTTGCGGTCCAGCTAACGCCGAGAGAGCAAATAGATCTATTAAACTTGCTAGAGAGATCGAAGAACTCGAAGACTACATCAAGGACGTTCCAAAAACTATGAACGATGCCATTGAAAACGGAGAAAAAGTACTCATAGAAGGCTCCCAAGGCTTTGGATTATCGCTTTACTTCGGAACCTATCCTTACGTTACCAGTAAGGACGTAGCTGCTAGTTCACTCGCCGCCGACGTTGGAGTGGGACCTACAAACATCGACGACGTAATAGTGGTCATGAAACCTTACGTAAGTAGGGTCGGAGAGGGGCCCTTCCCGACCGAAATATCTCAAGAGAAAGCAGAGGAAAAAGGTATCGCGGAATACGCGACGGTGACCGGTCGAAAAAGAAGAATAGGAGAGTTCGATTTCGAACTGGCGAAAAGATCCGTCATGATAAACGGTGCTACCCAAATAGCGATGACCAACGTCGACAGGCTTTTCGACGGAAACGAGGGAGTCCAAGAAAAAGAAAATCTGACCGATGAAGCCAAAAAATTCATGGAGAAGGTAGAAAAAGAATTGGAAGTTCCCATCACCCTGGTATCCACGGGGCCAGAAATCGAAGACACGGTGGACTTAAGATCCGAAAAACTGTAAAATCGTCTTTTAATATCGACAATCGAGGATTTCAATAGGTAGAACGCAAAAATTCCACATTTTTTAATAATTTTCTCATTTTCTTCCAAGACACCAGGCACAGATTCTTTTTATGTTACGAGCTAGAAAATAAGTGGAGGATGAAAAGTTATGGCATTATATATAAGCGAATGTCCTTTGGGAGTTTTTGCTTACGACGAAAACTGTGAGAAGATAGTAAATTCAAAACTGTTCCCAAATAATCCAAAGGAAGTTTCA
The DNA here is from genome assembly GCA_964510375.1 of Hadarchaeota archaeon (SeqCode). GTDB lineage: Archaea > Hadarchaeota > Hadarchaeia > Hadarchaeales > JAGGTB01 > CAYLJV01. The sequence goes on along the minus strand of CAZEBR010000001.1, from coordinate 82,490 downwards.
GAAAAACTCATGACATTGAGAAACGAAGTTCCAGTTAGCGAACAAAAGGAGCTTATAGAGAAACTCATTGCAGAAGGTCACGAAGAATTCATCGTAGAATCGGAAAAAATGGCCTCGGAGTTAAGCAAAGATTTTGAAGGAATTTCCTTCGTAGTCGAAGTCCCAAGCAGGGCGGGGAAAAAACTTCGAGAATCCATGCGTAAGATATCGAAGGGATCCTCAATAGAAGACATGACTAGATTTCTCAGGGACGTAAACGTGTTGATAACCAGAAATAGAGTAAAGAAAGAGGTCTCTGAGAAGGACAAAATAATCATGGAAGCCATTAACACAATCGACGAATTGGACAAATCAATTAACACCCTCTTTGAGAAAATAAGGGATTGGTACGGAATACACTTCCCCGAGCTACAAAGAAAAATCGATGAGCCATCCAAATACTTAGAGTTAGTGGGAAAGCTTGGCGGGAGAGAAAACTTTACAAAAGAGAAACTAACGGATATCGGAATTTCCGAGGAGGACGCCAGCGAATTAGAGAGAGACTCGCAGGACTCCATCGGTGCCGACTTCGATGAGACGGATATCGAAACCATCCAAAGAACTGCAGAAAAAATTCGTGAATTGGAAAAAGCCCGTGAGGAGACCTCGGACTACGTGGAAGAACTGATGGAAAAAGTCGCCCCAAATATAAAGAAACTCGTCGGGAGTTTGATAGGAGCCAGGCTAATCTCCATCGCCGGGGGGTTGGAGGACTTGGCCAAGATGCCGTCCAGTACGGTTCAAGTTCTCGGAGCGGAAAAAGCCCTATTCAGGTCACTCAAGACGGGCTCCAAACCCCCAAAACATGGTGTAATATTCCAACATCCCGATATACGGAACTCTCCAAAGTCGATAAGGGGAAAAATAGCCAGAGCACTGGCCGGAAAGCTGAGTATCGCTGCCAGAGTTGATTCCACGTCAGGCAGATATATCGGTGAAAGGCTTAAGGAAGAGCTTGACGAGAGAATAGAATCCATAAAGCAGGAAGGGTGACAGGAAGATGAATGTAGAAACTCACGAAAAGTTCGAAGGCGTATACTGGGTAAATCTCGAGGGGGAGGAAACTCGGCTAGCCACAAAAAATCTTGCCCCGGGTCATCAAGTTTACGACGAAAAGCTGATCGAGTTCGATGGGGAAGAGTACAGAATATGGAACCCTTACAGGAGCAAACTGGCAGCTGCTATTTTTGAAGAAATCGAAAGAGTCCCTATAAATATAGGCTCCAAAGTACTTTACCTGGGTGCCGCGAGCGGAACGACCCCCAGCCACGTCTCCGATATAGTCGGGGGAGACGGAATCGTTTACGGCGTCGAAATATCGTCGCGCCCCGTCAGGGACCTTCTGGCAACTTGTAAGGAGCGACCCAATATAGCGCCTATCTTGGCAGACGCCCAAAACATACAGGAATATCGGACTATGGTGGAACAGGTGGACGTCTTGTATCAGGACATCGCTCATCCGGAACAGACGAGTATCGTGCTGAAAAACGCGGAAGCTTTTCTCAGGGAAAAAGGCTACGTGTTACTTGCATTGAAGGCCCGAAGCATAAATGTAACAAAGGACCCTCAAGAAATCTTCGAAGAGGAAATAGAAAGGCTCGAAAAAGAAATGAAAATTATCGATTCAAAACTGTTGGACCCTTACGAAGAAGACCACGCAATGATACTACTCGAAAAAACCGGGTAAAAATCTCTTTTTATCGCGTCGTTATTTCGCAACCGTCCTCGGTCACGATTGCAGTATGCTCGGCCTGAGCAACCACTCCATCCTCGACTTCCTTCAAAACGTAATACGGATGTAAGGCCTCTGAAGATAAGAGCTCCCGCAAGGTCATCTGTAACCAAATCCTTGACAAGTCCTCGGCGAGCCATCTTTCGGCGAAGGGAAGATTTCCGTACTTGTTACGAATCTGTTTGAGCGTGCGCCGAGCCATCCGCCCGGAGACGTTCTTGCTTCCCAAATATCTAAATATATACACTTCTGGCATATCTTCAACTTCCCCCTCCCCAGTAGTTATAAAAGGTTCTATCGCCACAACCTCGCCCTCTTCTAGTTCTTCGTCCGAATCTTCCTTCTCGACATTCGGTATCGTTTTACCTCCATGCAAGGATCCACGTTTGAGATTGTGACCCGTCAAGTTACTAATCGGTCTATATCCCAAATTTTCAGCAGTCTCTTCGATCTTTTTCCCTATTTCATTCACTCCGACACCGGGCTCCACCATATCGAGAGCCTCCTCCAAAACTTCCTCGACGACTTCTATCATATCATCCTTCTCGGAACCTGGTTCCTCCTCGGATTCCTCTTCAGATACTTCCGACTCTTCACCTTCGGTATCGGTTTGATCATTTACGGATTCCGGTTCTTCCCCTTCGGGCTCAGAATCCTCGCTTTCAGAAACACCTGCTTTGACCGTTATCGCCGAATCGCCGATGTAACCGTCGACGTGGGCACCCACGTCCACTTTAACCATATCTCCAGCTTGCACTTCCGTGTCATCCTCCATAGGAGGGGTATAATGAGCGGCTTTTTCGTTTATTGAAATATTACAAGGAAATGCCGGTCTGGCACCTTCCTCTTCTATTAGATTCTCCACTTCTTCGGCTATCGTAATCAGTTTTTTTCCGGGCTCTATCATCTCCCGGGCATGCTCCAGAGCCTGAGATACTATCCTGCCAGCTTCTCGATACTTTTCGATTTCTTCATCGCTCAATTTTTTCGACATCGAATTCTGTTACTATTTATCTACAATAAAAGTATATGGTCTCCGGAAAAAGCAGGAAAAAATCGACCAAGGTGGGGTCATTCATCATTCGGAGCCGTAAAGCTGGAAATCGATGCTATCAAAAGGTTCCCAACTTCGTCTGTTTAGTTTCCTCGTACCTCAATTCTTCTTCGGTGTAGCCCAGAACCTCCATAACCCTCATGACGGCCGGCAAAATCTGGTGCTCGATATAATAATCCGGACTGTACTCCCTATCGCCAAACATTGAAACCGGAATCGCATGATCGCTCACGTTTCCGGAACCCTTCTCTACTATATACCGGATCGTCATTCCCGGCTCTATCTCCTTCCCCCTCTCCTTCAGCCTCTTAGCGGCGACGACGTGAGGACCTTCCGACTTGTAATCCTCGATTGGTTTTTTCAGCTGGGTATGGATAATAAGATCCTCCAAGTCAACCCTCCCCTGCTCCACGTCCTTCGTTACCTCTTGGACGATCTCGGCGGCCTTTTCCGGTGAGCCGTCGTGCAATATTGCCTTAAGCACTTCCTCCTGAGTCCTCTTTGCTAGAGCCGCCCAATCTCTCCTGACGAACTCCAAACCCTTCACCTCCATTTTTCCTTCCTCGCTGACCATAGCGTAGCGCTTCTTTGCGATGAAAACCCCCCTCTTGAAGTAATCTTCCAATTCCAGCTCCATCATTCCGGGCATGTCGTCGTTTACCTTCTCTAGAAATTCCTCCACTTCATCCCTGCTCTTATCGCCGACCTTGCAGAGGAGACTGTCCGTATCCCCATAAACCACCTCAAATCCCTCGTCCTCGGCCCTTTCTATAGTATTCTTAATGTAGTGACGGCCGAAGCTCGTAACGCTTTCCGCACATTCTTTCGAGTACCACCTCGCTCTGGCGTAACCCAACATTCCGTAGAATGAATTTGCGATTATCTTGAGCGCCCACTGGCGATTGTAGACGGATTGATATTCTTTCGTCCCCTCCTCGATCTGACTCATCTGCTCCTTTAGGTCCGCCCTGCTCTTTACGAGTTCTTTCAGAGTTTCGGGGATGAAACCCCTCTCTTTTTGGCAGAATTCGTACTCGAGGTTTGGAGCCTTTACCGTCTCGTCGGAGTCGCAACAATCACAATTCAGCGCCGCCGGATCGATGTTATGAGTGACTATTATAGTAGGGTACAGGGACCTGAAGTCGAAAACGACCAAGTTCTCGTAAAGCCCCTTCTCAGGCTCCATCACGTAGCCCCCAATATAACTCTGCCTACGCCTCCTTTGATACTCGTCACCAACCGGGCGAGTCGGAACGAGCTCGTCGATTTGATGAGCTTTGTAGATGAGAAGCCATTCCACTAGCTGGCCGGAGGTCATCCTGCTGACATCAAACAGAGACTGATGGACGGTTCGACTGAGTTCTCTGACGAGCGGAAAAATCTCTATTCCGAGTTCCAGAGTCCCCCCGGAATCCGACAGCGAATACTCCAAGAGTTCTCTACCCCTACTCTCGCCCTCGTCCCAAGCCACAGAAATCTCGCTGCCCTCCAAATCGGGTTTAGTTTCCCCTATCATATGCTCGTAAACGTTCTCCAGCGAGTAATCGATCAACCTTATCGCACCTATTTTCGAGAGAAAGTCCACCAAAGCATAAACATCAATGTGGGGTCTTCCCGGTACCCTAGTAACGGTTTCAAAACGGCGCCTGTGAGACTTTACTTCTTCGCCGTTCCTGCCAAGCTCAAGGCTGATATTAAGATTATCGGCCCTCTCCCTCAGATATGGAAAATCGAAAAGATCCGTGTTATACCCCATAATTATATCGAAATCCTTCTCCCTCACGATTTGAATGAACCTTTCGAGCAATTCTCGCTCGTCCTCTACAACCTCGACATAGTCGTGGTCCGAGTCGAAATCCCTCCAAGTAAGGACCTTTTCAAAACCCTCGTCGTCAACGAGGCTTAGCATGATAATGGGATCCTCCTCGGGCCTGGGGTTCCCTTCCGGGTTATAGGTCTCGATATCGAAGGCCACGAGATTCAGTTCCTCATCCACGTCGTCGACGGGCTCGGGAGGTTTCCCCAAAATTATCTTTTTGCCATTATCATCCTCCTTTACTTGGCCCTCAACTTTCACGCCGGTCATCGGCTTCAGCTCATGATCGATTAGATACTTTTTCGCAGTGGTGATATCGTGTTCAAGAACATCTTCGACCTTCGGAAGGTCCCAAATCTCCTCCTTGAGGGGATTTACCTCCAGCGGATTACTGGCGACAACTTTGATTACTTCCCTGGGCTGTCCAAGCAAATTTTTTTCAACTATCTCCACCTTCGAGGGTTCAACCTTTTCGCCGCGCCTGTCCGCCTCAATCTTCTCTATCGCTCCTTTCAGAGCCTCGGGGTCTTCAGTCAAAACGTAGAAGTAATCCCGATAATTAGGGTCGAGAGCAGTTATTACTTCCCCGTCCTTCTTTATGAACAATCTCATGGAGGGAGGATCTCGTCTTTTCAGGTAATCAGTATCCAGCAACAGCCCACGCATTTCGATCCCTAAGAAAAATCGGAATCATGTAAGTTAAAATCTTCCTAGGCCGAAATTATTTACTTCCTTTTCGCCATACTCAAAACGGAGGAAATGATGAGTAGAAAGGGCATTCCAAGCAGAAAGAGAGAACCGGAAAAGATCGAGACAAAGGAAAAGAGCAAAACCGGAAATATGAAAATAGCAGCGTTATTTGCCGCGGCTATGATAATCGTTGTAGGGGCTTTTGTTTTTTATTCCAGCCAACCGTCGGCGCCTTCAAAGGTAGGGGTCATAAACATAGGAGGAGAAATAAATGGATTTGACTACGCTAAACTGGCAGAAAAAGCTAGAACAGACCCTTCGATAGAGGCGGTAGTTCTGAGAATAAACAGTCCAGGGGGTTCCGTCAAAGGAACATTCCAGACTGAAACATCAATTTCGAAGCTCGAAAACAAGAAACCCGTGGTGACTAGCCTCCAAGAATATGCGACGTCGGGAGCATACGTAATAGCTTCGGCATCGGACGAAGTCTACGCCTACGAGCAGACAACCACAGCCGGTTTGGGAGTAATAGCAACGTGGATCAGTTACGAGGATTACTACGACGATCAGGGGATAGATTACTTCGTCTGGAAAACAGGGGAGGAAAAGGACATGTTCGCACCTTACCGTAAACCCACGGCCGAAGAAAATCAAATAATACAAAACATAGTGGAAAGCTACGAACAAGAACTCTTTCAAATAGTAACCAAGAACCGGCCTAGAACGGAAAACTATATCGACCTCGTAAAGGACGGTTCAACAATAACCGGGAAAAAGGCCATCCAATACAAACTGATAGACAATATCGGAGGATATAAGGAAGCCGTTTCAAAAGCGGCGGAGCTGGCAAATCTGGAAATGGGAAAAGTTGTTACAGTAAACCTTAGGGACTATTACTCCTAGAGAATTAGTAATAAATAAAAGAGATAGGGTATTCCCTGCTTTTACTAACAGTTAATTTACTCAATCCTATTCCGGCACCTACACAAACTAGTTGCTTTTCTACGAGATCAGTCAGCATCGAGCTTCTTGTGACAGAGCCACCAGTCGTAACAGTCAAACTCGCCAGCATCCGCCTTTTCAAGACGATCCTTTGCAGTTTCAACGTCGCTGGCTGGCGGAATAATAACGTCATCAACCATAAGCTCGTTCTCCGGCCAATTCGCAGGAATAGCCACGCCTTGTTCGTCTGACACTTGGAAACCCTTAATCATCCTGATAAACTCGTCCATGTTTCTTCCGAGCTCCGCGGGATAGTAAAGTATCGCCCTGATGGTAGACTCCGGATCGACGATAAATACGGCCCTGACGGTTGCTGTTCCTGCCCCGGGATGAATAAGGCCCAATTTTTCGGCCACTTTTCCCCGGTCATCAGCAATTATTGGAAACTTGATTTCCTCTCCTAGATTGTCTTCGATCCACTCGGCCCACTTCATATGACTGTGTACCTGATCTATACTGAGCCCTATCAGTTCCGTATTAAGATCTTTGAAGTCCTCGTACCTCTTCTGGAAAGAGTAGAATTCCGTAGTGCAGACGGGCGTAAAATCACCCGGATGCGAGAATAGCAAGAGCCACTTCCCCTCGTAGTCGTCGGGAAGCTTCTTATCCCCGAAGGTCGTTTTAACTTCCATTTCCGGGAACTTGTCCCCAATAAGCGGCATGCCATCTTCTTCATTCATAATTTCACCTCCCTCAACAATGCTATTATCCTGTTATATTCTATAGTGAATCTAATAATATTTTTTGTTCATCAAGATATCAGCAAAAAAACAATCTTAACAGGGATATTGCGTGAAAAAGTGTTTTTCGTATAAAGAAATAGCGAAAGCTATGATCTCATACGGTTTCCCAATCGAGATAGGTGGGCCAAGGCCGCCTCCAATTGTATCCGCTCGCTCGCACCCTCGACCATCCTGAAGTCGAACTCCCCTATCCGATCTATTAGCTTGACCTTCATGGGGTCCGGTATATCCAAGTTAGATACTTCCTTATGCATCTGCTGGAGCACATCGTCACCGGCCAGTCCCTGATTTATTAGAAGATCCATCAGCTTCTTTCTGGATTTCTCAAATTCCCCGTTCAGAGCGAGATCCATCATTTCCTTGACCTCGCCCGGACTGGCAGTCGCGCTTACCTGATAAATTACATCTTCATCTATTCTCTCTTTTAAAGCGGAGGCTGCTTGCAGGACGTTTATGGCCCTGCGCATATCCCCCTCGGACACGTATATTATGGCCTCTACACCCTCACCAGTCAAATCAATATCCTCCTCATCCGCAATTCTTTCCAGAACCCCCTGAATATCCTCGTCAGCCAGTCTCCTGAATCTGAACACGGCACATCTCGACTGGATCGGTTCGATAATTTTGCTCGAATAGTTGCAGGCCAAGATGAACCTGCAGGTGTCTGAATACATCTCCATCGTTCGGCGAAGGGCGTTCTGCGCGTCCGAAGTGAGGGCATCGGATTCGTCCAGATAGATTATCTTGTACGGAACCTCCCCTACCGGTCTGGTCCTCGCATTCTCCTTGACTCTGGTTCTAATCGTGTCTATCCCACGCTCGTCTGAGGCATTCAGTTCCAAAAAGTTCCTGTTCCAACTATCTCCAAAAAGCTCTCGTGCTATCGACAGAGCCGCGGTAGTCTTTCCGTTCCCGGGCGGGCCTGCAAAGAGCAAATGAGGGAGCGATTCCTTTTCTACGAAAGTCTGAAGCCTCTCAACTATGTGATCCTGACCGACTATCTCGGAAAGTCGTTGGGGACGATACCTTTCAACCCAGACCTCATGATTTTTGGTCATATCTAGACAACCTCAAATTCCGTTTCCCTTCATTCCGTTTATAAGTACTCCCGGTGTAGTAAAGACAAGGATTGAAGGCTAGAAAGGTTGAAATTTTTATCCACACAGCACTATAAACTAAAAAAGAATTAATATCCTACCATAAAAATCGGTGATCGAATGATAGAAGAAGCTCCGAAAGAGTACAAGGCGGAAGAAAAAGAAGGAGAGATCCAGGAGTGGTGGAACTCCGAAAAAATCTACGAAAAGGTAAAGGAGGTCCACGAGGATGACCCGAACTGGTACTTCCTGGATGGCCCGCCCTACGCAAGTGGGACGATACATCTCGGGACCGCATGGAACAAACTGATAAAGGACACCGTCCTGCGCTTCAAGACCATGCAAGGTCACGACGTGAGAAGACAGCCAGGATGGGACTGTCACGGCCTCCCAATTGAGGTGAAAGTCGAGGAGAAGCTGAACATAGACTCGAAGAAGGACATAGAGGAAGAGTACGGTATCGGGAACTTTATAGAGGAATGTAAGAACTGGGCCACCGAACACGTGGACATAATGAGCGATCAGTTCAAAAGGCTCGGCGTTTGGATGGACTGGGAGGATCCCTATCTCACCTTCAAGGACGACTACATAGAGACGGTATGGTGGACTTTGAAACAGGCGGAAGAAAAGGGACTGATGGAAAAAAGGTCACAGGTCATACAGTGGTGTCCCAGATGCGAAACGGCCCTTGCGGAACACGAAATAAGGGGCGAATATAGGCAAGTAAAAGATCCTTCACTTTACGCTCGCTTCAAGCTTACCTACACGTCAGACGAATACTTACTCGTCTGGACCACCACCCCCTGGACTATACCCTCGAACATATCGGTCGCCGTCAATCCCGACTTGAACTATGCCAAGGTCGAGGTCGGTGACGATACCTACATCCTTGCCGAAGCGCTCGTTTCCAAGGTGATGGGAGAGCTAGGTATCTACGACTACAAGTTGGTGGATATCGTTAAAGGCGAGGAGCTGGAGGGCCTGAGATACGAACACCCGATGCTGAAGGAAGTACCCAAGCAGAACGACTTCAAACCATATCACAAGGTGATAACCGCAGAGCACGTCACCATCGAGGAGGGAACCGGATGCGTACATACTGCACCGGGACACGGAGAAGAGGACTTTGAAATCGGAAAGGAATACGATCTGCCGGTTTTCAGTCCAGTGGGACCGGACGGAAAATTCACCGAAGAGGCCGGTAAATACGAGGGCATATACGTAAAGGACGCGGACGATGTCGTCCTAGAAGACCTGGATCAGAAGAACGTTCTGCTCAAGAGCGGAAAGATCCGACACTCTTATCCTCACTGCTGGAGATGCGGAACTCCGCTGATTTTCCGCGCGACCGGTCAGTGGTTCGTGGACACGAGCCAGATCAAGTCCGACATAATAGAGCAAAACACTGAAAAAGTCAAATGGGTGCCCGACTGGGCCCAAAAAAGGTTCAACGACGGCGTGGAATCAGTGGGCGATTGGTGCATCTCGAGACAGCGGTTCTGGGGAGTGCCTATCCCCATATGGTCCTGCGAGGAGTGCGAGGAAAAGAAACTTATCTCAAGCAAGGAGGAGTTGCTGCAGAACTCCGACAAAGAATTCGAAGATATCGACCTCCACAGGCCCGATGTGGACAAAGTAACTATTGACTGCCCCTCTTGCAACGGAAAAATGAAACGTATTCCGGACGTGCTCGACGTTTGGTTCGACTCTAGCGTCGCCGGATGGGCCAGTTTGGACTATCCGAGGGACGAGGAAACGATCGAGGAACTCTGGCCGAGCCAATTCATAACGGAAGGGGAGGATCAGGTTACAAAGTGGTTCTACGGTCAGCAGGTCGCCTCGATGATAGCCTTCGACGATTTGCCATATCGGGAGGCATTGATGCACGGATTCACTCTGGACGAGGAAGGAAGAAAGATGTCAAAATCCTTGGGAAACGTAGTGGAACCTTCGGAGGTGGTGGAGGAATACGGGTCAGATGTCCTCAGATTCTACATGCTCCACACGAGTCCAGTGTGGGAGGACCTGAGGTTCAGCTGGGACGAGGTTGAGGTGGCCGACAGGCTACTAAAGGTCCTCTGGAACAGCTTCAAGTTCGCTACTACTTACATGAGCCTAGACGAGTTCGACCCGCGGGAAATGAGCGAAGAGGAGATTGAAGAGAACCTGATGGTTGAGGACAGATGGATCCTATCGAGAATCCACGATACCATACAAACCGTCACGAGGCATCTGGAAGAAAGAAACTTCCACAAGGCGACGAGGGAACTCGAGTCTTTCATACTGGAAGATCTCAGCAGATGGTACATCAAGCTCATAAGGAGGAGGACTTGGATCGAGGAAAAGGACCCTCGAAAGGAAGTCGCATACCAGACGCTTTATCGGGTTTTCGATATCCTATTCAGACTATTATCCCCCCTCATGCCGCATGCGGCCGAGGAAATGTATCAAAAGATGGGCATGGCCGCCGAGCCCTCGAGACCAGAAAGCGTCCATCAGCTATCATGGCCCGAGTTCGACGAGTCGAGGGTCGACGAACAGCTGGAGAATGACATGGAAGCGGTAAGAGAATACGTGAAGGCCGGAGCAAAGGCGCGACAGCGAGCGGACCTGAAGCGTCGCTGGCCGGTAAAAAGGGTGATAATAAAGGCGGACAGCGAGGATTTGAAGGAATCCGCGAGAAGACTGGAAAAGATTCTGACCGACCAGCTAAATTGCAAGGAGGTGGAAGTCCTCACGGAAGAAGAGTTTCGGGACGAGGTGGACCTGAGGTGCGAGGTCAACATGGAATCACTGAAAGATCGATTTGATGACCTAGCTCCTTCGATTCAAAACGTGATCAAGAATATGGACCTCACCCAGATCAGAAGTCAGGTTGAGTCTCAGGGGTTTGTCGGTCTCACCGTCAAGGGAGAAAAGGTCAAGGTCGGTCTGAACGACCTTTCGCTGGACCAATTACCGGAAGAACTAGTCAGCGCGGAGTCCTCCTACGGAGACGTGATTATCGATACCACGGTTACCCCGGAACTAAAGACGGAAAGAGTCACGAGGGACGTGGTCAGGAGAATGCAGGAGATGAGAAAGGAGATGGACCTCGAGATGGAGGAAAGAGTCAACGCCGCGATCGGGGTGGAAAGCAAAGAGAGCAAGCAGTCGTTGAAAAGCAAGAGCGATTACATAAAACAGGAGGTCAGAGTCGATAACCTCGAGATAGTAAACCCCAGAAAAGTTGATAAAAAAGATTACAAAAAGAAGTGGGAAATCAACGATCAAGATTTCAAAATCTCTCTGGGACGTACCGAATAACCCGGGCTGATTTTTATGAAAAAAATTGGCGTGATAGCCGATCCTCACTCCAATGCAGTTGCCCTTCATGCCGTTTTAGAGGACATGCCTGAGGTGGACAGGATCCTCTGTGCCGGAGACCTCGTCGGATATGGTCCTCAGCCTAACGAGGTGATCGAGACGGTAAGAACGAGGAACATATTATCCGTTCTTGGAAATCACGACCACGCCGTGATCACCGGAGACTACCACTCTTACGACGAACTGGCCACCGAGGCCGACCGGTGGAACCGGAAGGAACTCAAGAACAAGAACCTGAATTTTTTGAAGAAGCTCGACGAGATCGAGGATATCCAAGTAGAAGGCCACAAAATCTCGATAGCACACGGAACTCCCAGAAATCCTTTGAACGAATATCTGTATCCGGGGACTTCAAAAAAGGCACTCGCAAAGATGACCCAAACCGCAAACTCCGATGTGATCGTGCTGGGACACACTCACGTTCCGCTCGAGGAAATGATTCAGGGAAAACTCGTCATAAACCCGGGGAGCGTGGGACAGCCGAGGGACAGAGAACCGAAAGCCAGCTATATGGTTTTGGAGCTAGGTGACGAGAGGGAGGTATCCACGAAGCGGGTCTCCTACGACGTGGAGAAAGTCGAAAAAATGATAAAGGAAGCTGGACTTCCCGAAAAATTCGCAACTAGGTTGCATTTCGGTTGGTAATCAGCGGCCCTTCAATTGCTGAACAGCCAGATTTTTCTCGGCAATAACTATATAATCGCGAATGGCCACTACGGCATCAAATGGGACCAGGGCGTTTCCATCCTCGTCAGTGGAAAGGTTCTGAGCAATATCCTGGGATTCAGGCTTGACGACGAGAGTTTCGACCTCACCAGTTTCTTCATCCACATCCAAGTCGAAAATAGTGCCTACTCTCAAGCCCTTGTCGGTCAGAATCCTCATATCGCGCAGACTGCTCGCAAGTATCCTCGACAAACTTTTTCCTCCGCAATAATTTGTGAGGCGTCTGACTTTAAAAGTATAACCATAAGGGATAGGACGTCATTTCGGCTCTATCTGAAGGTCCAAGACGACGTGATATAGATTCGGAGCGTAAGATCGGACGACTCGCTTGTCCCTCAGCTCCACACTCTTGCCGGAAGCCTCATCTCTAACGAAATCCAGCGATGGTCCGAACAGATCGGGGTCCTCTCCGTAGTCGTAGAAGTGAATTATCCCCCCCTCCGGCTTCAGCGCCTTGAGGGCGTCACCGAAAAAATCCCTGCCGAACTCCGGCAAGGGCATGAGGACGCGGTCGGACTTGTCCTCAAAGTACTTCTCTATCATTTCGCGGGCGTCCCCTTCCACAGGGACCACTGTGCCGCTAACCTTGTTGGTCCTGACGTTCCGTTTCATGTATTCGACGGCCTTTGGATTCTTGTCTATCGAGTAGACCTTTTCGGGATCGGCATGTTTCGCCATAAGAATGGAATAGCAGCCAACTCCTGCGAACATGTTAGTAACCACCTCGTCGGGCTCCACCTTCTTGGCTACCTGAAACCTCTCGTTGGCCAGACGAGGGGAGAAATAGACCTCGGCCAAGTCAACCTCGAATGAACAACCGTACTCCTTATGCACGGTTTCGGTCCTATCCTCACCGGCGATCACTTCCAGCTCCCTGATCCTGAACTCGCCGTCCACGGGACCTGTCTGGAGCAAAACGGTCTTGACGTTTCCATGAACCTCCATCAGCGCCTCACCCACGATCCCCTTCCTTTCCAGGAGCTCATCAGGGAGCTTAATTACGGCGATGTCACCCACGACGTCGAAGGAAGTCCCTACTTTTTCCAACTCCTCCTGCGTGAACTCTCCCTCCAGGGCCTCTTTGAGGTTTTTCGGCTTTCCCATTTGAATCGCAGGTCTAACTCTTTCGCAGAACCAATAAAATTTTGGCCAAAGGAGCTTTTCAGAATAGACTCAATGTCGAATTAGGCTTTCCCCTCAGAATTTCACTTCGAAAATCCATACAGTAGCCAGCCTGACGAAAAACCTGCTCACCCGTTAGCCCCCTTTCTCCTCTTCGTTCCCATATTCAGATAATTATCTGTATTTATTAACAACTACAGTTCAAAAAATTGAACTTATTTTACTCATCTTCTTCACAGTTTTTAAAAGACTCTCGCCCTTCTCAGTCAGAAAATAGGATTCCTTCCCTCTAGACCCTTCCTCCGTTTTTTTATCCACGAATCCCTCTTCTAAAAGCGTGCTAAGATATCTTTCAGCCATATCCCAATCTAAATTAGCTAGTCTAACTATACTGGTCTTTTTACAAGATTCATTCTCCTTTATAGTTTCAAGAATATCTTTAACAATCTCAGTTTTAGATCTAGTCATTATTCGAACCTTGCTTAGAATTTTAATTATTTGATTAACATTCCAAATGTGTTACGGATTCATTACGTATTAATTGTTCGCAATTAACCACAAGTATTCAAAGAACAATAGAAATGGAAGTAATATCATCCAATTTTCCAAAAGCCCTCATCATCGCCTCTCCTTTGTCCGTAAGTTCGTACCTCGCTTTGCTATGATGTTCTTTCAAGAACCCTTCGTCAATCAAAATTGAAACATATTCTTGGAGGGTATCCCGATCAAGATCAACCCCTTTATCAATGTCTTCCTCATGGCATTCATCGGCCTCTTGGACGATCTGGAGTATCTCTCTTGTAATCTGGCTCCTTATTTTTGTCATTAAAACTCCCCTTGCTAAAACCGATGATACCGTAATATTTACTTACCATCCATACCTTGAAAGTCTTCCTCGACCGGAAGTTCTAAAAATCTGTCGACAAAATCCGTGCCCTTGACGAGATTGGTTTTCTTATACTTATCCCCTTCGACAAGAACTATCTCCGCATCCTCCAGTTCAATCAGAAACTCATTGAGGCTATCTAAGGACAGGGAAAGCTCGTCTGCGATATCCTCTATCGTGTGCCAATCTCGATCCGACAGTATAATCATGAAACGCTCGAGTAGTTCCGCACCGTTTCCTCCATCCATTTAAATCACCTCACCACAATCAGTACCTCGGCTCTGGTAACCCGATATCACGGGGGGAATGTTAAATCCAATTTCGATATGACCACAAATTTTCATAATCATTCTTCGCTCCCAGAAACTAAAAGTCAATTTTCATTTTCTTCTAGGCCCGATTCAACGCTAATTCGAAATCAGACATCTACCAAAAGGCGTTCCCCCTCAGAAATATTTGAAAATAGACCTCTTGCTTCCAGTATCTAAACAAGACAAAGTGTGTTAAAGCTTCGCATGAAAAAGAAAGAATGAACCAAAAAAGAAAATATATAGTTTTTTATCTCAATATATATCAAAAAAACCAATATATGACATTAAAATAGGACGATATAGACTAAAAATTCTTTTTTGAAGTAAAAATTATTTATTTAGTTCCCATTTGTCCCATAAGGTTTGTCAATATGTTTGCTTGAAATAATTGCTGACTACAACTCTCCCGGAAAATGAACCGAACGAGAGATATCAATGTTTAGAATACCTCAGATAGCTTCAAAATGACCGATACAGAAAATCGAGCGACTTCACGCTACCTCTCTCTCCACCTTGTCCATGACGGTCGAGTGGTACTCGGACTGGAGTTTCTTCCGAATCCTACGCAATCTGCTCAGCCTCTTCCGGTTGCTCTGGATCAGGAAAATCATGATCACGACCGGTGCGGCACCCGTTGCCACCAGGAGAGGGATAGAAATGGTGGGATCGATGAACTCGAAGCCCGGTCCGCCCAGTATCAAGAGCTCCCAGACAAACACGGAGAAACCGAAAATCCAGGCGAGAAGACCGATCTTAAGAAGGTTCCCGGTATAGGTCATCTGAAGGTCCGATACCCTCTCCAGCTCCTCCTCTACGTACTGAATGGTGTCGCTGATGTCGCTTATGCTATCCCTGTCCACTTCGATATCTTCATCCTCGAGAAGCTCGTCCAGCTCGTCCGAGTCACCCGACATAAATGCACCTTTTATTTATTTCTCGGCTTCACCAATTTATGTTTGCCGAATCGGAGAAATCGTGGAAGAATTATACACCTAATCGATTATAACGGCCCTATTTGGAGATTTTTTCGGAGAGACAGCGATAGGACAACGCATCACGCTCTGCTTACCCTCACCACATCGCCGCTCTGGACTTCGCGAAATTTCTCCAATCCTCCCTCTATCTCGGCGAAGGTGTTGACGGGGCTGACCGGCTGTGAATCGCCGTAGAAGACGCAGAAGGCCGGGCCCTCGGGCCAGTAGGAAACGTCGCCCCTCTCCGTCTGGGGGGTAGCGTCCTCCGGACCCATGTCCATGGGTATGTCAAAGTAGATTTCTTCCTTGTACTGAGAGGCTTTACCCTCAAACGGCAGGGCATCCCAGACGGCATCGCAGGTTTCGGGACGTTCTTCTTCGAGTAATGTCGCCACGACCTCGAAATCGTCCGTCTCGATCTTGATTTTTCGTGACATGCTCAAAAGGGAAATTGGGGAAATATCTTTTAAAAAATGCGGATTGTTTCGAGCTTAAAAACCATCTTGCCGGAAAACGGAAACGGGATTAAAACTGACGATACAGGATTTCGGGACCGTCTGTGACGTGAGTGCCTTGACCGACAGGACATCGCTCGAAAAAGCCAAAAAGCTATTTCCAAATTCCGGCCTTTACATACCCAGCTCCACGTATTCTTGGCTATCGAGATCCAAGCTTATCGAGGTTAGAAAGGAATCCGTAAAGCACAGCCTCATCAGTAAGCTCGTCAGAAAAGGGGACGTTTACCCCGCCCATTTGCCCGACATTTACGACGAATTAAGCAGACAGATAATGTTCAGAGTCGAACACAACGTGGCACTAACGGACCTCCGCGGACTAATGCTGAGCGCACACTTGAAACTGCCGATTTTGATATTAAACGACAAACTAATAAACAGAATATCGGAGGGGATAGGCATCAATAAAATCGAAAGTATTGAAGCTCGCTCGAGCTGGCTGACCATCCGGGACATCTTGGAGCTTTACAGAGAACTAATCTATAGAACGGGTAAAAAGTTTCAAGACTGTCTGAAAAACGGAGCATCATTCTCCGATTCCACGGATGATGTCCGAAACTGTTGCAAAAGTTCGATAGAAAACACAGTGAAATCGGTAACAGAATACAGCGAAGATAAAAAGAATTCGGACACGATCAAGTTCCATTACTTTACTTGGAACATATTGCCAGATATACACGAATATTTCGAACAAAACATACTGGAAAAGGAGACCATTCGAAATATATGCGAAAAATGTGTCTTGTTAATTGCCGAACCTATCCCGGAAACGGACGGGGATTCTGATTTATAAAAAAAGCAATTTATAGAATATATCCCTGACAAAGAAGGAATAATTTTATAATTATTCGTAAAATCAATATTTTGGGTTTTATTTGAGAAAAAGGGATTTTAAAATTTTAAAGAAAGTATTAGTGACTATTTCTTTGGCTTTTCTTTTGCTTTCTTCCCTTCCAATCAACGTACATGCTCCAGAAAATAACGACAAAGCCACCAGAGATTATGGAGCCTACGAGATTACTATAGACAAGGACGATATCACTTTAATAGAAGGGCATACGGAAAGCAATGCCCCCGTGACCATAGTGGTAAACTCGGAGACGAGAGTTCGGGATGACGTCTTTGCAGACGATAGCGGTCATTTTAGTATAGAGATTGACAATCTGAGCGGGGGATTACACTCGGTGACGGTGATTGCGGGTGATAAAAACAGGAACGAAAAGGCAGACGGTCCTCTAGATGGGGGATGGAGAGGGTTTGGAGAAAAATCGAAAACCAAAACTGTGGGTAAGGGTGGAAAGGTCAGTTTTTCGATACCGCTAACCTACGACCCTTTCGATATAGAACTTTCAGAAACTACTGATTCGATCTCTCGAAACTATACTTTAGGAGGGGAAGAGCTTGTCAGCACTAAATGGATAGAGGACAGAGTAGTTTGGGAAAATTACGAGGTCATCTTAGATTTTGAAGATTTCGAATGGACTAACAAATTTCAGAACGCCGCCCAAGAAACTGACGGGTGGGAGATTGAGGAGGATACAGCGACTTATTACCTTGCCGAGTATTATGCTCAAAACGTTCTGGACAGGACCACGGTAGAGTGGGAGGAAGTCGAGCATAAGAGTAAAAGACACGACACCTACTACGCTGCAAGTAATTACGCCACAAATAATGATCTTGACGGCGAGATCGTTTCAAGACCCGAGATCGAGTACAAGGCCGAGTGGGCCACCTGGAGTGATCACTCGACCGAGCTTGATACGCAATCTGCTGCTGAGGACAAGAAAAACTCATTGCAAAGTCAATCTGGCGTTAGAAATGTTACTATAGAGCGTTTCTGGAACTCAAGGCACGATTACATTCTGGAAAAAGAAACAGAATGGTTTGACGAGAAATTAGACTCGGACAATCCTTATTCGGACCTTACGCTCGTCAATACTAGAAAAGACGAGTGCACAGAATGGGACTACAAGTACAAATTCGAAGAATCCTACCAGTGCAATCCACACGATTGTAATCCTTACAATTGTAACCCTCACGATTGCAACCCGCATGACTGCAACTGTCACGAAGTGTGCGACACGTGCACTCGATCATACCCTTGCAATCCCCACGACTGTAACTGTCACTCCGAGTGCGACACGTGTACTACCTATTACGACTGTAATCCGCACGATTGTAACTGTCACGAGGTTTGTGAAACCGTAACCAAATGCGCATACACGACTTGTTGGCAGGAGGAAGAGTGTCACGAAGAGTGCGATACCTGCTACGACACGTGCAGCTCTACTTACTCATGTAACTGTGGCGAAGTTTGCGATACTTGCTACGACACTTGTTATTCATCCTACGAATGTAACTGTCACGAAAAGTGCGAGACTTGCTATGATACCTGTTACGACACCTGCTATGAAACCTGTTATGACACTTGCACCGATACCTGGTGGCAGGACAGTTACAGTAGCAGCGTCGTAAGTGGAAATCTCGTGAAAACTGAAAAAGACGAATGCAATAACTGGACCTACGATTACAAGTACGAGTGGGTGTCCGGTGGCCACTGGGAAGGAGGATACGATTACAGAGTAGAATGGGAAGAAGGCACACACCACTCCGAATGGTTCGATAAAAAATCCGAAGCTGGCAACGCCGGGCAAATAACCGACAATCGCCAAGTTTTAAGCACTGGAGACTGGGCGTTAGAATGGGATGAAGCCACCACCAAAACGGGCACTTATTCCGAGTATCAGAGCGCCAGAGAACACGAAGAAGTTCAAAATGTCACTTTCCACGTATCCTCCGAGAACGGTTCGGGAACCCTCGAATATGATTCTCTCGACCCGTGGTTCCGGACGGAAGCCTTCCTGGACAAATCTGAAGCCGAACAGTTCGCCCAAAACAATGGAGGCGAATACGCTACAGTGATCGAAAAGTCGGGAACTTTGAGCGTGATAAAGCGCAGGGTAGAAAACCTCGTCAGGCGGAAAAAATACGAACAAGAATACGAGGCGGGTCCCTGGAATTCGGAAAGCGTCACCGTCGATGTCGTCTCCAAGAACAATTACAGCGGGACGGTCGATCTCTCGGAAGTTTCGGAAGGAAGCATGCAGGTGGAGATCGAACACACACCCACCTATACCCCGAACGACTGCAACTGTCACCAGGTGTGCGACACTACAACGCGCACCTATGACTGTAACCCTCACGAGTGCTGTCACGAAGAGTGCGAAAACACCACGGTCACTTACGAGTGCAACCCGCACGATTGTAACTGTGAAGAAGTGTGCATTTGCAGTTGGGGACCTAATTCTTGGGAGTGTGACTGTGACGGGCGGCAGTGCAATTCCGCTCTTTATGGCTGTAGCCACCACGAAGAGTGCGACACGTGTTACGATAACTGTACAAAAACCGTCGAAAACTGTCACCAAGTTTGCGAAACGTGCTACGACACGTGTACAGAAACTGTCGAAGAAAACTGTCGCCAAGTGTGCGACGCGTGCTATAACCCCAAAACCGTGAAGGTACAGCCCAATCCCGAAATGACCGGATCGACACACACGGTAGAGATCATCGGAACACCCTCAAACCCGCCACAGTCCCGTACAGTGTGGAGCGAGTCCAAAAACTACAACCTGAACCTTCAAAGCGACAAACCATCACCGGAAACGACAACCGAAATCTTGGACACTCGACAGGTCAAAGCACCCATGCCGGGAAGCGCCGACCTCACCATTCTAGCGAAAGACAATCGAACCGGCGAAACTCTCGGCCTTAACGCCATGAACGTGAACGGGGAACAACCCTTCACGGGTGAAAGCGGGCAAACCTACCCAGTACCGACAGGATCTTACACGCTGAACCCGCCCCAAAAGTTCACGATGAACGGCACCAAGTACGAACTTTTAAAGGTCGATGATACGGTCACGGTCGATAATGGAGAATCAGCAACCCTCACCGCCTATTACCAGGCCGAGTACGAGCTTGAGCTTGGAAAGAAAGGCCCGGGAACTGTAGAGTACCAGAACCACAAAACGGGAGAGACAATAAACCAAGCCGCAGGAGACAATTACAAGGTAAAATTCGGAAACAAAGTCACACTCACCGCACACCCACAGGGAGAGTGGGAAAAGTGGACGGACGGCAACCCCACCAGCGACTATAAAAGCACTCGAAAATCGATCAGTTTCAAAATTGTCAAAGACGAGACGAGAATCGCACACTTCAAAGAAGGAGATGGCACGGATGGGGAAGGCAGCTCAAATTTAGGATCGAGTTCAGAACTTATAGGCCGCACATTTTATCTGTGCAACAGTCCTGGATCGATTTCGGGTGATGTGAAAATTTACGAGTATTGGGATTATGATGGCGTAAAAGTGAAAATAATAAGATATATCGAATCAAATTTAGCAGAAGATGAACTGTCAGAACAAGGGGCTGCCTCCGATATCATCGAATTGATCAACAAGGGTCTCGGTGAGAGTATAACGAGAGGATACATGAGGACGAATAGTATGGGTTATACTGAGGATCTCGAAAACGTCACTCACACGTACAAAGGCTACATGTTGATATCTATGGATGAGTCTCATACCCCAATTTCGTCAGGAGAGCTTTCCTACAGTAGCCCTGTTCCGACACCGTGGGTTGTCGAGGCTTCGAACGAGAAAGTGCTTGAATCCTTCTGGAACATTGTAAACGATTACAATCTTGACGGACATGACGATGTTGACATGGGATACATGTGGGGGGATCCAGATGAGTACGTTACTGATCCAGGAACTCCCCCCAGTCCGCCCTGGCCGGGATCTGCGAAGTACGATTGGAAAGAGTATAAAAAGATTACAACTCCAGAATACGAACGTTAGTACGCCCCCGTCTTCTACTACCTCTTTAAACTCGAAAATAAGAAACAATATAAAAAAACGGCAAAAATAAGGTGTTTATCACTCGGTTCTCTCTAGTATAAAAGTGGATTCATTTGAGCTGGTTTGTTTACCAACGTACTTTTCGATAGTCCTATACATCCCGTTTTCTTTTCTGCACAACTTTACGACCGACCGGCATTTCCCTGGATAGAGCTGCTCCTCATTTGTCAGATGATTATCTTCCTTTCTG
Source organism: Hadarchaeota archaeon (SeqCode) (assembly GCA_964510375.1). GTDB lineage: Archaea > Hadarchaeota > Hadarchaeia > Hadarchaeales > JAGGTB01 > CAYLJV01. The sequence continues at coordinate 61,305 of CAZEBR010000001.1, read as the reverse complement.
ACGTTGAAGGTTTTAATTTCACCTGAAATCTTACTAGGGTTTTCGTTTAAGAATACGCCTGGTATTCTTACTATGTCTGAATTTTCTTTTGATACCTTGAAAGGAATTTTCACTCTAAGTACTTCATTTTCGTACATTACTTGAGAGTTTTCCTTGGCAAGAGTAGATACAAGCCGTCCTGACCATTCAAGCCCTACTACATTAAAAAAATTGTCCACGTTCTGTTCTCTCGGACTTATGAGTTCTTTAACGTGACCATTCTCTATCTGTAAAGTGTTATCTTTCCAAATCTTCCAAGTGATGCTCTTCACTCTCTTCACATTTTTTTCGACAGTCCTCACAACATGCTGAAAGATGTTTTCATCGGGGCTCCACAAAAAGGGCATTGGGGTATAGATGGATAGACCTTCTCTCGGTATGTTTTCTCTATTGTCGGTGTACTTCATGGAAACGACGTATTTGAACTGGACGGTCTCGTTTTCAACATTTTCATTATCATCGATGTGGTTTTGGTTGTCTGTAGGATCTTTGATAGGGTCCTCGGTGTCGTTGGGGTTGTTTCCTTGGATTATTACAAAGGTGCTAATTCCTGCTATCATTACTACAATAGTTAGTATTACTCCATAGGTTACTTTGTTGTCCAAAAGCGTCTCACCTCCTATCGGTCCTTTTTTCTTCAATATGTGTTTTTAGAAGTGTAGTATAAGTGGAACACTTTTGATCAACAAAAACCAAAAAAAAGATTTTATTACTAAAGTATCGTATAGAATACTTGAAGGTGTGTGGCAATGTCCGAGACGAAAAACGTGAGCTTTAAAGCGACGGAAGAACAGATCGAACGGATCGACAAGGCGGTAGAATCGGGGAGGTTTACCTCTAGAGGCGAGTTTCTAAGATCTCTACTTCGAAAGGTCGAAGATGCCGAGCTTTCTGAAAAGGCAAAACGGGATATCGAAGAGGCTAGAAAGCAAGAGGGGAAACCGCTTGACGAGCTCTTTTAAACTCACCCGTACTCAAAAATTTGACGAAAATCTTGAAAAACTGCCGAGCGAGACCAGGGAGAGGGTTCTGAAAAAACTTCGAGAGTTCGGTAAACAAGTGAACGATTATTCTATCGACCCGAGACAGCACGGTAGTACAAAATACATTCCCGAAAAGCGTGTCTGGAGATTAAGGATCGGTGATTATCGAGCATTTTTCGACATCTTGGGTGGAGAGATCAGGTTTTTATCCATTTTTCACAGAAAAAACGCATACAAAAAATAGAATTGAGAGATAAACAGTTTTCGTTTGAGGCCTAGTCTAATTTTTGTTACACCCATAACAAAAACAAAGTTCTTTTCGATTTTTTGTAACCTTATTAGTATCATTTTGGAAAAGAAACTCGAGGACATAAACTGGGATAAAATGATAAATCGGGAAAAAATCGTATCCACTCTCATGTTGGTTTTCTTGGTTTCTCTGCTCGTTTTACCTGTCGCTGGGGCCGGATCTCGAGGTGAATCTGGTTCGAAAGTGGTGGTGTTTGGTGACGAGTTTTGCTCTTCTTGCGAGAGGGTCGAAAAGACGTTGGAGGACGTGTACGGGGAGAGTTCTATAGTTTTCTATTCCCTTTCGGAAAATGCAAATTCTAAATATTTTGACGGGATCTACTCGACGGTCTTTCCAGGAAGGCGGGGGGATACACCCCTAGTTGGGGTGTTTCAGGATGGGGAGTTAAGGATTGTGACCGGCGGGTACTGTGATCTTTTCTCTGACGAAAATTTTTGGAAAAATCAACCGACCGACCAAAAACGTGCCTACTATAATAGGGAGAATAACCGGTTGAAGAATTCCGAGTACGTGGAAAAACTGTTCCTTCGAGAAGTGGATCCGGAAAGCCCTACGTTCACGAGTCTGCTCCTTCCCGTGGTGACGGCTGCTTTCGCCGATTCTGTAAACCCGTGCGCCCTAACCCTGTTCTTAGTGTTTCTCACGGTTGTCGCCATCCGGCTCTCCTCCCCTCTGAAACTTGGCCTTTGTTTTGTTTTTGGAGTTTTCCTGACCTATCTCGGCCTCGGGTTCGGGTTGAGGAAGATAGTGTCCACGGTTCCGGGAGTCAGGTATCTCGTCGTGGTTTTTGGAATTGCAGTCGGTCTGTTGGAGGCTTCTAATTATTTCCTCAATCACGGAATTACACTGACTCCGGACTCGTTTAGCGAAAAGGCCAAAGAGGGGATGGGTTCCGGAGGTCTTCTTGAAAGATTTGACGAGGGGATGTTGGGAGCTTTCATTTTCGGCCTAGCCACGTCCCTGTTACTGCTCCCGTGCACCTCTGGACCTTATTTCGTGGCCATCAGCTTCATTTCAAAATCTCCCATCTTGGGAGTGCCGTTATTGCTCCTCTACAATTTTATTTTCATAATTCCGTTTCTAGCAATCTTGCTCGGGACGTGCTTCCTGTCGGGTAAGAGGGTTCGTGCGAAGAAATGGTGGAGGGATAACAGGGAGCGTGTGGAGCTCGTCTCCGGCCTCGTGATCCTTGCCTTGAGCCTGTACCTTTTCACGACCCTGTAAGGATTGAGGTGTTTAAAAGAAAGGTTTCGTTTAAGAAAAAGAGGAGGAATAGTTTTGAAGAAAAGAATCTTTTGCGTTTTGGCCATGGTGGTCCTTTTCCTCTCGACTCCGACCGTGCGGGCTTTGGAAAAACCATCGGTCGGCGAAAAAGCTCCAGAGTTCACCGTCAAGACCCAGGAAGAGTCGGTAAGTCTTGAGGATTATGAAAACGAGACTCTGATTCTAAACTTTATGAACATTGGGTGCGAGCCCTGTCAGAGAGAGATCGACGAATGGAAAAAGGCAAGGAACGAAATTTCCGAAAGTAGGGGTGTGAGTTTTCTCTCTGTGGAAACAGGGTCATACTACTCGAGGGAAGATCTTGAAAAATTCAAAACTGACTACCAGTTCGAATGGCCTATAATTCAGGCCCCGGGAGTTGCCCGAGAGTACGGTGTGGAGGGCACGCCTACAACCTTCGTGGTCGAGAACGGGCAAGTCAAATCTTACCATGTTGGGATAATTCACGAGAATGAGCTGTTGAGCATGATCGGAAAAGAAAATTCAGAAGGATCAACAAATGATCCCGATCCCTCCTCTGCCAATATTGATTCTCCGGGAGTTCAGTGGATTATGATCGGGCTCGTCATGATCCCTGTAGCCCTTGGGTTTTACCTTGTTTTGAGAAGAACCCGCGGATTCTGAACCTTAACGAAAGCTCAGAGATTCTGTTCCGTGCTTCAAAGAAGTCAGATGTCGAAAATTCAATTTGTGACTTAACAAATTTCGCGGGATAAATCCGGTAAAACTTAAAAAAGGCTGGACATACTATCCAACTAGTTGGATAAAAAATCCAACAAAAGGGCAAACAGCATGGACGGAAAAAAGAAAGCGGCCTACCTCGCCATAGTACTCGTTTTAGTGGTTTCAGCTGTCGGTGCTTACAATCTTATCGGCGGGCAGAATGAAGAGGAAAAGAGTGTTGAATTCCCGATAACAGTGACGGACGACAGGGGAGAGAACGTCGAAATTACTCGGAGGCCGGAAAACATCGTTTGTATAACTCCAGTCACCACGGAGATAGTCTTCGCTTTGGGAGCCGGTGACCGAGTTGTCGGAGTGGATAGCTACGCCGACTATCCCCCGGAAGTGGAAGAAGGAAAGGAAAACGGCAGCTTGGAAATAATCGGGGAATATTCCAAGCCCAGCGTCGAAAAGGTCATCGGTACAAATCCGGACCTGATCATCGTAGGAGGATACCAGTCGGTCACGAAATCTCGGGTGCAGAAGCTCGAGCAGGTCGGAATACCGGTCCTGTGCTTCAAAGGTGAAAACATCCCCGATGCAATTAGCGACATAGAAACGATTGGAAAGTCCATCGGGGCCTCGAAAACCGCCAAAGAGATTGCTGAAAACATGAGAGAGGAAATTCAAGAGGTTGAAGAAAGAACGGAGAATCTAGACGCGAGCGAAAGACCCGGAGTATTCTGGCAAGTCTGGTGGGACCCAATCTACACCATGGGTTCCGACACCTTCATCGACAGTATAGTCGAAATATGTGGAGGCCAAAACATCTTTGATGACAAAAAAGGGTATATTTCAGTCAGTAAGGAAACAGTGATCGGCCGGGACCCAGAATTCTATATGGTCCCTCCCCATTCCGGAAAGACCGTAGAAGAAGTCAAAAATACACCCGGCTTCAGCGAGGTCGAAGCAATTAAAGATAATCAAGTCTACAGTGTTCCAAAAAATATCTTCAGCCGGCCCGGACCGAGGCTTGCAGACGCGGTTAAAGTCCTGAGTTATATCTTACACCCGGACATGTTCGAAAAACCCTCTCTCTCCTACACAGAAATTCCAGAAGTGAGCGAGTAGGCATATGACTGCTAACAACTACTTCCATATTGAGACGGAAAGGGGTGCCAATGAGAATGTATCCCTTTTCCTCTCTTCTTATTCAGATCGAAGCTCGGGAAGCAGAAAATTATCAAAATAGAGGGAAGAACTGTAATGTCTCAAAAAAAGGAAAGCGCGCTGGAGATTTGGCGGCAAAGGCTGGTCCACTGGCGCTGGATAATCATAACCCTAATTATAGTTCTTTGCTTAACTGTAGTGATCTCGACTACAATAGGTCCTTACGAAATCTCCCCGATTCTTTCAGCCAAAATTATACTGAATCGGATCCCCCTCGTGGACCTCCTTTTTTCCGAAACCTCTTCGGCGGGCGCTAAATCGATTGTCCTACAGGTCAGACTACCTAGAGTAATCGTCGGTGTCTTCGTCGGAGCATCGTTAGGAGTTGCCGGAACGACGATTCAGGGAATTTTCAGAAATCCAATGGCGGAGCCCTACACGGTCGGAGTTTCATCGGGAGCCGCGCTCGGAGCGGTATCATCGATTGCTTTTAATTTGAACTTTTTCGGCTTTTACACCAAACCATTTATGAGCTTCTTATTCGGTCTGGGAGCCATTTTATTAGTGTACAATGTGGCCAAAATCAAAGGGAGACTCCCGATAGGCGTCCTCCTGCTAACTGGAATAGCGGTCAGCTTCTTCCTCAACGCCACCGTGCGTCTGATCATGTACACGGGCGCAGAAGACCTCCACGGAATGGTTTATTGGACGATGGGGGGCCTGTGGGCAAAAAACTGGACCCACGTCCTCATAATCGCGCCCTTTACCGTCGTGGGATCGGGAGTAATCTACTACTTCAGCCGAGGACTGAACGTCATGTTGCTCGGCGAAGAACAGGCCCACCAACTCGGTATCGACGTCGAAAGGACGAAAAAGACCTTACTGATATTCTCAACATTGATAACATCGGCAGCGGTTTCAGTCAGCGGAATAATCGGATTCGTGGGGCTTATCGTACCACATATGATGAGGATTTTGATCGGTTCGGATCACCGTATTCTGATACCCGCTTCCGCACTCGGTGGCGGGATATTTCTGGTCTGGGCTGATGCGGTCGCGCGCGTCGCGCTACAACCCGAGGATCTGCCCGTGGGGATAATAACGGCGATGGCGGGAGTTCCCTTCTTCATTTACCTTTTGAGGAGGAAAAAATATTCTTTCTAACGGTGATATGAGTGTCCGAAGATAGACTGTCAGTCGAAAATCTGACCTCTGGATACGGGGACACCGAAGTGCTCCGCGGAGCGGATTTTTCCGTCGAGAAGGGAGATTTTGTCGGTATAATAGGTCCAAATGCCTCCGGAAAAACTACCCTTCTAAAAACGATAAACCAAATCCTAAATCCGATGAAAGGAGCCGTCTACTTAAACGGAAAAGATATCGGCAGGGCAAAACAGAAGGAAATCGCCCGGGACATGGCCACAGTACCTCAGGAATTCGACTCCAACTACTCTTTTACCGCACTCGAAATGGTTACTTTAGGTCGAACGCCTCATCTCGGTCCGTTGGAAGACGAAGGGGAGGAAGACATGTCCGTAGTAAAGAGGGCCATGGAAATAACCGACACCTGGCGGCTCCATTCGCGCGACTTCAACGAACTATCGGGCGGGGAAAAGCAGAGGGTCATAATCGCCAAGGCACTTGCTCAGGAGCCGTCGGTAATCCTTCTTGACGAACCCACGAACCACCTCGACGTCAGCAATCAAATGGTGATCCTGGACCTATTGAAAAATCTGACAAAGGAACAGGATAAATGCACCATAACTACCTTCCATGACCTGAACACGGCAGGAAGATACTGTGATTTTCTAATTCTGCTCAAAGACGGGAAAATATATGCCAAGGGCGACCCCCCAGAAGTCCTGACCGAAGAGAACATCAAAGAAGTCTATGGAGCTGAAGTATCAATAAGAAGGGTCCCAGAAACAAATTCCCTTTACGTAACTCCGGTTTCTAGGGCGACGGACACGAAAACCGGAGCGAAAAAGGATTTCAGAGTACATTTTATATGCGGGGGCGGCACCGGAAGTTCATTGATGCACTCTCTTAAGAGAAAGGGTTTCACAGTTTCAGCTGGAGTACTCTCCCCCATGGACGACGACTACACGGAAGCCCGTCGACTAGGAATCGAGACGGTTGAATGTTCCCCGTTCGCGGCGATACCGGAAAACAAAAATCGAAAAAACAGAGAACTTGCCGAAAAGTCGGATGCGGTAGTACTCACGGAGATGCCCTTCGGCAGAGGAAATTTAAAAAATCTGAAGCTGGCAGAGGAGATAGCAAAACACAAACCCACCTTAGTTATCAAAAACACTCCCATAGACGAAAAGGATTTCACAGACGGTGAGGCAAAAGAAATCTTTTCTTCTCTGGAAAAAGAAGCCATCATAGTCAAAGACATGGAAGAAGCTCTCTCCTGTCTTCTCAAACTTGAAAGGACTGATTAGATCACTCTTCTTCATCCTCAAAGGCAAAAAGGTCATCTATACTGGAGTCCATGGCTTCCTCCGCAATGCGAACCAACCAATAAATCAAACCCAATCCAAATAACTTGATACCGCCTATCGGAATTAGATTGACCACGAACCAGTTATAGGAAAAATAAATGATTTTTATAATCCTTAAACCTGCTCAGGATTAGGATATATCTCTAAGCATATTAAACGAAGGCCTTAATTCCTTCCTGGCCCTGATCAGGGCTCTTTTCATGCTCTTCTTCATATTTCTGGGCCACCTCCTCCAAGCTCGTACCGTGATCCGGTTCCTTCGACCTCCTCTCCCTGACGTCCACGAATATTGGATGGTTTACCGCCTCTCCAACGACTAGCGCCTGTCCGACCGGAAGCGAGGATATCATGCTAGCCGTGTCCTTGGTGATGCGCTCGGATGACTTTTTGATATGGTCCAGATCGTGAGGGTTCGTGACCCTGAGTAGGATGTTCGTGTTCGCCTGAGAGAGAACCGTCGTGGAAAGCCTGACGGGCCTCTGGCTTACCAGGATGAGTGAAGCATAGAACTTCCGTCCCTCCCTCGCTATCTTCTTCAGAACGGAGCTGGAGATCGCAGAGATCTGGGATGGAGCGAACTGGTGTGCCTCCTCCAAGAGTAGAGCGAAGGGGGGAGCCTGGCCCGACTTCCTCTTGTTGAATAGTCTCCTAGCGAAGTAGGTAAAGATGACCCTCTTTTTCCGTTGATCGAAGACCCTGCTGAGATCGAGAATTGCGGTCTTTCCCGGCTCCACCAGCGCCCTCCAGTCGGGATAGTCGCTCTTGCCGAACACGTCCAATGATCTGAGATCGTAGAGCCTATCGAGGAGAGCCCTCTTGAGCTGCTTGTGGGACTTTCCGTTCTCCTCCACCTTGGCGATCACGTCGTCCAGATCATACTCGCCCCGGCCTGACCTCATCTCCGATCTCAGTTCCTTCAGGACCCTGTCCAGTTCCCTGACTTGGCTACCGGACATGTCAGGAACAAACTCCCTGAACCTGTAGGCGTGCATGTTTGGAACGCCAATCTCGACGTTCTCCCCCCTGACTATGTAAGCCCTATCCGAGTAATCCGCGCCACCGCCGTTCGACTTCGCCAGAGAGGTGTACTCTCCATGAACGTCTACGACGACTGACGCAACTCGCCCCTCGTCAGGATCACGATCCATGAGTTCCTCCAAGAGAACCGTCGCGGTGTAGCTTTTTCCGGCGCCGCTCATCGCAAGGATGGCAACATGCTTTCTCAATAGCTTCGTGAGGTTGAGTTGGGCGGGTAAATCGTGATGCTTGACGTGTCCGAGCTTCACGCCTCCGGTCTCATCTATCCCTAGAAATCCGGAAAGCGTGTCGGGTCCGGCTTCATACACCTTGTCCCCCGGTGAGACGGGATATGTGACCTGTTCGAGTCCCTCATCGGTCTGTACCCCCGAGTTCTTGGCCTCCGCGACGACGTACTCCCAACGATCTGCCGGAAAAATCGTGCTTACGGATTCTTTTCCGGTCTCGTACTCCTTGACAGACTCGGGACGCATGAAGTAACGGTTTGTCTTACGTATATTCTGAACCTGTGCTACGACTTTTCCCTCGGATCCCCTGAGTTCGACGAACTGACCCCTCCGGATGGGGGCTTCGCCGCCGCTGTCCGTCACGACGAAGGAAAAATCGCCCGCGGACGGACCGTCCGAGGTGCATATCACGGTTCCGACTTCGGGTCCCATTTAAAAAGGCCTCCTTTCCCTTCTCAAATCCATCATAGTGGAAGGCTCAAGTCTATCCGCTATGTTATCCCGAAGCATGCCGATCTCCTCTTCGGCCAGCCGGGCCCTCGCATCGGCCTCGATTAGTACGGAAGGCAAGGCACATGCTTCGTGGCCGGAGGAGAGGGTATTTACTAGCGATGCGATCTTATCGACCCTTTCGACCACCTCATCCAGACCACTCACGAATTCGACCCTGACCGGCCTGTCGTAGGGTGCGGGCTTGACGTAAAAAGCGTGTATACTCTTTCTCCAGTCGCCGAGGTCCTCCAAGAGGTTCGCCGGAGCCTGCGCGTACTTGAAGGTAAACGTCCTCTCGCCGGCTTCCAGCAGGTAATCCAGAAAGGCGGTGTCACGGGAGCTTTGAAGAACGTTTCTTGTCTCATCCACCGAGGAAACATCGGGGTAAGGCAGGTCCGTTCCTTCCATAAATTCGGGAAGAACCTTGTTTCGGAACACGTTCACCAACCGCGTGCTCCTAGAATCCTTAATCGCACCCATCAGCAGAACGTCCCTTTCTTCACAGGTACGGTAAACCTCGGTAAAAGAATCGATTAGCTTTCGGTAGAGCTCGCGGGTCCTCTCATCGGAAACGTGGCTGGAGTACTGCGGTACGACTGACCCGTCCAACATCAGGGCGTCTATCCCTCCATCCGCCGCCACCTCCTTAGCCCTCTCGAGTTCCGTGAGTTGTCTCTTCATTCCCACCAGTACCTCCAACTCCCTAGTGTCGAGGGGTTCGTGTATGTTGATGAGTTCGGGGACGGGCATTTCGTTTGGGTGGTAATGGGTGTTTTCCAAGCGACCGTCTCGATAATCAAAAATTGCGACCACGGCCCTGACCAAAATCAGGTCCAACCCGTGGAGAGGTTTGCTCAGGACTCCGCCATCCACGCCGGCGACCGTAAGTTCTCGACGTTATAAACCAAGTCGGACTCGACTATGCTTTTCTCTTCATCGTCCATTGGGAGCCTAAAATCTTCCTTGGCCTTTCTCAATATATCGGCCAGAACGCGTCTTTTTCTCCCTTGATCCTCGATCTTTTCCGCTATTTCGCCGAGCTTGTATTCCAAGTCCTTTCGGTCGTTCAAGGAGACAGTTTCGGACGTCAAAGACAGCATCAAGCAACCTCCATCTTTAAAAGATTAAAAGGTTTTTAAAGGAGAGCGGGGAGGGGTCAGTGAAAGTAAACTCACACGGCTATTGAAAAATAAATTAAAAAAGAAAAAATTTGGAACTGTCAAAAGAAATCCTACCGCTAGTTACTCCTCTTCCTCTTCGAGTTCTAGTCCACAGGTCGGGCAATATTTGGCGTCACCAGGGGTTTCTGCACCACATACGGGACATTCCCTGATCTCTTCTTCCTCGACAGTTTCATGCTCGTGTTCTTCTTCCTCAACAGTTTCACTCTCGTGTACTTCGGCCTCTTCCCCAATTTCGGCACCACACTCGGTACAGAACCTGGAACCCATACTTATTTCATTTCCACATTCGGGGCAGTAAGGTCTTTCACCCTCCTCCGCCCGTCCATGTTCGTGACCGGAAGAACCTTCAAGTTCCTCCTCGGAGCCGTAGGTGACCTCGTGACCGGCAATAACTTCCGCCAGTTTCCATAGAAAGTAAAAACTTAGAGGCGGGATCATGCCAAAGACCATCCATTTGCCGGTCGACTCTTTCTTTTTCATGTGTTCTATTTTTTCGTGAGTTTCGTATACCTTCTCGTGGCCGGATACCACTATGGCCTGCTTATAGAGCATGTACAGCCCGACTCCTATCGTCACTACTGCAAAGACCGGAATTATAGTAATAAAAAACCACGCTCCCGCTACTGACATTCCAAGAAGATAGTATAATACCAACAACGGAATCATTAGAGTACCGAGAATAACGGGTATAAAAAATATGGCGAACCATTTCAGCGTATCATCTTTAGGTAGCATGTGATTTAGCGACTCGTACTTTTTTATTATTACCTCGTGACCCGCGATGTTTTCGGCAGATTTCCACAGAAGATACAAATTCAGTATGGGAATCAAACCGATAACGAACCATTTGACGGTAGAATCCTTTTTCGATTTGTGCTCTAGGATTTCGCCTGCCATAAATACCGGTAATACGTTGGAGCATTAAAATAAAAAATCTTTCGAATCAATGGAACACAAACAGCGCGGGGCATACCTAAAAAGGCTGGACGACGAACGGGAAAGGAAATCTAGGTATCCTGAACTCTAACACCCGAGTTCGATGTGATCAACATGAATGGAAAGGCAGCACTGGAACTAATAAGGCCGCATAACTGCGTTCTGGCGGGAATAGGGGTTCTCATAGGCGGAATTATCGGGGCCGGAGGAATACCCTCATTCGAAATCATCTTCGCCTTCGTGGCCGCGGCCTTTATCGCAGGGGCTGGGAACTCGGTAAATGATTACGCAGACAGGGAACTCGACTCCGTGAACAATCCGGATAGGCCCATACCATCAGGAAGAATTAGTCCATCGGACGCCCTCACGATAAGCAGGATACTCTTCGCGGTCGGAATCGTCTACTCCGCTCTCACGTGGAGATTATCATGTCTGATACTCGCCTCCGCCAACTCGATTTTGCTTTATTATTACGCTCGGAGCTTGAAGAAGAGGGGATTGGTCGGAAATGTTGCAATAAGTTTCCTGGTGGGATCTACTTTCTTGTTCGGAAGCCTTGCGGTGGGTAGATTCCAAACAGCCGGCATCATGGCCGCCATGGCCGCATTCTCGACCGCAGGTAGAGAACTGATAAAGGATATCGAGGACATCGAGGGGGACAAAAAATCCGGATCAAAGTCCTTCCCTCTTGAACACGGCAGAAAAAAAGCAGCAGGGCTGGCTATCACGTTCACCGTTATAGCGATTATTCTGACCCCACTACCTTACCTGTGGAACATATTTGGAAGACTGTACCTCTACGTCGTAACGGTCCCGATTTTATCCTTCCTCACAGGAATAGCAATCATTGCAAAAAGTCAGGAAAAACTGGCTGCAAAAAGAGCCTCGCTCGTTTACAAGATAGGGATGGGATCGGGCCTTATCGCCTTTCTTATAGGCTCGTTGGTATAGAGCCGACAATAAACCGGTAACGTGAACTCAAAGAGTTTCTAGAACACAGGGGGACATTTTTAAAGTACGGATTTTTAGGCTTGACCGGGAAAGGAGTTTTATGAATATAAATTTAAAAAAACGGACAGGTTCTAGGAGGTGAAAACGGATGAAAGTTGGCATACCGACAGACTCTGGAATGGTAGCAACTCATTTCGGTAGATGTCCCGAATTCACCTTCGTAGAAATCGAGGGAAATAAGGTGAAAAGTAAGGATGTAGTCGAAAATCCCGGACACAAACCGGGATACATCCCCCAATTCATGAGCGAGAATAACGTGGACTGTATAATCACCGGCGGTATCGGGAGAAAAGCCATTAACATATTCGACGATTTGGGCATAAAAGTAATCAGCGGAGTGAACGGTGAGGTCGAAAATGTGATCGAACAGTTCCTGGAAGGGGATATAGACTCAGGTGAAAACCTTTGCGAACCCGGGAATGGAAAACATTGAACGATCCTTAAATCCTGAAAAACTTTATAGCCGAGACAGTGGAACGAATCCGAGCGAAAGGAACCGAAGGGAGCCATTAGGTCCCGTCAAGTCATTCAAGTCTGAAACGAGGGTAAGATTTATCTCGAGACCGAGACAACCTCAATCATCACATTCGTAGGTGAAATAATTGAAAGCTTGTCCAGACTGTATACCGTGCATAATGAAAAGTGCATTGGAGGCCAGCAAACTGGCCACGGACGATGAAACCCTGCAGAGAAAGGCCATAAAAGAAGTAGCAAAAGAACTCGGAAGAATCAGCTTGGATGGAATCCCCCTCTCGATTTCTTACAGGGTACTGAAAATCGTAAGGGAGGTAACAAGCACCCAGGACCCCTACCGCAAGCTGAAAAGGGAGTCAAACGAGAAAGCCATGAACCTGTATCCGAGCATGAAAGAAAAAATCGAAGAGTCCGAAGATAGGATGCTTACCGCCACCAAAATAGCAATTGCCGGAAACATCATAGATTTCGGCCCCGACAGAGACTTCGACATAGAGAAAACTATCGAAAATAATCTGAACGGGAATTTCGAAATAGACCATTTTAAAGAGTTCAAGAAAGAAATAGGCGAAGCCGATAATATAGTATACCTTTTGGATAACGCTGGAGAGATAGTATTCGACCGGCTCCTATTGGAAGAACTGCCAGAAAAAAATGTTAGGTGCTTTGTTCGTGGTTTTCCGATGCTGAACGATGCCATGAGGCCTGAAGCCGAATTCGCGGGAATAGATAAGGTAGCCGAAATCGAAGAGATGGAGGAGAACATCGGGCTCAATAAAATCTCGGAAGAGTTCAAATCGAGGCTGAGTAACGCCGATGTGGTCGTCAGCAAGGGGCAGGCAAACTACGAAGCTTTCAGTGAAGTCGAAGCGAACATCTTTTTCCTTTTCATGGTCAAATGTCCCCACGTAAGCCGACGAGTCGGGGCGAAAGAAGGTAGCGCAATCATAAAGCGGACGGACTCAATTTAGACCAGTCGCAATCAATTTTCTACCGGCTAACTATTTCAAAATTTCCTCATGTCCCCCTGAGTAAATAGTGTCAAAATTCTGAGACCGAATCAACCGGCATGCTGCTGGACGAGGGATTAATAATCTCAGCTCAACGCCTTCTTTATGTCGGAAACAATATCCTTGAAGGCCTTCGCAGCATCGGACCCTTCCTTCAGAACTATTGGTCTTCCCTCTTCTCCACTTTCGACTATTTCCTGATCAAGGGGAATGCTACCAAGGAACGGGATGTTCAATTCTTCTGAGAGATCCTTGCCACCACCCGAGCTAAATATATCGGATTTTTCACCACAATGGGGACAAACAAAACCGCTCATATTCTCTATTATCCCCAAAACCGGCAAATCGACCTTTTTGGCAAAGTTTACCGCCCTTCTTATCGTCTGAAGAGCCACCTCCTGAGGTGTCGTGACTATGACAGCGCCATCCGGATCAGGCAAAAGCTGTGCTATGCTCAGGGGTTCGTCGCCCGTTCCTGGAGGCAGGTCAAAGATCAAGTAATCCAGATCACCCCACTTAACATCGCCTAAAAACTGCTGTATAGCCCTCATCTTCAGTGGGCCCCTCCAGACGACCGGGGAGTCGCTCTCTGGCAATAAGGACCCCATAGAAATTACTTTCAGCCCCACGTCCGTGGATACGGGATTCATATTTGAATCGGTCCCCTCCGGCCTCTGATCGTAATCGATCCCCACGATTTTCGGAATGCTCGGCCCGTGCATGTCGCAGTCCATGAGACCCACGTCGTAACCCTGCACCGCCAACTCGGTGGCGAGATTGGCCGCAACTGTACTCTTACCGACGCCTCCCTTGCCGCTCATCACGGCTATCGTATTATCGACTCTTTCGATGTTTTGGGCGACTTTTTCGTTTCTTTCCTTCATTTCCTTCTGAGCCTTTTCCATCATTTCTTCGTTCATATCTTTATTCAACTCGCACTATTTATACAGATTAATAAATAATTGGATTTCCCTTCGATTCAAACAACCTCATAGTCCCCGCCCTCTATCCGAAGGGCCTTGCCGTTTACCAGAGCGTCCGCTACCTTCTGCCTAGCAGACTCCAGTATCCTAGAAAAAGTCGGCTGAGAGACATCCATCTTTTCCGCGGACTCGACCTGGGAAAACCCCTCTCCGTCCTTCAGTCTGATAGCTTCTAGCTCCTCCACCCTCATCACCACCTCGTCGCTGGCCCTTCCTCGTCCGGGACCAAAGTATTTCCGATTGGGTCGAAAACCGACTCTTCTCCTTCTCCTACGTCTAGGCATTCCTTCCAACGACCTCCAGTATATAAGGTGTTTACACCTTAATTAATTTGAAATCAGATTCTTCCGATTTATTACTAATCGAGTCCCATGTGGGGGGACCCGGTGGGGGAATCCACTACCTCCAGTTCCCCTCTGGAAAGTTTATCGATGTTCTCTCTCACTGTGCCCGGCTTGCCCCTATACACACGGATATTTCGCTGTTTCAAGGCAGAAAAGGCCTTGGGCCCCACGGAGCCTGAAATCACGACATCCGTTTCCTCATCACCGACAATCTGAGCGGCCTCAGTCCCCGCTCCGCTATATTCGCTGGCAGCCGCATTTTCAAGACAATAGCTATTTTTTATTTTGTCGTCCTCCAAGCCCACTATGACGAAACATTGACATCGTCCAAAAACCGGACTTACTTGGCTGTCCAAGCTCTGCCCTTCCGCACTACTCGCTACTTTCACAACACCACCAACTTTTGCAAGATTGAACATTTTTCAAATTCTTCAGCCCATCCCCGATTTTTCATGTCTATTCAAACGGACCTTTCCTTCAAACGGCCATTCTGGCCGGCTACAATTAATCTTATCATTCACGAATCCCCCAGTGTCATTCTTTCAACTGTTCGAGCTTTTCCCTGATTTGTTCGATCCGATCTTTGAGAGCGTTCAGTCGGCCTTCCAGTTCTTGAATCCCTTGATCCGCCGAAGTTTGCTCCGAACTCCGGGATTGAGACGCAGGAGAATAGGAAACATCTGCCTGAATCGTCTGATTGGGTTGGACATCCGTCTGCTGATTAAACCAATCTACGGCCTCGGACAACCTTTCCGTCCGTTCTAAGTACTGCGCGCAAGGGGGCATTCCACCCCATCCGGGACTGTATCCGAACCTCATCCATCCGGGTAAACCGGTTGCGTAAAACATGTTTCTATGTCCGTGTTGTCCCATTGACATTCACCTCCTGTTATCCGACCCTGTACGACGACCGACCCCGGCACGCTGATTATTGGCCGGATTATTCTGCCTGGAATTAGTGTTAACTTGTCTTTGAGAGGTCGCCGATCCGAGGGACTGGGACCGTCCTCGAGGTCCTCTTCCACGTCCGGAATTACCGGATCCTCTTCCAGCCGACCTTCCTCGACCTGCTCCACGACCGGAATTATCAGCACGACCTGATGCTTTAGCTCCCTGACGAGGACCATTTGACATCCTAGGGGCCGAACTCGCAAACCCTGGGGTATTGGAACCCGTGCAGTAGCCTAAAGATCTACCTGTCATAGGGCCTGAGCCAGTCGGTCCAGTTCCATCTCCTCTTGGCATGATTCACCACCTTTTTGAATATTTATTCTTTTCAGTTAAGAATATATATTCATTTACTATTTAAACATTTCGTCGGCAGTAAAAACTTTCAGAGAAAACAGCCTACGACCCGTCAAACTTCTCTAGGAGTTCGTCGTAAAACTCCGAGTTACTTCGGCTACCGAGCTTTTTCACGACGAGTTCGGGAGTGCTAGTGGCAAGCAAGTCCCTCTTGGGAGACCTGTCGACGACCAGATTCATATCCTCATCGAGACCCTCAGGTTCAATGCCGTCCACGGGAATCTCAAAGTTCGCTTTCTCCATAATCTTGTCCGCTAGGTGGGAGACGAAGACCGCTACGCTGCCGTCTGTCTTTAAAATATCCAGGATCCCGGAAACTATCTTGGCGCTAGCCCCAGGTTCGGTAATGTTTTCCAACTCATCCACGAGGACGATCTTCGAGCCTTCAGAATCTAGCAAGCGCTCAAATCTCTTCAGTATATTTTCGAGCGCACCGCTACTCATCGTCTTCTTGATATTTCTATAGTAATAGAACTCCTCCATCATCTCAATCCTGGCCTCCTCTGCCGGAACCGGAAATCCCATATGAGCAAGTACGTAAGACTGGGCGACCAAATCCAAGGCCGATGTTTTCCCTCCACTGTTTACGCCCGTTAATAGCCTGACGCCCTCGACTTTGTAATCTATCGACTCCGGATTATCGATAAAGATGTTCTTTCCACTCTTCAAATCAAACCCTCGACCGTCGAACTCCGGCATCGTCATAGAATTTTCCTCCGTAAACTCCTTCACCGCCAAGGCGGCATCTAGTTCGAGAACCTTATCAACCAAATCCTCGACACCCTCCTGCAAATCTTCCAGCTCTCTGGCGACCTGTGTCTTCGTCTCTAGGGATTTCCACGAATGCTTTCTCCTCAGCTCGTCCCTCAACCTGCTAACCGTTTCTTTATCGGCCTCCAAGGGTAGCTCCAAGCCCTGGACAAACAAATCTTGGGCGATGGCCTCCTCCTCGTAATCCAAATCAAGCTCTGATACTATCTCTTCGACGGCTTCTTCAACTATTCGATCGAAATCATCACCCAGTTCCGATCGGATCAAGTCATCCGCCTCGCCGCCGTTTTTGACCAGGCCCCTAAGATCGCTTCCGCGGATCGTTATCTCCTTATCGTCGAGGAGCTTCTCGAATCTATCGTTTGCCCGAGATTCCGCCCTTTCTATAACGTCACCCATCCTTTCCAAAGCATTCTCGAGCCTTCGAATATTTTCCTCCCGTTTCACGGTCCCGTCGGGAGCCAGATTAGACAGCAAATTCTCGACTTTTTCGATTCTCTCCCCGTCGATGTCATCCAGAAAAGGCGCTTCAACTCTCTTACGGACTTCGATGGCGTTCTCGATGGATTCCAGGTTTTCGGTAAAAAAATTTAGGACTATCTCCGGGAAGACCTCCAAGGGGTCCTCTAGACCCCCGGGTATCCTTTCTATCGACTCCGAGTCGATATCAATTCCAGAAAATTCATCACCCAAAACAAATATCGTCTCGTACTCCCTGACGTAGTCCCTCAGCTCCCTGTAATCATCGACGAGATCGACCTGAGCCCCCGGAATCTCCTCCTGAATCCTCTCTAGCTCCCCCAGATCGTCCGTTAGTATAATTCTGTCGTCCACATGGATTCTATCGGGGACTTTCAATGTGGATACGCGCTCCATGCTCTCCTCGATACTTCCATCGACCCGTACGCTCAAGGCCATGTCAACCCACTCCCTGACCTCCTCTATTCTCTCCTCAGAAGACACAGGGAAGTAAATGTCCAACCTCGCTTTGCCGTACTTGGTCCTTGCCCTTTCCTTGATTCTGTTGAGCAAGTCCCCATAAATATCCGACAGAGATTCGGTCTTCAAAGGGTTCTCGGAACGGTACTCCTCTGCAATCGCATTTTTTATGATCCTCGAGGCATCACCCTCGGAAAGATCCGAAACGCTGGACAGGGAGACGACATCGCCATTCCGAATCTCCTCCAAAGCAGACTCCTCGGAACCGAAGGAATCTTTAAGCCTCTCCGCCGTTTTCCGGCCTATCCCAGGAATGTCGCGGAGGGATTCTAGAGAATCGAGATAAAGCGGATCCAGATTAATCGGGTACACCCCAAGTTTTCGGGCTAAGGTTCCCTCTCAATAAAAAATGACTTTCCGACAGAGGTAGATGAAAGTAAAGAAGAGCCGAAAGACGGGCGAAGAGACAATCAGGCAAGTACGTACCTTCCTTCCTTTTCGATGACATCCATATCCCTGTCGAAAGCTTCACTCAAAATCTCCCCTGTCAAAACTTCCGACCTCTCCCCTGAGGTCAGAACGCTCCCACCCTTAAGAACAATTACGCGGGCAAATACGGGGATTATCTCCTCTATATGATGCGTAATGTAAATCATCGTGGGACCATTTTCCATCATGGCAATTTTTTCGATTCTTTCTAGAAAACTTTCTCTCGAGGCGGGGTCGAGGCCCATGGCTGGCTCGTCCAATATCAGGAGATCGGGATCGGGCATCAGGGAACGGGCTATGATTGTTTTCTGTTTTTCTCCCTGAGAAAGCGTCTCAAACCTCTCCCCAGAGCGGTCTGCGCATCCCATCACTTCCAGCATCTCTTCCGCGCGATCGAGGTCACGGGCTGAAGTCTCGTCGTACAGACCAAGGGTGCCGAACTTGCCGGATAGTACTATCTCCCGGACCGTGTCCATGGGAGGGACCTCACTCAGTAGAACCGAATTCACGTATCCTATCCGTTTCCGCAACTCCCTCAAATCCACATCACCAAAATCGTGCCCCAGGACCCTGACTTGGCCCTCGCTGGGCCACATGTATCCAGTGATTATCTCCATCAAGGTCGTCTTTCCGGCACCGTTTGCTCCAATCAGTGCCCAATTTTCGCCCTCCCCCACTCCCCAACTGATATCGTCTATGATCGTCTCTCCATCTATCACTTTGGATACGTTTCTCAGCTCAATATCGCATTTTTTATCGGAAGGCATACAAAAAGTTAGAAAAAATGGGCTTTAAAACTCTTTACAGAAATCCCTTTTTATTAGCAAAAAAAGAAATCAAACTTAAATAATCCTATCCTATCAGCGTACCGGCAAAGACCTGCCAGGCCAAAGCAGATTTGGCCACCAAGCTCAAGACGACGTACATTTTCTCGCCGAAAAGATAGTCCCTCCAAGGCCCCACCTTCTTGTACTGCAGGACCTGATTCAGAGCGAATACGTTGAATAGTACACCTATCGAGACAAAAATTCCTATGACAAATGTGGGAACATTGACCGTGGCGCTCGTTAGTGCCGTCACGAGACTTATAGCTATTGCTATCCAAGGGGCAATTCCGGCGATGCACCCGAACACAAACGGAGTCCACTTCGTCTCCTCTGTCTCCTGGTTGTAGAGTTCCATCATCCAGCCGAAAAGAATCATCGAAGCATTGACGATGAAGATTGTAACCAGAGCGGCTATCTCCAGGATACCCGTCAACATCGCGATGACCACTATCATTATAGAGGAACTGAAAGAATACTCGACCCATCGCAGGGGATTGATATGATCTTTCAGATTCTTCACGTACCATTCGTACAGAACGGTAGCGAGCAGAAAATGAGCTACCGCAGATATTAGTAAAAAAAGAGCTACCATCGGGCCAATTCTGAGATTAAAAAGCACCTCGGTCGTGGTCTCGGAGCCCGGAGCCCCCGTGAGGTAGGAATTCAGGACAGGTAAAGAAAAATCACTACTCAGTACAAACATCAAAATGGATTGAGAGAGGTGCAAAACACCCATAGCCCCATTAAAAATCCTCAAATTACGGAATTTTTTCTGCTCTCCCCCCGACATTCTACCGTTTTTAATTACCGTTTTTCATTAATAACTATTTCCGTTAATACTAATGATAATGAAAGCTCTTAATAAAAACATTAAGTGGAAAAACCTATCATCGTCCCCCTATTTTCTTTTATGTCCTTTTTATAAACTTATTTTAAAAAAATAAGCGAATTGGCACCTGAAACGAAAATATCTATC
This sequence comes from Hadarchaeota archaeon (SeqCode), assembly GCA_964510375.1. GTDB lineage: Archaea > Hadarchaeota > Hadarchaeia > Hadarchaeales > JAGGTB01 > CAYLJV01. The sequence goes on along the minus strand of CAZEBR010000001.1, from coordinate 41,343 downwards.
AATTTCAGCTAAGCAATTTCAGAAATAGTAATAGTCTTTATATTCACATTGCCAATTCACAGTTAGAGAACATTCCTTAGTCCAATTTTATTTTGATCAAGAAATTTCAAGATTCTTCTGAGAACTTATCCCGGAGTGGTGAAAAACGAAAAGAAAATAAACGGGGATGGAAATCACGACGAAATCCCATTAATCTGGATCAGAATATCGATTGCCAACTCTCCAACTTACGCACTTTCTATTCGCCAGTGGGAACTATCTCTTTAATTTACCCGTAATATCGGTGGAACCCGTTTTTATCTCCTCAGGCGAAGGCATCTCATCCATCTGCATTAGCTCGGCGATAGCGACCATCTTAGCGGAATTACCGAGCCCAGCGGCGGCTAGAATCATTCCGTCCTTTTCGTAGTAACCGACGAAGTCACGCGACGAAGGATCGCCGTCGAATATCACTTCGTCCCACTCCTCGACATATCCCACGTACTGCAAGCTCGTTTCGAACTGCCTCGTCCAGAAAAACGGAATACTGGAATAATCAGCATCATCCCCAGTCATGTTTTTAGCAGCAATTCGACCGTGCTGCTGGGCGAGTCTCCAGTGCTCTATCCTTATCTCATCATCAGTCCGCCAATCGGGAAACCTTGCGATATCTCCAGCGGCGTAGACATCCTCCTTAAATCTCAGGTTAAAATCTACCGAAAGACTACCATCGGAATTCAAATCATCATCTTCCAAGAAACCCGTGGCGGGCTCTACACCTATCCCGGCTATCACAAAATCGGTTTTTACCTCTTCACCGCCCTCAAGAACCGCGGACTCGATCTTTTCTTCGCCTTCAAACCTTTCGATTTTTTGTCCGAGTCGGAAATTGACTCCTTTCTCCTTGTGCATCTCCTCGAACATCTGACCAACCTCCTTCCCGAGAGTCCTCTCGAAAGGAGTAGATTCGGGAGCGACCACGGTCACGGAAAGACCGCTCTCCTTTAGGCTGGCGGCAGTTTCCATCCCGATAAAACTGGCACCCACGATCAAAACCCTCGTCGAATCCTCGGCGGCATCGTTTATTCGATTGGCGTCCTCGACCGTCCTGAGTGTGAAAATCCTATCCAGATCGGAACCGGATAACCTTCTGGGTCTACCTCCAGTAGCCAACAATAGCTTATCGTACTCCAACTCTTGACCCTCCTCGAATACCACTATCTTGTCGGAAAAATCAACCTCAACTGCCTCCTTTCCCTTCAAAACCTCTATATCGTGCCTATCGTAGAATTCTTTAGACCTCAGAGTCGGAGACTGTTTCACTCTTTCTTTCAAATACCTCTTGCTTAGATCCGGCCGATCATAAGGAAGGTTCTCCTCCCTTGTCACCATCACAATTCGCCCTTCGTAGCCCGACTGTCTGAGCGTCTCCGCAGCCGCATTTCCCGCAGACCCGGCACCCAGAACTAAGAAAGTCCTGTCGTCTTTTCCAGGATTATAAGAAACCATATCGGTGACCCGGGTATATTCGACTTCCTCCGGGAGAACGACGACCACATCCTCGCCCTTCACCTTCGTTTCGAAATCCGATATCGCATCCAAAGCAGGCGGTTCTTCGATATCCCCGGAAACAGCGTCAAAGCAGGCTTGGTGCCAAGGACACCTGATCCTTCCCTCGTTTAGAACACCTTCTTCCAGAGGAGCTCCGTAATGACTACACTCCGGACCGAGTGCGTGAAATTCGCCATCCAACTTTACCAAAAGAATCTCCTTTTCCCCGCACTCAACCTTCTTCATCCCGCCATCGCTAAGTTCGTCTACCTTAGCTACAACTTTTTCTTCCAAAATATCACCCCCCATTTCTCTATAATCCCAATGGTGCCTTATCCTTTTACATTTTTATCGATTCCACACTTTCGGACAAAAATATCTAAAGTTAGCTTTTTTCGAAACTCTTACTCAAACTCCCTCAACACTTGGGAGATAAATCAACGTACTCCGGAAATTATTCTTCACATTCGAAACAAGAAAAAATATTTCGCATCTCCCCTCACAATATGAAAAAAGAGAGCTGAGAAATAGAATTTTCTTTTAATATTTATTACTATGTGCTAGATAATAGAAAAACAGGTTTTAGTTTGATCCGCTATCCAAAGTGTGGAAAATATATTAACGTAAATAGTAAATTTTCCTCCAAACGCAGTTCTTCCAGAGAAGAAAAACAGGAATCGGGACCCCCTACCATTAAGATACTAACTGTTGGACTACTGATTGCGGCGCTTATCGGAGGTTATCTTCTTCTTTCCGGAGGAGGAAACGGCAGAAACGAAATAACCAGCGCTAAAATCAACATAAAAGGATTCGAAAACGGAAAGTTAGGAGGAGATATCTCCTACTGGATCAAGGAAATCAACACCGAGACTCCCAAAGTGAGGATCGAGAGTTCGGACGGCACGGGCATTTGGATTTACCCCGGCGACGAAAACGCCTACTACGCTTATATGGGAGGAGATTCTTGGGCCGAAATTCCACTTTCCCAAGGTGAAGTTTACATGGATATCGCAGAGAAAGCACAGGAATGGGTAAAAAAAGGCGAAGGGAGCTACGATTATTCCTACGCAAACTGGTCCGTGACAATTACGTTGAAAGACGTCAATCCCACCCTACCGGACAACCTGTTCTCGCCGCCGGAGAATGCCGACATCGTACACTACTAAACAATCTGAAAACTTGCGAAGATCAGGCCTCTATCGTCGATTCAATCGCAGAGAAGATTTATACTATTATAACCCATTTATACATTCATGGGAAACATTTGACGGGGGAGACGAACTTCTTAGATTTAAATAGAAATTTCGAATTTCGGAAGAAGCGAATCTGTAACCTAAAAATCGAGAGGCGACCGGAGACGGTTTCTCCCGCTAACTATATATTTTCCAATAGGAGGTGAAAATGTGAAAGAAAAAGGACCTTATCCGTCCGGAGAGGGTAAAATCAAGTGGGTTTCCACTGATTGGCTCGAGGATAATCTGGACAATGAGGAAATAAACATACTCGATGTACAACCGGATATTCACGACTACATAAAAGAACACATTCCGGGATCAGTATACTTCAATCAGAGGCTGTGGAGAGTCCCCTACAAAGGCAGACCCGGGGTTTACGTTCCTCCAAGCGTGGTAGAATCGCTTGCCGGGAGGGTCGGGTTGAAACCGGACACTCCGGTAGTCGTTTACACGGGCGTAGGCGCCTTCCGGGGATGGGGAGACGGGCTAGAACAGACGATGGCAGCCTACTCCTTAGCCCGATTTGGCCACGATAACGTTTACGTGCTGGACGGCGGGATCGACAAGTGGAAGGATGAAGGAAAGGAACTTACCAAAGAATTCCCGGAAATCGAGGGATCGGATTTCGACGTCGACGTCCGCGAAGAATACAAGGCAGACATGGAGGAAGTCAAGAAAACGAAGGATGAAGACGACGTTATATTGCTCGACGCGAGACCTGCGGAGATGTACGAAGGCCAGGCCATATGGGCTAAACCGGGGCACATACCGGGGGCGGTTAACCTACCATGGAAGAGTCTCATGGCAGACGAAAATCCAAAACTTCTGAAGCCCGAGGACGAACTAGAGAAAATCCCTGAAGAACACGGCGTGACAAAGGATAAAAAGGTCATCTGTTCTTGCGGTACCGGGAGGGAAGCTACCAACGAGTTCATCCTTCTCAAATGGTACTTCGGTTTCGACAACGTGAAGAACTACGAGGGCTCGTTCACCGAGTGGACCGCCTATCCGGACAATCCGACCGTAACCGGACCTGATCCATACTGAGAGAAGTCCAAAAAAGGGCTTCTCTACCCTTTTTATTTTAAATTGGGGAATCAGCAACTTCGGGGGCTTTGAGACCGTTCCTTGCCGCAACAATCACTTCGTGAATCAGCGTTGAGGCATCCTCATCCGTGACTTCACATCCCAAAATTTCTCCGCTCGTAGGATCCGCCAATACCTTCACGAAACCGTCCTCAAACTTCACGACCCGACCCATTACAGTATCCGAAAATCGCACATATCCGCGGCTTATATCCGAAAACCACAGCTCAGACCCATACGACGAACGGAGTAGATTTATCCGTCAACATCTAACCAGTCGCGGTAATCGAACTCGGAAACGTATCCCGTGACTCCTGCATGATCGGGATAGTACTCCCTCAGAATTTCCGCGTTGAGGTTGAGCCAATCCCCATTATCCACAACATAGATTACGGCGATAATTCGATCGTAATTCCCCCGATAAGGATTGTAATAGGGACCTTCCCCCTCGGCCAAATCGTCGAAATCGAGGTAAATCTTCTTACCTACGGGTGCGAGAGAACGTAACAGCTCCCTCGCTCTTCGGGCATAAGAATAGCGCTCGGTCATCTCATATTCTTCTTGAGTCAAGTTTTCCATTTGCCCATCCCCGCTCCGGACGTTTCCAACTTTCAGTTCCCTGGCATCGACACCGGCCAGCCTGATCTTCTCCTCCTTCGTGGAAATCCCTTCGTGTGGATCTGAAATTTCTTCGATCTCGGCTATTAACGTGTCTCCGTCCAATACCTCGACGACCGTCCCCGCAGCCTCATAGTTGGGAAGCGATTGACCGGAACTATTCCACTCGTGGAAGAGAAAAGCGACGGCACAAAGACCTATGACCAGAAAAACTATCAGAATTTTTCTCCTTTCCATCGCCCGCTACCATCAGAACTTGGAAGTGAAGTAGTTTTAATAATCGAAACATTAAGACGAGGATTTTTTCCTAATATAAACTTCGTCGTCTTTCTTGAACACTTCTATTTTATCTTCCTCGCCCAGATAGCTCACGGCATCATTCATTGATTCGTAAATCTCCTCGGGAGGTAGAGAACCCGAAACTTTCGCTTCTTCTCTTCCAGAATCCACGAAGCTTTCGACCAGCTTTATTCTCTCCTCGATCTTCTTTTCGAGATGGACCTCCCCATCCTCGACCGAGGCTCCTACTCTTTTTGACTCTCCCATCTCCTCTATGGTATCCTCCAAGGAAGACATGATATTTTCCGGATTTTTTCCTCGGACCCTTGCGACCTCCCTGTCGGATTCCAGAAACTCTTCAATTATTTCCTTCTCCCTTTCGGTCGACCTCCCAGCCTCTTCCAGTCTGACCTCCTTGGAAGGACTCCGCCTACGCCAGAAGTAGATCCCGATCAGAGCCGCCAAGACGGCAACGGCAACTCCGGCTACTATCAAAAGCCAAGGGATAGACTTTTCTACCCTCTCCGAACCGGTCACGGAAAACATCGAGAGACCTGGTGATGTGGAGGTAAAGTAAACCCAGTGCCCCTCCTCCTTCAATTTACTGGTTGGAAGTGTGTTCCAATTTTCCGCACGGAAGTCGTACCTGTGGAGTCGGATAGAGCTAATCCTCGCATTTTCCTTCGATATCCAGTTTTCGCTAACCCTGAACTTGAACCTGATATTTTCTATGGCGGCCTTGTTGGAGTTTTCGAGGGTAACCTGGAACGTCTTGTAACCGAATCCGGGGGGTGAAGCCATTTCGTGGGGTTTCCATCGAATCTCCCGAACCCTAAAGAGGCCCGGCTCCAATCTACTATTGACATTAACCACCATCTCGACGATGTCGGTGCTTCCGAACCTAACGGTCCTAGGCTCTCCAGGATTTACGTATTGATAGAGATCGTAGGAATCCTCCACTATCACTTCATCATCCGGAATCTTTCGAACTGTGACAATTTTTGTCACGGAATCCTTCGAGACCTCGCTCCCTCGAACCGTTAGAGTGACGGAATAATCGCCCGGCACCTCGTACCTGTATGGCAGGGTTTTCCCGTAGTACGGTTCTTCCCCACCGAAATCCCAGATATAGGATTCGATGGGATAAGTCCCCGGGACTGAAGGAGATCCGTGAAAAGTTATCCTCTCGTAAACGATGGGGTCCTTAGGGGTATAGCTGAATCGGGCTCTGGGCGGAACCGGAATTATTACCAAGGAGGGCTCTGACCACCGGCCCGTGTTTCCTGCGTTGTCCCTCGCCCTGACCCGCCAATAGTAATTATCAAATCCTTCCAGGTCGTAGGAGTAGCTGTTTTTCCCAAGACTGAATTCGTTCTCGATCTCTTCGAAGGATCGATCGGTCGAAATCTGAATTTGATAACTCACTGGACTGGAATTCTCGTACCCGTCGAGATTTTCCCACTCAAAGGTCTGTGTCAAGTTATTATCCACGGTTCCGTCCTCCGGAACTTCCAGTTCGGGCGGTCTCGGGGAAACCATATCTATCCGGAGTTGTTTGACGGGCGACCAGTCCCCGACGTTGCCAGCGCCGTCGCGGGCCCGAACCCTCCAGTACCAGAATCCGCTAGGGAGATCGGTCGAAAACGAAGTTTCGGCCCTCCAATAGTTCTCTTTCTCGGGAGAGGAAAAGTTAGAGTCATCGTCTATCTGGATATGGTATTCGACGGGTCCCGAATTCTCAATCGAATCCAAGCTCTCCCAAGAGAACGACTGGGAGCTCAAATTGTCACAAAACATGTTCTCAGGCTCCGACAGAGAGGGGGAAGGCGGGGCCACCCTGTCGACTATAAGCTTCCTGTTCTCCGACCACTCGCTCCGGTTCCCAAGATTGTCCTTCGACCTGACCCGCCAGTACCAAATGCCCGTGGGGATGGTGGCGGAATAGCTGTTATCCTCGATCCAAGAATACTCGTTCTCGGGTGAAGAAAAGTCCAAGTCATTGTCCATTTGAATCTTGAAAGTTATCGGGGGCGACTTTTCCGTTTCCTCAATATTTTCCCAGCCGAATGTAGTGGTGAGGTTATCACTGATCACTCCATCGGATGGAAATCCCAGTTCCGGCACGGGAGGAGGGGTAGAATCCAGGTGGAATGTCCAGGTCTCGGTCTTCTCGCTGCGATTTCCGGCAGCATCTATCGCACGAACCCACCAGTACCAGAGTCCGTCGTGAATAAGATCGATTAACTCTTTTTCAGTGTCGGAGATCAACTCGGTTGCGATGTTATTACCTTGGCCATCGTTAAAATAAATTCTATAGCTGACAGGAGTATACTCAACAGTTTCTTCATAGTCCCAGCTCAGAACTGCATTGTCGCTGATCCACGAGTTATTCTCAGGCGATTCGAGGGTAGGAACGTTAGGTGAGCCGGTATCTACCGTGAATTCTCGGACACTTGATTCGTTTTTACCGATCGAATTAATTGCAACAACCTTCCAGTAATAGGTAAAGTCATCCTCCAGTTCGAGACCGGTAAATTCTGTTTTCGAGTCATCGAGTAGTGTATTTTCCAGAGGAGAACTAAAACTCTCCTTCTCAGCCACTAAAATTCGATAATTTTCAACATTTTCAGCCGCCTCCCACTCAAAAATTGGAATGTTCTCATCCAATTTCCCCTTATCAGGAGGTGAGATCAATGATGGCTGAGTCGGTGGACTTGTATATTGACCGTAAGCAGTCGGGACGACGAACCCACTTACGACTAGGAAAATGAAGAAGAACAGACCCGCACGTACTAGACTTTTCTTTTTCAAGGAGTCCCTTTTTAATCCTAATCCGGCTAAATACATTAATAAATTTTCCTCAAAATTAGTTATCAAATGTGATAATTGCTGTTTTTTTATAAATAAACGATGAAAGACGATTATAAAATTTAATAAAACTTAAAATGGGTTTTTGTAATGATTGAAAACTATTTTAAACATTTAAGAATCTATGAAAAGTTCACAAGTAGAACCCGGAGTATAGCTCCGAGACGATAGAGACCAGCCTAGGGATGATGTCAATTACAGAAAAACAGGAAGAACAATTTTTTATTAGGATATGTTATATATACAACAATTGGATAAAAATGAAGAGAGTGTTGCTTCTTTGGGACATAAAATCGAAGGGATCGAAGGCGACACTCTTCTACAGGGATCTCCGAGGATACGACTACAAGACAAAGTCCGGTAAGAGGCACACGGATGGTATCCTCGACGAGTTGCCCGAGGACGTCTGGGACTTCGTAAACAGGAGCGCCCTATTGGTCGACAAAAAGCACGCACCCAAAGTTGTGAAAATCTTCAAAAAATACGACTCTCACCTCAAGTGGAAAAAATTCGTCGTGAAAGAAGAGTAGAAAATATTTGTTGTATATACAACAAAAGCTTTATTAGGATGCGGACTCATTACTCATATCGAGGTGTAAAATTTTGCCAGAAAGCAATGAAAAAGGAGAACTAAAACTAACAGTAGCGGAAGCACGGAGGCAAAAGGACGTCGGCAAGAGCGTTGCTAGGATAAGCAGGAGAGCGATGGAAGAGCTCGGTGTGAAACAGGGAGACATCGTCGAGATAAGGGGCGAAAAGAAATCGGGCGCAATAGTGAGATCTAACTACAGGGAAGACGAAGGTCTTGATATAATCAGGCTGGACGGCCTGGAAAGGCAGAACGTCGGTACCTCCATCGGCGAAAAGGTCACCGTCAAGGAGGCCGAAGTTGAAGAGGCCGACAGGATTACTATTGCTCCCACCGAGAGAAACATTCAAATAAGGGGCGGAGGACGTGCCTTCAAGCGAAGTCTGATAGGACGTCCGGCATCGAAAGGAGACCTCATTACGCCGACCGGACTCCAGGGAGACCTTTTCTCCCAAATATTCGGAGGCATGTTTCAGGAAATGACTCCGTCTTCATCTTTCGGACTCGGCGAAATTCGCTTCATGGTCACCGACATCAGCCCGAGCGATATAGCGCTGGTCACTAAGCGAACGAAGGTGAACGTGTCATCTCAGCCAGCGGAAGTCGAGGGCACGGCAGCGCCAGCGGTTACTTACGAGGACATCGGAGGACTCGAAAAAGAGATCCAGAGAGTTAGGGAAATGGTAGAACTGCCTCTTCGTCATCCCGAACTGTTCGATCAGCTCGGTATCGAACCTCCAAAGGGAGTTCTCTTACACGGTCCCCCCGGAACGGGCAAGACACTCACCGCCAAGGCCGTGGCCAACGAATCCGACGCGTACTTCCAGTCAATAGCGGGACCGGAAATAATGTCGAAGTTCTACGGAGAATCCGAAAAGAAGCTGAGAAACATTTTCGAAGAAGCGGAAAAGAACGCTCCGGCAATTATCTTCATAGACGAGATCGACGCAATCGCGTCCAGTCGAGAGGAGGCGACCGGAGACGTGGAAAAGAGAGTAGTCTCCCAGCTTCTGTCGTTAATGGACGGCCTGGAAGCTAGAGGAAAGATCATAGTCATAGCTGCAACGAACAGGGTCGACGCCGTGGACCCCGCTCTGAGGCGCCCCGGGAGATTCGATCGAGAAATCGAAATAGGCGTCCCCGACAGGG
>CAZEBR010000001.1:21124-31881 GCA_964510375.1 Hadarchaeota archaeon (SeqCode) | reverse complement strand
ACAATGTGGACATAGACAAGCTTGCGGATAACACCCACGGATACGTCGGAGCGGACTTGGCGTCATTCGCCAGGGAAGCGGCCATGAACTCGCTGAGAGAGATACTTCCAGAGATCGATCTCGAAGAGAAAAAGATTCCGTCGGAAACGCTGGATGAACTCAAAGTCACAAAGGACAACTTCCAGAAGGCAAGACAGCAGGTCGAACCCTCAGCGATGAGGGAGGTACTCGTGCAGGTCCCGGACACCCACTGGGACGACATTGGAGGTCTGGAAGAAACGAAACAACAGCTTCGTGAGGCCGTCGAATGGCCCCTGAACAGTCCGGAGATATTCGAGCGCGTAGGGATAGAAGCTCCCAACGGAATTATGCTCTACGGACCGCCCGGAACCGGAAAGACGATGCTCGCCAGAGCGGTAGCCACTGAGAGCGACGCCAACTTCATTTCCATCAAGGGACCGGAACTTTTATCCAAATGGGTAGGAGAATCGGAAAAAGCGGTCAGAGAAACGTTCAAAAAGGCGAGGCAAGCCGCTCCTACGGTGATATTCTTCGACGAGATTGACGCAATGGTCCCGAAAAGAGGAATGAGATCCGCCGGATCACAGGTCGGAGAGAGAGTAATCAGCCAGCTTCTCACCGAGCTTGACGGTCTGGAAGAGCTGGAGAACGTCATAGTAATAGGTGCGACAAACAGGCCCGACTTGGTGGACCCGGCACTGCTCAGGCCAGGACGATTCGACAGAGTAATGATGGTCGGAGCGCCGGACATGGAAGCGCGCAAAGAGATATTCAGAATTCACACGGAGAGAGTTCCGCTCTCGGACGACGTGGATCTAGAGGACTACGCCAGAAGAACCGAAGGTTACAGCGGAGCCGACATATCTGCGGTTTGCAGAGAGGCTGCGATGCTCGCACTCAGAGAGGACGTCGAAACGGACGAAGTCAAGAAAAAACACTTTGACCAGGCGCTGAAATCCGTAGGCGCGTCGATAACCGACGAAATCATAGACACTTACGAGGAGTTCGAGAAGAAACACGGAAAGGAAATAGCCGAAGAAGCGAAGGAAGAGATGAAGGCCTACTACTAAACGAATTTCTCCGAAAAAAACCGAATAAAAAATAAGAAAGGATAGGGATAGACGTCAGTTCCCTATTCTACTACTTTTATTTCTTTACTACCTTCCCAGAGACCGTGCAGATTACACTTCGCCCAAGCCTTCAACGGGTGGGCGTGGTCGAGTTTGACCGTGGTCTTCATCACGTAGTGACTTTTACCCGGAGTCAAAGTGAGCCTCGAAAGGAAAGTATCCCCTGAATAAAGCTCCATCCACTCGATGAAATGCCCGGGTTCGTTCGGATGTTCCTTGTACTCCCCAACTTTGACTTCAACCTCGAAAGGTTCGTTTTCCCGGACCTCGTCCGGAGCGTCGATTATCACAGCGTGTTTCTTTTCCAAAGCACTCATTTCGTCCGGTTCGTCCGTGGAAGGTAAGTTTACGCCGCAGAATAAATCATCATCGCAGGATTGTTCTCCCATATTTGTCACCCCTCACGTAGTTTTTATCCGAGCCAAGATAAAATTTTCGTCTTCAAATTCCGAAAAGCTATTAGGATTTCAAGTGCTTAATTATTCAGGGTGTATAATAATGAAAGAACCTGTCGTAGATAAAGACATATGTCAAGGGCACGCGGTTTGCGTGGGACTCGCACCAGAAGTCTTCGAATTGGACGATGACGGGAAATCTGAAGTTAAGGACCCGGAAGGGGCCGACGAATCAACAATTCAGCAAGCTATAGACGGCTGTCCGGTAGACGCCATATCTTGGAAGGAATAAATCTCTAGATAAATGAAAGAAAACTAAGGATTCTGACTTTCACGGGACGAAATAAACTCCGGGGGAACATCTTCAGAAACAAAGACCCTATCGCTCGCCCTTTCTATTTTTATTCCTTTTTTGATTGCCCCCTCCGCATCTATCTCCAAGACCACTGGATTTTGCGTCCTCCTCTTCCCGACCTCCACAGCATCCACCGGATTTCGAGAAAGATGAACTTTTTGACGACCTCTTGACCTTAAACCTTCCTCCAAAATGCTCCTCGCGGCCTTGGGAGTAGTTCCGTGATAAAGGGTATCGACATTTGCGAGCGATAAATCCGGATCGACGTCTATGGAATGCCCGTACCTGGCCCTGACTTTATTCCCATCTATCTCGTACCTGCCCTTGGGATCCCTCTCTACGACCTCGCGAACTTCATCCTTTCCCAACCCGGGCCAGCGCCCGCGAAGTTTATCCAGAAGTTCCTCCAAATCTACGAAGCCCTCATCGGAAATCTCCAAACCGGAGGGCTCGTGCCTCAGCAGGTAGGCCATCTGTTTGCTAATCTTAGTCCTCTTTCCCTCTTCCATATCAAAGACCTCTTCTCATGTGAATTGGAACGGAACTGTATTGAAAAATATTTCTACGGAAATTCAAAAGTACCGGAATAAGAATACTGTTAAGACTCTAACATTAGAATTATTGAAAGGGATAGAAATGTCAATCTCGTGGACCGAAAAATACAGGCCCGAGACTCTGAACGACGTGGCCGCTCAGGGGCGGGCAATGAAAGATATCAAGAAGTGGGCGGACGGCTGGGAGAGAGGACGGCCGGAAAACCCCGCCCTCCTGTTCTACGGCCCGCCCGGGACGGGAAAAAGTGCCACTGCCGCCGCCCTAGCGAACGAAAGGGGATGGGACATCATAGAGATGAACGCCAGCAACAAGAGGACTAAAGGCGAGATAGAACGGATAGCCGGATCAGCGGCGAGCATGGGGTCCCTGACGGGCGGCGAGGAAAAGAGGTTAATAGTTCTCGACGAGGCCGACAACGTTCACGGAACTTCGGACCGAGGTGGATACACAGCCATTTCCAAGCTCCTGAACGAGACGCAGAACCCGATAATTCTGATCGGAAACGACAGGTATGAGATACCCAACGGTATCAGGAACAAGTCCAAAGAAGTCAACTTCAGGAGACTCAGAAAAAGTTCTATAGCGAAAGTCCTCAGACAAATTGCAAGAGAGGAAGGAATCGAGGTAAAAGACCCCGGAGCGCTAAAAAAATTGGGGGAAAGGGCCGACGGGGATCTTAGATCCGCGATAAACGACTTCCAGGCCATCTGCGAAGGAAAGACAGAGATAAGAAAAGAGGACATTACGACGCAGGAGAGGGATAGAAAGATAAACATCTTCAAAGGGCTCGGAAAGCTGAAAAAGACCCGCGACCTGGAGGGAGCGAGGCAGGCCCTGAGAGACCTAGACGAGACTCCCGAAGACACCATCGACTGGATCGAGGAAAACCTCCCGAAAATGATGGGCAACATTCCCGATCTGGCGGACGCATACGAAAGACTGGCCAGAGCGGACATATTTCTCGGAAGGGCGAGAAAAAAGCAGAACTACTCATTCTGGAAATATGCCTCCGACCTGATGGGTCCCGGCATCGCCCTCGCCAGAAAGGGCAAACCCGGGGAAGGTAGATTCGGATATCCGAGCTCAAGAAAAGCCTACGGACGAAGCAAGAAAAAGAGAGGTATCAGGGACGGTGTGACCAAAAAAATATCCGACGAGTACCACGTCTCTCCCCACCGGGCCATCAATGACTTTATTCCATACCTAGCCACGATATTTCAGAACGACAGAGAAAAGGGCGAAAAAATAGCCAGGGAACTAGAGCTTGAAGATAGCGAAGTCGAGTACCTGCAGGATTTCTAAAATAGAGGTTTCCCGGTCTAGCTCAGGAGCCCCTCTATAATCAACTCCGCTCCTTCTTCCTCAGACAATCCCCTTGCCATGAGAGTTTCCAACTGTTTCTTATCGACGCTACCGATAGCGGCCTCGTGGGTAACGTGAGCATCCGGGTCGCTGACCTGAACGACGGGCACCGCATTAGCTTTTCCATCCCCTTGAATTATTTCCTTGCAATCGACATGCCCCCTCGCATAGGGAGCGGAAGCTGAAAGTTTATTGTATACATCTGCCTTGGTGTTATCTCTGGCAGCCACCCTGGTAGTTAAAACACCCCTAGCACCCTCACCCACCAAGTGTCCGATCTCGGAGATTTTTATGATGTCGTCCTCCTGACCGTTCACCTTCGCGGTCATTTCCATGACGCTGTCCTCATGACAGGTGGTCTCATAGTCTATATCGAGCACGCCTACTCTACCCTGAATCAGTTCGAAGTCCGTCTTGAACCTAGCTCCCTCCTTAAGCTCCACGTCAGCTTCCGGCTCAACTTTAATACCCCCTTCTTGGCTGTGGATATGCTTTTCGAGGTACTTGTATTCGGCATTTTCGCCGACATTAATTCTCGCATCCATTAAATGTTTGACATTAACCGCCCTAGGAAAGATACAGTGGGCCAAAACACCTATCTCAGCACCGGCACCGACATCAATCTCCAAGAATATGTGCTGGGTTCCTTTTTCCTGAGTCATACCAAAGCACATATGGACTGGTCTTTCTATCACAGCCCCCTCCTCGACCTTAACCCGAACATTAACCCCGTTCTTTATAAGGTCGTGTTCTACCGACAAACCCGGAACCGAGTTCTCACCCACAACCTCATCCTTGTTTATGGCAATATGGGCCACATCGGGATTGGAGATAGCGTCCTCAATCTCCGCCGCCTCGTAAAGATCATCAACTTCCATCTGATATCTCCTCGTTTAATTCCGGTTTATTTTGGTGATTGCAGGGAATGCACTTTTCCTCAAAATAATCGCTTATCTCTTCGACCGGTCCCTGATCTACTACCGAACCGCAACACAGAAGAAAAGCGTACTCGGCCTGCTCGAGCGCCGTATCGCTGTGAGTAATCAACACCACCGTCTTTCCCTTCTCCTTGAGCACTTTGATGGCATCAAATATCTTTTCCAAAGATGATACGTCTATTCCCGAATCCGGCTCATCGAGAAGTACCAGCTCCGGACCCATGGCAAGTATCGACGCCATCTCTATCTTCTTCCTCTCGCCACCGCTGAGGCCCGTGTCGACCGCCCTGTCCAGATAATCGTCAGGGTCCATCCCGACTTTCTCGAGGGCATCCTCTGGCCCCATTTCTCCATTGCCGGCGGATGCGCTGATAAACTTCCTAACTGTCAACCCTTCATACCTCGCTGGTTCCTGCCACGAAAGCGAAATACCCCTTTCGGCTCTCTCGGAAACACTGAGATCCTTCAAAGAATCCCCCTTATATACTATATCCCCCTCGATGTTCCGATAGCCCTGAAGGCCCATTATGGCAAAAGCCAAAGTCGACTTACCAGCTCCATTCGGGCCAACAAGAGCCTGAACCTCTCCCTTCTTAAAATCCATACTGACGTCATCGAGAATCTTCGTGTCCTCTATGTACAGGTCGAGGTCTCTAATTTCCAGAATACTCATTATTAATCACCACCTTGGATTTCTTCAAAATACAAATGTCTTCACCAGTTTTTTACAACATTCTTCTTACTTCCAATTTATTTAAACTTCTTGGCTATCGGAAATTCATGTCAAATCAGCTACGAGCGTGTTCTAAAATTTCTCTCAAATCCTCGACGAGTATATCCATCCCTATCTCCACGGAATTGGGTACGCCGGGAAGACAAAATACCGGTTTCTGATTCACCAATCCCGCGGTAGCATGGGTAAATACCCCTAGAAGACCGGCCTCCTCGTAACCCCTTCTCCTCAAGAGCTCCCCGAAACCCTGATATTCCCTGTCGAAAAACTCCCTCGCCACCACTACGGTCCTGTCCCTAGAGGATAGACCCGTCCCCCCGGTAGTCACAATGGCGTCTATCTTGGAGTCAGAGATAAATCTTTCCAGCTCCTCCCGGATCATATCCTCCTCGTCGGGAACAATGGTTCGCACGGATGAAAATCCCGCATCCTTGAGCTTTCTCTGTATCGTCTTTCCCGAGACGTCCTCGTCACGGCCTTCCTCTATCAAAGCTGCTCTCGTATCGCTCACGGTCAAAACGCCCACATGAATTTCTTCTGGAAGTGCGGACTCGTTTTCGGTCATTTCTATCACCCGCCATCCGCCCGCCTTTCAATAATGAAGCCAAACGGAAGCAGGTCACAAAGCTCCTAAGTTCCAGTTTCTTTTATAATTCAGGTATCGATTAGCTTGCCCGATTAAAAAGGGGATTATAACTCATATGAACTGTTTTCAATCATCACGAAAAGTTTCAGAATATGTTCTAGCGGAAACCAAGAATAAACAAGCCAGAACGACCTTACAATTAATAACATGATCCAGCTCCCGCTAAGGAAAATAGTCATTCTCTTAGTCCTGCTCTTCTCAGCACTAGTATTCATATTTTTCCTCGTAAGAAGATGGCGGCTAAAAGAAAAGAAAAAACAGCTAAACAAATTGAAAGAGGAATTCAAAGAAGGGAGAAGCATTGACGTTGGAAAAACTTCCGAGAAAGACAAAGAACTTCTGGAAAAAGTCGTAGAAAAAATTAAGAAACAGGCGGAAGAGAACAAAGAAGTCACGACGGTACAACTAGATGAAAATTTTGAACTTCAGCTAGAAACCCCCGACATCATAGTTCTCAAAACGCCCAGAGGAAACCTTCACAAATCCTTTTCCGATCTAAGAATCGATAAAATTGAAGAAGAAAAAAATGGAGCCAAAATATTTATTGAATCGTAGCGGTGGCTTCTAGAGCTCTTGAAGGGGGAAAGCTTCGTGACCCACGGCAACTATTTCCCCGTCGAACCGAATCCTCCTTCGCCCCGCTCGGTATCATCAAGTTTTCCCAGAGACAACTTGGGGTGTTCTACTCTCGAAAAGACCATCTGGGCTATCCTATCACCCTTCCTGACTTCGAAATCATCCCCGAGCAAGTTCGCCATGATCACCTTGACCTCCCCCCTGTAACCCTGATCGATTGTCCCCGGAGTGTTCAGCAAAGTTATTCCGGAAAGGGAAAGGCCACTCCGGGGTCTCACCTGGGCCTCCAAGCCATCCGGAAGCTTCATCTTTAAACCGGTCGTGACAAGCTTGACTTCATCGACTCCTATCGTAACGTCCTCCGCCGAAAAAAGATCGTAACCCGCATCGCCAGAATGCTGTCTTTCGGGGAGCTTCGCATCCTTTTTTATCTTCTCAAACTTAACTTCGAGTTCAGTCAGGTCGGACACCTATTCGAAAAATTAACCGATACTCTATAAGGCTTCAGGACTCGCGCATTCCCTTCAGGGCTTTGGCGACCTTGGCGACTCGGGACCCGAGGTTCCTCGTCGTTTTCAGTTCGTCTTCCACCGGCTGTCTAGAGCCATCCGGACCGGCTATCGTCGAAGGCCCATAAGGTGAACCTCCTATCCCCTCATCGGTCAGTATCTGCGGGTTTTGACCGTAGGGAATTCCAACAATTACCATGCCCAAGTGAATCAGAGGTAAAACCGAGGAAACGATTGTGGTCTCCTGTCCCCCGTGTATGGTGGCCGTAGAAGTAAAAACACCGGCAGGCTTGTCTTCCAAGGCCCCTTCCTCCCAAAGCTCCCCGGTCGAGTCGAGAAACTGTTTCATCTGAGCCGTCATGTTTCCGTACCTCGTGGGGGTCCCCCAGCATACCCCGTCGGCCCAGCGGAGATCCTGAAGAGTTACCCGTTCTACATCCGATTGTTCCTCCTGAGCCTTATCATAGGCTTCCTGACCGCTTAATGCCTCTTCTGCCTGACGAAGCTCGGGGATTCGTCGTAATCTGGCCTCCGTTCCGTCGACGCCCCTAGCACCCTCCTCTACCGACTGAGCCATCTTGAAAACATGTCCGTAGGCGGAGTAATATGTAACCAAAATATTTACAGGCATATTTTTCACCTCCCCAACATTTCTACGGGCAGATTCAATAAGGATTTTTCCACGACCACAGCTTCAGAATCACAAAGTTTTTTCTGCGGATATTCCCGAAAAATTATCAGAGATCATATTTAGAGAAAAAGTTTCTTTTTAAAGCCGCAAAATAGTAAGAATCGGGGTGTAACTTTGGAAACCACAGATCCCCTGAAGAAGCTCGGAATCCTCGTGATCCTTATTTCAATCGGGGGGAGTCTTTTCCTAGCCTATGCCGCAACATCGGGCACCGCCAAATTAAGCCCTCGGGATGATTCTGCGCCGAACATTTGCTCGGTCACTAACCAGAAACGGAAAAAGGAGAACATCGGTCCGTACGATAACTATCCCTCCATGGAGAATCTAACTGGGGGAGAGAGGGGTAAACTGGACAACGGGAACCTTTTCTTCCTAAGACCACAAGCCGAATACGACGACGGACTGTGGGTTCAAGTGGAACTCGTGAACCGGGGAGAGTTCTATGAGAAGTACGAAAACTTCAAGGAAAACATATCGATCTATCAGGCAAATACAAATAATTCGGATCTGTGGACGAACAGCGAAAGCTGGACTCAATTAGCGAACAAGATTGAACTTTTGACTATGGAGGGAAGCCCCGTAACATTCCAAATACCGGAACAATATGTAGACCACGATTATCCACTCGTCGTGACGCTAGAGAACGGGAAATACCAAACAAAAGAAAATTTCGATTCATATCCCGGACCGATCCACTACTTGAGTGTAGACGAAGCCGATTACTAGATTAGTAAAAACTATCGAAGAATCAAAATTCGGTATTTAATCTTTGAATTGCATTATGTCTTCAGTAGCATCGACGCTCGTAAGGAGCATCCGTCGACAACAGTAACGCTCTATCCCCATCTTTTCAAATGCCTCTTCGGGATCCTCGCCCTCGGCTATCCTCTGCTCAAACTCCTCGTACTTATCGCCCAAGGGTTTACCACAACTGAAACATCTAACGGGTCGCATCATTTTATATCACCTGTAAGATTTTTGCCTCTTCTTTCTGGCACCACGACCTCCAGGCTTCTTGGATTCCTTCCGCCTGGCGTCGCTCTTAATAAGTGTTTCATCGTAATCCTTAAAAGCCTTGTAGAGGTCTTCGTCTCCGCTCCAATCGACCAGTGCCTTGGCTATCGCGGTTCTGCTCGCGTCCGCCTGGCCCATATAGCCGCCCCCGGAAACGTTCACCTCAATGTCTATTTCATCGGTATCAACGTCATTTGAAACTTCTTCAGCGAGTCTGATAGGCTCAGCGATCTTCAAACGAGCCAATTCCGGATCAAACACGTCGAGAGCCTTATCATTGATGTAAACATTGCCCGAACCTTTCTTCAATGTGGCTCTGGCAACGGACGATTTTCTCTTTCCCGTAGCTTGAACGGCTTCCACCATTATCTTATCACCTAAGCTCCACCTTTCAACTGTTTGCTAAGTTCGCCCAATCTAATAAAACGACGGGTATTCAACTGCTCTAGATTAGAATTTGAGAATGTCTCCATTTCTTCGTCTTCAAACCTTGCAGGGACCTCTGAATACACCTCTAGCCGCCTGAAAGCTTCCCTGCCCTTCTTCTTTTTGATTGGAAGCATTCCCCGAACGGTGCGCCTCAAAAGATCCCCGGGATTTTGAGGATGAAACGGCCCCTGAGTGGGATCGACTAAACTTCTAATTTGGCTCCACGCATCGTATTCGCTCAAGGTCGACTTATCCTCCCCTGAGATTACCGCCTTGTCCGCATTCACGACTATCACATCCTCCCCTTCAAGCAATCTCTTCGCTATCTGGCTCGATATGCGCCCAAGTACCAAATCTTCCGCATCAAGTATCATATCAGATCACTCCATTATCTTTACGCCTTTACCTTCCGGATTATCCTCTAAGAGCTCCTCTATACTAAGAGTCTTTCCCCCGGCATCCCGAATCCTATCCGATGCTCGGGACGAGAAATTGAAGGCAGCAACAGAAATAGAATGGTCGAGTTTTCCCGAACCCAGAACTTTACCCGGTACCACGACGGTTTCCCCCTCCTCGGTATGCCTGTCCAGTTGACTGACGTTGACCTCAGCCCTCGATCTATTGGACTTGTTCAGCCTTTCGGCCAAATCCGACCAGACCTCTGCATTCAGCTCCTTGCCTTTATCTCGGAGCTTCCTTATCAACCTTCTCAGTATCGGATTGTCCGGTCCTTCCTTCTTGCTCATTTCAATCTCCTGCACGAACACCTTATGAACGAACAGTGTTTAAGTAAATTTGGGATAAAAAAGCTTCCTTTTCATTCGACTTCAGAATATATTTTATCGTTAAAATGAGTAAAAGAAAGGGGGAAGGGTAAATGCCTATTTCTAAAGTGGAAAAAAGAAACGGAAGAATAGTAGATTTCGAACGGCAGAGGATAACGGATGCCGTGCACAAAGCGTTCGTAGCAGTGGAGAAGGAAAACGGAAAGAAATCCAGAGAGATATCGAAGGACGTAGTGGAGGAATTAGAGGAAAAATTCGAAGAAAAAATTCCTTCGATAGAAGATATTCAAGACTTGGTAGTAGAAAAGCTTAGGGAACACGGCCATGAAAAAGTCGCTCACGAGTATTCCGACTACAGGGAGAAGAAAGAGGAACTTCGGAAACTCAAAAGAGAGTACGGGATAGAGGAAGAACCGAAGTTAACTGCGAATGCACTGGAAGTTCTGAGAAAGAGGTACTTGCTGAAAAACGTGGAAGGAGAAATAATCGAAACGCCCTCCGAAATGTTCGAAAGGGTAGCCAAAGAAATATCGGAGGTGGACAGTTCTTACGGGGGAGACCCGGAGGAAAGTTTCGAAAAATTCTTCAAAATGATGACCAAGCTCGAATTCCTGCCCA
>CAZEBR010000001.1:563-20978 GCA_964510375.1 Hadarchaeota archaeon (SeqCode) | reverse complement strand
CTGATAGAACAAACCGGCGGAGGCGTCGGGTTCGACTTTTCGAATCTCAGGCCGAGAGGGGACATCGTCAAGTCCACCCAAGGAGTGGCTTCGGGACCGGTATCCTTTATGAGGGTCTTCGACACAGTGACGGAAGTAATCAAGGCCGGCGGGAAGAGGAGGGGTGCGATGATGGGCATCCTCAGGATCGATCACCCCGACATTGAAAAATTTATCGAGGCGAAGTCCGAGGAAGGGCCACTGTCCAACTTCAATATCTCCGTGGGAGTAACTGACGATTTCATGGAGGCCCTAGAAAACGACGAAAAATACGATCTGATCAACCCGCGGACCGACTCAAAGGAGGGAGAAGCGTCTGCGAGGGAGATTTGGAAGAAAATCTCGGACAACGCCTGGAATACCGGGGATCCTGGGGTCATCTTTCTGGACGAAATCAACAGACACAATCCCACGCCCGAAGTTGGAAGGATCGAGGCCACCAATCCTTGCGGCGAAGTACCCTTGCTACCTCACGAATCTTGCAACTTAGGAAGCATAAACCTGAGCAAAATGAAGAAGGAAGAGGACGGAGAAACCGAAATCGACTGGGACAAGCTGGAGAGGACCGTCAAGACAGGCGTCCACTTCTTGGACAACGTGATAGACGCTAACGAATACCCGATCCCGGAAATAGAAGAGACGACGAAAGCCAACAGAAAAATAGGCCTCGGCGTTATGGGCTGGGCCGAACTCCTGATAAAGTTGGAGATCCCCTACGACTCGGAGGAGGCAGTGAGCTTAGCCGACGAGGTAATGGGGTTCATCTCCGAAAAGGCCAGGGAAAAATCGGTCGAACTCGGCAGAAAGCGCGGGTCATTCCCGAACTTCGAGGGAAGCACCTGGAGCGACGAATACGAGGCGATGAGAAACGCTACCGTCACCTCGATAGCACCGACCGGCAGCATTTCGATAATCGCCGGATGTTCTTCGAGCATTGAACCCCTGTTCTCGATCGCGTTCATGAGAAACGTGCTAGAAGGGGAAGAACTCTTCGAGGTCAACCCCCTCTTCGAGAGGGTCGCCAAGGAACGGAAGTTCTACAGCGGGGAACTGATGGAAAGGATAGCGAGGGGTAATTCAATTCAGGAGATGGAGGAAATACCCGAGGACGTCAAGCGCCTCTTCGTCACAGCCCTCGAAATAGATCCGGAATGGCACGTGAAAATGCAGGCGGCCTTTCAGGAACATGTCGACAACGCCGTCTCCAAGACGATAAACCTGCCCGGAGAAGCCGAACCGGGAAAGGTGGAGGAAGTTTATCGGCTTGCATGGGAGCTAGACTGCAAGGGAATCACCGTTTACCGTTACGGAAGCAAGTCCGAACAGGTCCTATATACGGGGGGAGAAGAAAAGGAGGAATCTCGTGAATTTACCTCTGCAGATTCGGAATACGCGGGTGGGGGTATGAGCGGAATCTGTCCCCTCTGCGGATGAAAAAGATGAACGGTGCTCTTATCCAGCGTTTATCTCGTAATCTTCGAGCATTCCCTTGACTCCTTAGACTAGAAAATTCTCCGAATGCACCGCAGTCATCTTTTCGAGGCCTCTGCTCTTAGCCCTGTTAACGACGTAAAGAAGGGCTTTCCTCAAGAGTTAGGGACGGTCCCACCCCACAAGCATTTTATCGGTCAGATTAACCCCTAAAATCAATTTATAACCCTTACTAGATCAAATTTCCTTCCCATACCCTTTGAAGTAATAATAAAGAAACTGAAAAGAAAAAAGGTCTTCAAGATAAATTCTGATGAGAGAAAACAATGAAAAAGGAATTTTGGAAAAACGAAAAGAAGCAAACACAAAGGGAAATACTGATAGTCGACGGATACGTCGACGAGCCCAGTTTACTCGGCGTGCCTCCCTACATCTCCCCGGAACCTAGGTTTTTGGCCGGCGTGGCCGAAGAGGAGGGACTCGACTGGGAGTACATATCGGCGGACGAATACAGAGTCAACGGCCTCCCTATGGCCGACTACGTACTGGTACACGGGGGAGTGACCGTTCCGGGAACGTACCTTAGCGGAACTCCCCTGAACCCGGAGGAAGCCGAGGAAGTTGCCAGAGCGCCGGGTGAGACCTTTCTCGGGGGACCCTTGGCACGGTATGAAGATGTCGGCGGATACGATCACTACGCCGAGAAGGATCTGGCTGCCTTTTTTCACGACCATCTTAAAGGTGAAGCAGAGGACAGGTGGATGACCTCGAAGGAAATCGAAAGATGGTCGAAGAAGGGAGCCAAGGTCGTGGAAAGACATCCGATGCATCCGGACCCGCTAATCGCAGAGGTCGGACTTTACAGGGGCTGTCCCCGGTATTTCACCGGAGGATGTTCTTTCTGTTCGGAGACCGATTACGGAAGACCGAGATTTAGGACGCAGGAGAACGTAGTTAAAGAAATGGAAGCTCTCTACGAGCTCGGGCTGAGAAATTTCCGGATAGGGGGACAGTCCTGCGTACTCAGCTACAGAGCGAATGGAATCGGAAAAACGGAGGTTCCCACGCCCAGACCCGAGGAAATAAGAAAATTATTCGAGGGAATAGAAAGGTCCTGCCCGGAAACAAGGGTTCTTCACCTCGACAACGCTAATCCCGCGGTTATCGCCGAACATTCACGGAGAGCCAAGGAGATTTTAGAAATATTGGTAAAACACACTTCACCTGGAAACATTCTAGCTCTGGGTATGGAATCCGCGGACCCGGAAGTGATTCAAAAGAATAATCTGAACGCCACACCCGACCAAGTGGAGAAATCGGTTCGGATAATGAACGAGATTGGGCGGGAGAAAGGAGAAAACGGAATGCCGAAGCTCCTTCCAGGAATAAACTTTCTGGCCGGTCTCCACGGGGAAAGACCGAAGACCTACGAGATGAACTTCAGATTCCTAAAGAGGCTTAAAGAAAAGAATCTCTGGATCAGGAGGATAAACATCCGTCAAGCAATCTCCAAGGATGATAAATTCGAAGTTGTGGACGAAGCTAAGTTCAAGAAATTCAAAGAGAAAGTCCGTGAAAAAATTGACCGGCCCCTGCTAAAGGAAATGTTCCCGCAAGGAACTGTCCTCAAAGACGTTTACATGGAAAAAAAGGAGGGGGAAAGGACCTTCGGGAGACAGATAGGGACTTATCCTCTACTCGTAGGAATCAACTATCCTCTAGAATTGGGGAAATATTACGATGTCTCCATAACCGGCTACGGCTACAGGAGCGTTACCGGAATACATCAACCTCTAAGGATATCAGAAGCCAGCTTCAAGCAAATATTGGAGATCCCAGGAATAGGAGAGAAGGATGCGGGGAAAATATTCAGAGAAATTCCTGAAAGCAGAGAAGGATTAAAGGAAATTATCCCGTCCAAAGCCGAGAAAATAAGCCAGTATATATCGTTCGAATGATACAATATTTCGAAATCTGGAGTCCCGCAAAGTTAGTCCTCACGTTCACACTGGGTTTAATTAAGTCATGAAACGGAAGATAAGAATGGAAAATGACTCGTAAAAGCGACGAAAAGAGAGAAGATAAAGGGGAAAAGGCGAGGAATATTCTCTACCGAGAGACCGAAATAGAAAATCTGACCGAAGAATTCGACCTATCAAAGGATGCAAAAAGGGCTGCTGTACTGATCTTCAGGATTCTCGTCGGCCTGGGAAAAGGACTAAACTCAACTCAAAAGAGGTCTTATGCCGCACTATCCGTCAGAATAGCAGCGGAGAAGGTGGATGGAAAAAAGCCCCTCAAGAAGGAATTGGCTGATTCGATTGATGTTTCTCTAAGAACACTTTCCCGGAGATTCAAGGAAGTCACCGAAGATGAAGAATGTATGGAACTGCTGGATTATATAGAGAAAAGGATTAAGAAGTGGAGCAGGAAGAAAGAACAAAAACTGCAAGATATACTCTAATCCGACAAAAAATGTCTAGAAAGAGCGATGTTCTCATTTATTTGTTTGTTCTTATGGTATTTAAAGATTATGAAAATTATTTTTTTCTTTTATAAAAAAATCGGAAGATTTTGGAACAAAAAACTGAGTTAGACAAAAATTGTCATTTGGTTGAGGGTCATTACCGTCAGAATAATAGTTCACGACCCAGCAAACAATTCACGCGAGCCGACCAAATGAATAGAGTTTCGCCGAAAGGGGGAGCAGATTCATGATCGGCCCGAAGAAAAAATTAAACTTAAAATCGCTGCGGACGGACAAAATAGCAAAAATATATCTACACTAGCGATGCCACCAGCCATAGATATAATCACGAATAAGGAAAATAGTCCGGAATATGTTACATTTTATGTGAAAATATCCTATTTTTTCACAAACTTTATATACTTAGGATCATATTATCATCTTTGATTATCAATCCTGATAATCACGTAGGTGCAAAATATGAAGGTTCTCCTCGTCGATGATGATCCGGACATACTGAAGCAAGGGAAACTTTTCCTAGAAGAAGAGAGAGACTGCCTGGTTTTAGAAACTGCTAGTTCTGGTGAAGAAGGATTAGAAAAAATCAAAGAGGAAAACTATGACGCAGTCATAACTGATTATCAAATGCCCGGGATGACGGGGATAGAACTACTAAGGAAACTGAGAAAAAAGGGATATGGAATTCCAATTATTATCTTCACGGGTAAGGGTCGAGAAGAATTGGCTCTAAAAGCCTTAAAATCAGGGGCAAATAGATATTTCCGTAAAGCAGGGGACCCAAGAACCTTGTATGAAATATTGGCCCAAGCAACAATCCAAGAAGTCAGATATCACCGCATGCAAAATATGATCGAGAACGGATTAGGTATATATTTCCCCCAAGAAAGCCACAACGATCACTTGGAAGATACTGACCACGACCGTTCAGACATTGGGCCCAATCAGAAAAAAGCACCCCATAGAGTTCCGTCAGGTATTGGAAAAAATGTCAATTAAGGAGAGTATAGAAAATAATTCAGATTTCAGAGAGAAGGTTCTCTCAACGATATCAAAAGAAGGATCCACACATCTTTTAAAAGCGTGCGAATCCGGCCTAAAACCCGGACAAAATAGGTGGGAAAAATTTGATCTTTCCAAGAGACAATACTATTCCCGCCTTAGATCTCTGAAAAACCTCGGTCTCATAAAAAAGACCGGAGGAGAATACGTTCAAACTGAGTTGGGCAAACAGGTCTACGAAATAATACTTAACATGGAAAAGTTGGCGGAGAACAGCGACACTATAGAGTTCGCTCGGAGCATACGAGACCGCAAGGAGGTTCCGGAAGAAGAAAAAGAAAAAGCAAGAGAATTCCTCAACAAGAAACCTTTCTTGTCCGACGTGAAGTTGAAACGGACCAAGTTACTGAACGTAATCAACGACTACAAAGAACTCAGAAACAAGCTTGTTCGGATGGTAAAAAATGCGGAAGAAGAGATATACCTTGCCACCAATTACGCGGATCATCGCATAATCAAAACATTGACCGAGATCGATGATAGCATGAATTACAAAGGAATAATTACCCATAACGCTCTCTCTCAGGCAGGCGAATTCTTGAGAGCACTCTGGAACTCCGAAGATCTTGAAAGTTTTACAAGGATTTCAGAAGGTTCCACACGGGTTTGTCGGAGCTTGCCCTACAGTTTCATCCTCAAAGACGGCAAAATGATTGGGGTCGAAATACAAAATCCTATGATTCCGGACAAATTTTTCCTAGGGATAATATTGGAAGGCGAAGAAATATATAAAACATTTAAAGAACTATTTGAGGACCTGTACGAAGGAATAGAAGAAAATTCTGCCTCGGAAATAATAAAGGAAAACATATTCTAGCATATCGAAGATTTTCCACTTCGAACTTACAAAAGGCCGAGGGCAAAAACTACGGGATAGGTATAAACCGACAAGAAAACCCTTATTATTGCTTCCCCACAAATATTTCCTCTTCTAGAATTATAACGGTACTTTAAAAGCTTCGAAATATTCAATGCAGCTAGCAATCCCAGTAAAAAAATGAACATCAGATTAAATCCGAAGTAAATGTAACCTATCAACGCAGAAAACGGTAAGATCGCAAACGAAACTATAACTATATCCGCCGTGCGTTTTCTGCCAATCAGAAGTGGAAGATTGGAACGATTATCAAGTTTATCTCCTTCCACGTCCCTCAAATCAGTTACCGACGCACTCAAAAAATAGTGCACACCCATGAATAGGAGTATAAAAAGATGTAATGGATTAAAACTCCCCAAGGAAAAAACTCCGGCCACGTAAGAAAATAAGTTTCCCATGCACACTACAATAGGTTTTCCAAAAATTCTTCTCTTCAATTCCACAGGAGGGGCGGAATACATAATACCAAGTCCTATACACACCAGACAAGCCAACAATACCTTTAAACCCAAAATTGAGGTTAGAAAGGTAGATATCAGGGACGAAATTAAAATCACGGTCATTATCTCTGATTTTTTGGCTTTTCCGCTTGAAAGAGGAAGGTCACGGTCATTTTTTTCATCCACCTCCTCATCAAATAGATCGTTAAAGGAGTACATCGCAAGACCCAGGAAAACCCAAGCAGGCACTAAAATTGCAGAAGTCTTTCCTAGATTTATTAAATTTGCACCTGAGGTTAAAGTCGTTACGAGAAGAGCTACAAGTAGAAATACCACATACAAACTGACCTCCCTCCACCTCGCCTCAAAACTTACTTTGAACGCCCTCAACCCGGAAAGAAGAGGATTTTTAATTTTATTCCCCTCCAAAATCCTTATTATAATACAAACGCTCCTAATTATCTTAAACCTAAAAATAAGAATAAAAATATTTTCAAACAATTATCAAAGTCTGATTATCATATTTAATAAATAATAGAACAATTGAAAACCTTAATTAAATTTTTTGATTAAAAGATGTACATTGATTTAAATAAATAATACAAAAAGAGTTAATTATCGGGATCAATAGCTTTGAAAGGGTTTTACTCCTTTCTGCGTATCTCCTAGTTCTCAATCAAACCCCATATCCGTTAGAAAATTTCAATAACAGAAACCATGATGAATTAAAAAACTGTAAAATTTTTAAAAAATGACAAGTAATCCACGTAGAAATGATGAAAAAAATTTATTTTATCGTACCTCTTTTACTACATGCAACGGGGATAAATTGAGTAAAACGGCTCTAATAGTAGACGATTCCTCTTACATGCGCGAAATTCTAACAAAAGCCCTCGAAGAATATGAAAACCTAGAAATAGTGGAAGCGAAAAACGGAGAAATTGCGTTTGAAAAGTTCAAGGAGACGGAACCTGATATAATTTTGCTGGACATCAACTTACCGGACATAAAAGGAGATGAACTGCTCAAAAAAATGTCTGAAACTGAAATAGAGTCGGAAAGCCTTATCGTCACGGGAGTACCCCAGAGGGACTTATTGGATAAATGTCTAGAATGTGGCGCGAAGGATTACATAATAAAACCGTTCAAATTGAAAGAGTTAAAGGAAAAAATAGAAAAACTCCTCCAAAACCAAGCAAATTGATGGAAACCTGAAAAGAACTTATCGCCGGCAAAACTGAATAAGATTTTAGCCCGGAAGGATGGCTACTCCCCCTTCCGTAATTCCCTACACTTTTCTATGTTCCAAGCGAATCCCTTATCGTTTACCGGAGTCTCAAGAACCATCGGCTTCTCCCTCAAATCTTCATGGTTTACGAAAAGTCTAAAGCCCTCCTCCCCGATCTCCCCCTCGCCGATGTGTTCGTGTTCATCCTTTTCCGAGTCGTAGGGGTGCTTCGAATCGTTGAGATGCAGAATTGAAACATTATTCAGGCCTACTATCTCGTCGACGCTCCTCAGCATTTCCTCGAGCCCCTGGTTCTCACCTATATCGTAACCGGCAGAGTACATATGGCAGGTGTCGAGGCAGACGCCAATGTCCGAATAATCGTAGTCAGATAGACTAACCATCCTGTCGAGTTGGTCAAACGTCTTTCCCAGAGTAGTACCCTTTCCGGCAGTATTTTCTAGCAGGAGCCTGACACCATCGGGTATATCTAGCCTCGACAGCCTCTTTGCGATATTATGAATGCCCTTCTCCTCCCCGGCACCGGTATGTGCTCCGGGGTGAAAAACGTAGTAATCAATATCGAGCTTCTCTGCGGCATCAAGCTCGCCCTGCACGGTGTTTACGGACTTTTCGGCCAAGTCCTCTTTCGGAGTGGCGAAGTTTATTAGATAAGTGCCGTGAACCACCCAAGGATCTACGCCTTCCTCTTTCGTCTTTTGGATGAAACTTTTGGCTTCCTCATCATCGGGCTGGCTCACCTTCCAACCCCGAGGAGATCCCGCAAAAATCTGCCCACAGTTGCCTCCCAGCTCGACTTCTCGGTCTACCGCCTTATGATAACCTCCCGAAATGGAAACGTGCGCCCCTATTCTAAACATACACTAATAACTCTAAATTTGGAAGTTAAATCAGTTAAGCCCGGGGCCGAGAGATAAACGCGCCGAACCACCCTTTTCATTCTAATCCGAGGTTCATAAAGACCCTAAATTTCGATGTCGTCAAAGAAGTGTATCCCCAGAAGGATAATCAAAACCGTGAAACCGAAAAGCACCCCCAAGTCGACCGGGAGAGAAAAGAAGGACTCGTAGTTCCCGAGAATGGCTATCCTCAGCCCATCGACGCCGTAGGCCAATGGGTTAAAATACGCAATCGTGCTCAGCCAAGAGGGGGCCGTGCTAATCGGATATATGGCCCCCGAGAGGAAAAACATCGGCATAATAAAGAAATTCATGGCCATGGGGAAGCTCTGAGGGTCCTCCATACGAGTCGCAAAGATGAGGCCTATGCTGACAAAGGAGAAGGAAATGAGCAGCATTAAAACGAGTG
The DNA here is from genome assembly GCA_964510375.1 of Hadarchaeota archaeon (SeqCode). Taxonomy (GTDB): domain Archaea; phylum Hadarchaeota; class Hadarchaeia; order Hadarchaeales; family JAGGTB01; genus CAYLJV01. The sequence continues at coordinate 12,087 of CAZEBR010000001.1, read as the reverse complement.
CCAGGCCGATCCCGAATAGCCCGGGAACGGGCACCCCAAAGAGAAACGCGATTACTAGAACCAGTATGCCCTGCATAATCGCTATGGTGGCTCCTCCCAGAACCTTTCCTAACATCACTTGCAACCTAGAAACGGGAGCGACGAGTATCTCCTTCATGAAACCGAACTGCTTGTCCCACAGCACGGACATCCCTGAAAAGGTACTTGTAAACAACATCGTCATTCCGACGATCCCCGGGGCCATGAAGACGAGGTAATTAAATCCGGCTCCCGGCATTCCCGAAATAAAAGAGTTCAATCCGACCCCTATGATCCCCATCCACAAGAGCGGCATGACCAGCGAGGTTATTATTCTGCTCTTCGCCCGAAGGTACTGCTTCATGTCCCTCAGCCAAAGCGAATAGATTACTCCACCTTCCACAAAATCACCTCTGTGCCCTCCTCTTCATCCTTTCTCTTTCCTTCGCACCGGCTTTCTCTTCCCTGATCCTCCGGCCCGTATGGTGTATGAACACGTCCTCCAAAGTGGGAGTTCTCAATCCCACGGACTTGATCCGAACGCCGTTATTTTGAGCGATCGTGAGCACCCTGGGAATCGATCCCTTTCCATCGTCGACACTAAGCTGCAAGCCTTCATCCGTTAACTTTATCTTCTTCACGCTATCGACATCTTCCAAAAGCTCGGCGGCTTTCTCCTTCTCCTCGGCCTCCAAATTGATTACATCTCCACCGAGCTCACTTTTTAGATTCTCCGGCGTGTCGAGGGCTATAATCTCCCCGTGGTCTATGATACCGACCCGACCACACAAATAGTCGGCCTCTTCCATGTAATGAGTAGTGAGTACCATGGTAACCCCCTCGGCGTCGTTCAATTTTTGAATGTAATCCCATATCTTCCTCCTAGTTTGTGGGTCCAAACCGAGAGAAGGTTCGTCCAGAAATAGTATCTCGGGCTTGTGAAGAAATCCCCTTGCTAGCTCGAGGCGGCGTCTCATTCCCCCGGAGTATTCCTTCACTAGGTCCTCGGCCCTGTCCTCCAGATCCACCATTTCCAATAGTTCTTGCGTCCTCCGCTCTCTCCTTTCTTTCGGTATGCCGTACATTCTGCCGTGAAAATCCAAGTTCTCCCTGCCCGTAAGTTGCTCGTCGGAGGAAGGATCTTGAAATATTATCCCGATAGAGGATCGGACTGCAGTGGGGTCTTCCCCTATGCCCTTTCCCGCGACCTCCGCACTGCCGGACGTCGGGGAAGTCACCGTCGCAAGCATATGAACCAGAGTTGTTTTGCCCGCACCATTGGGACCAAGAAGTCCAAACAGTTCACCCTCTTCGATCTCCAAGCTTACGTCATCGACGGCCTTCAAGCCGTCGTACTCCTTCGTCAAGGCCTCGGTCCTTATCGCAATCATGCGCCTACTCCTCCTCGATTTTTTTCTTCAACTCGTTCAATTTCTCTTCCATTTCTAGCAGAGCCCTCGGCTTTACGACACCGAAACCACTTTCCTCGTCGGACTTTGTAAGAAATAGCAACTTATCGCCAGGATCTATACCTATATCCTCCCTCAGATCGGAAGGTATCACTATTTGGCCCTTCGAGCCAACCGATGCGGACCCATAGAATTTCGGCTCACTCTTCTCTTTCTCGCTCAATTCGAAAACCTCTCCTATTTTCCTGAAATGTTATACTTTTCATTACCTTTATACTTTTCATAGGAAAATCCACGGGCGCATCTATACCCGATACTCTCGACGGTACTTTCAACGGGGAGTTAAAACCATTCGGAAATCACGAAGAAGTTTATAGAGTACACGAGAAAACTGAAGGGAATAACATGACAGACCCCAGCGAAATCATCTCCAAACACCTTTACGAAAAGTTCAACGACAGGGACGACAGCTTCTGGGAGCGGCAAATCGGCAGATACCACGCGTCCGACTTCGGAAAGTGCCTCCGGAAAAGCTACTACGAGCACACGCTCGGAAAAAGGGAAAGCGAGGGATCCTACCCACACTTTCAGCTGGGAAATCTCGTGGAGAACTTCGTCGAGGAAGCCCTGGCCAGTCACTATGGTTCCGACTCCGTGAAAAACAGCTTTCGAATCGAACTCGACTACGACGACTTCAGGGTCGTCGGACAGACGGACCCAGTGGTAGTCGGTCCGAACGCCGAGCCGGAAAAAATATTCGAGGTAAAATCCACCAAGAACATCAGCTTCAGAGAGGAAGGACCCTCAAAGCACCACGTCATGCAGGTCCATCCCTACATGAAGGCACTCGGCCTTGACTCCTGCACCTTCATATACGTCCAAAAGACAGACCTGTCAGTAATATCCCACGAGATTTCCTTTTCCGAAGGTACCTTCTCGGAGGGTCTGGAGAGAATAAAAAGCCTTCACGAAGATCTGGTAAGGCACGGCCCGCCCCCGTCCGAGCCCTTCATGGACTTCGAGTGCCGTTTCTGCTCCTACAAGGATAAATGTGAAAGGGACGGGTAACGGATTTAGCTCTCCATATTTTTCCACTTAAAACGGGAAAGTAAGCATCATCTGGCTATGAAACAAAGACTTGAATCCAAAAATAGAAAAAGATAAAAACCGGAACAGAAAATCCTTATCCCCAGCCTAAAAAAACATAATCAAGGGTCAAAATGGATATAATATTCACCATTCTTTTCATTCTCGTCGTAGTTTGGGTGGTAAGGCTCATTTTCGAGAAGTTAAACTTTCCTTTCATACTGGGAGAATTACTGGCCGGAATGGTGATAGGACCATCCGTTCTGGGTTTGGTAGGGAACTCCGGGGCAATCTTTCCTTGGACCCCGGCATTGGACACCCTGGCAAAGCTGGGAATGTTCTTTTTGATGTTTTACGCGGGCCTCGCCACCGATCCCAAGGAGTTGGGCAAGAACACCAAGTCATTCCTGAGCATAGGAATCCCCGGAACATTTGTTCCTCTGACTCTGGGGTTAATTGTAGTATGGTACTTTACGGAAAACATCTGGATAGCTCTTATAATGGCACTGGCCATATCCGGCACCTCGCTGGCCACCAAATCCAGAATACTCGACGATTTCGACATCCTCGAAACAAAGCTGGGCTACACGATGATGGGTGGAGGAATGGTGGACAACATACTTTCCTTCATACTGCTCAGCGTAGCCCTACATTCCATAACGGAACCAAACCTGGGCGCCGTCAGCATAATGACCTCCCTCCTGCTCGTTACGGCGTTTTTCGTCGGAGTCCTTCTCATAGGTTACTACGTTTATCCCGTAATTGGACCAATGTTTTCCAGGCCCGGGAGCGAAGGATTTATCCTTGCTCTGGTTTTCGGGCTGCTAATCGCCGGAGTGGGATCCCTCGCTGGGTTGCACTTTATCATCGGGGCGTACTTGGGGGGACTCTTCATAAGCGAGGAAATCATGTCCGAGTCCAGAACCGAGCACCTTTTTAACCTCGGAACCTACGGTGACCTCAAAAGGCGGTTCCGGATGCTCAGCCACGGTTTTCTGGGCCCCATATTCATCGTCAGCGTGGCGATGAAAGCGAGCTTCGGCGTGATAAAAAACTTCCCTCTATTCCTGTTGGCGCTCATCGGCGCAGCGACGGTCGGAAAACTTCTGGGAGCGGGCGGAGGAGCTTCCCTCTCCGGTTTCAACAGAAACGAATCGTTCATCGTGGGGATGAGCATGAACGGCCGAGGGACGGTGGAACTCATCTTGGCTTCGTTGGGATTGGAGATGGGCCTGCTTACCGAATCTCACCTTTCGCTTCTGGTCTTCACGGCGTTCACCACCACCCTCTTGGTTCCCTTGATCCTGAAGTACGGCACATCGAAGGATTACATCTCTCTCGAGAAGATATCCTGAGTTTTATCAAACCCCCCACTTCAGTTTTTCAAAAGTCTACTTGGCAATGAACTCGCCAAAAAGATGAGCACGGACGTTACAATGAAACCAGCCCAGATGAAAAGAGCCAGGATGCCATAGGCTACCAGCTGGAATCTATCTCTGATGTCTATCCCCTCATCCAACTTTCTGCCTTTCCGGACGGTAAAAATACCCAAACCGATCGGGAGCAAAGCAAAGAGAATAGTGACAAATACCAGTGGGCTAAAACCGGCCTTGGCAGTCGCAATCCACATCTCCATGAACTTCATCGATCCGCTCCCAAAATAAAGCAAACCGGAACCGATGACCAACCAATTTAAGATCGTATAGGACCTGCCAGATTTTTTCAAATCGAGCCATATCAAAAGCGAAAAGCCAGCAACAACCGTCAGAACCATTGGAAGAAATAAAAGAGGTAGAGACTTTCCCTCCCACTGGCGGACATCTATGATGTCCAGAGGAACCCGAATCCACTCGATCGGTCCATATCTCTCTTCCTTGCCGATGGCTAACCCGTACCTCCCTCCCTCACCCGTGTCCGATACGATCACGTAATAGGTACCAGTTTCCTCGACCTCCTTTTCGAAATCAGCCAGATAGTAGTAACTCGCCGGAGTAAAAGGCTCGTATTCGGGATGCCCCAAATCCCCCTCCTTAACTAGATAGTTAGATCCCTCCAAAATCTCCACGTTATCAGGAAGAGTCCCCTTACTCACCAAGCCCGGCCCCGATATAGTCAAGGCAGGAACGAAACTGGTCTCGCTCGGAACGAATAGACTCGCCCTGAGGACCTGATCTTTTTCTAACTCCAGTCGATAATAATGTACTCCTTCGTTCTCGTGCATCTCCGCATATATCGCCCAGGACTTGGTGGGATCTTCAATATTCAAAGCATCTCGAAGACTATTATTCCCTTCTACTTCCTTCGGAACGTGGGACGTGCAGACCGGAACAAAAAGTAACGTCGCAGTCACAGCGAAAAGGAAAACTATAATCAAACCGGAACGATTCCCGAACACACTTCCCCCAATACCAAAAATAAACTTCTTCCCTCATAAGCTTCTGTTTACCAACGAAAGAAGTAGCCCTGGGCAATTGCTATTTTTCAATATTCTTTAGCAAAAAAGCAATTTTAATTCTTTTTTATCCAAAAATATATGATATTTGGTGTTATTCCCGATAATTATAAATAATATTTAAAATAAATAATCTAGATACGAAAATAATCGTTTATAATTCTAAAAAAATATTCGAGAGGTATCAAATTATGAAAAATACCGGGATAGGAACGTCCATTATTGTCATGGCGGCTGTCGCTGTAATCGTCGTCGGAGGAGTTAGTGCCTACGTGATGATGTCCGGCAACGACGAAGATTTAGGGGAAGAGAACATTACCGTCTCGTCCATATCCGCTGCCTCCGTTAAGGCGGGAGAAAACGCTACCGTCTCAGTAAAAGTCGTTAACTCGGGTACCGCTCCCGGTTCCAAAGTTATTTCTCTAAAGATAGATGGAGAGGTGATCGACAGTAAAGAAGTCTCGGTGGAAGCCGACTACGAAAAGACCGTCGCTTTCACCGTACAGGGGTCCACCCCGGGCAATTATACCATCAGCGCATCGGACAAGTCGGTGACCTGGACGGTCATCGAGGAAAACGAAGGGGACAACGGGGAAGCTCCGCCATCCTCACGTTATCTGAACGTTCCACACATCCCGCAAGACGACGCAATATGCTATTTAGGATGTACCGCGATGATCGTGAAATATTACGACCGCGATATCGATCTCAGCGATGTTATTGCCTACACCGGGGCTGCAACCGACTTTAAGGATTACACAGATTCGGAATCCGTATTTACAGGTGACGAGGAAGAGGGCGACGAAGACTTCGGCCCGGGGGAAGAGGAAGAACGGGAGGATTCCGAGGAAGGAGAGGAAGAAAGTAAGAGGACGGTACCGACGGACTACAGCATCGTCCCCCCGACGACGAAAAATCTGGGTTATATTCCCCATATGGTATACGCCGGGCAACCGACAGGATTTGTTAGAAGCTTTAATCAGGTGATAGACTCCAGTAGCCTCGGCAGCGAGGGCGAGCTGATCGACCGCCTGAAGGATTTAATCGCTTCCGGCAGTCCAGCGATCGTTTGGCTCGACAACGACGCGTGGTGGACCCGATACTTCGAGAGCATCACGGGAGGTCCGGAACCCCTAGTGGTCACGGGTTACGATGAGAACTACATTTATGCTCATGTATCTACCACGGATCCCTCCGACGAGAATCGATCGGTTCCAGTAAATAGTTTCTCGGACGGTTGGGGAGGCCAGATTACCCCCATCATTCTCTACCTGATCGAGACCGGAGAGAAAAAGACCGACTCCGAAATTCTCTCGGAACTAAAGATACACGCCGAGAACGCTCCAGCCAAGTTACGGGCATGTGCCGACGGAATCGAGAACGGCACCGTCAGTCTTGGAGTCCCGGGCACAATGTCGCTGTCCTTCAATCTCGAGCAGTACGGAGCGCTGAGGGATAACGTTTCCGTCTACCTGAGGGAACAGGGATACGAGGAGATGGCGGGAATCTTCGAGAATTCCGCCGACAAGTTCTGGCGCGCATACGAAACCTACGAAGCCACCGACGGTGGAGGAAACACGCCCAACGAAGTGGCGGAGATACTCCGAGAAATAGCCGAAATAGAAAACCGAGCATATAACCTCTGGAATTAAAAAAACGATCATCTTGCCGAGAATTTCCCAAGACAAACGATACCACCAAAAGGATACACTTTTTTCGATACTAAGAGAAGGAAACCAACGATTATAAAGTGTCGAGGACGATTGGACCCGAAATCAAGTTAGACTCCAATCTGATAAAAATCAAATTACTTTAGAACGAACTCGACTCTCTTTCTATCCTTTCCCTTGTTCTTAGTGTTTGTGATTTCAAACTCTCCCAATTCCTCAGTATTCTTGACATGCGTTCCCGCACACGCTGTCTTATCGAGCCCCTCAACTTCGACTATTCGGAGCTCCTTTATAGAATCGGGCAAGAGATTTATTCTCGTTCTTTCCGGGTCCAGCTCATCTACCGCCTCTTCCCGGGACAGCGTGTATATCCTGATCTCCCTTCCATCTTCGATTATTGAATTAACTTTATCCTCCACATCCGCAACTTCATCCGAAATACTTGTATCAAAATCTATTCTAGCCCTATCTGCATGTATTTGATTCCCCGTAGTTTTGTCCCCATAATCCTCTAACACGATGGCAGAAAGGACGTGTTGTGCGGTATGATATTTCATATGAGAATATCGCCTTTCCCAATCAATAGCACAATGAACCGTTTCGCCTTCCTCGGGCAGCTCCCCCTCCAAAATGTGGTGCACTTCCCCGTTCCTTTTCTCAACTTTCTTAACCCTGGCATCGTCAATTTTTCCGGTATCGGACGGCTGGCCACCTCCCTCGGGATAGAAAGCGGTCCTGTCCAAAATTACTCGGCTATTTTCGGCCTCGACTACCTCCGCGTCGAATTCCCTAACGTAGCAATCTTCAAAATAAATTAATTCAGTCATGCTCTACTAACAAAAATCTTCTTCGTGAAAGCTTTAAATTTTTCGTAATAATTCTCTGAGACTACGGAAAGATTAAGAAATCCCAAATACCCTGGGAGCGGGCTCCATTCAAACGCTATGATTCAACGAGTGCGCATTCCGGCGGGAGATGCTAATAAGGCTGTTGAAACGTAAAGTTTTAACCAATTCGGAGATAAGGACGGATAAAGATGTCTGGAGAAGAAAATGTTGTGGGTCTGCTGGAGAAATCGGGCTATTCCGACAGGGCAATAGACTACTACAGGAAAAGAACCAATTTCGGCGTGCTGGGAAACCCCACGGTAAGCTACGCATATACCGGTCCCTGTGGTGACACGATGGAAATCTTCCTAGAAATAGAACCCGGCGAAGAGCTGATAAAGGATTCAAAGTTCCAGGCCATAGGGTGTGCAGGTGCCTTTGTCTCGGGATCAGCGCTGACGGAAATAATAAAGGGGAAAACCCTGGATGAAGCCGAGAAAATAACCAGAGAAGATGTAATAGACCACCTGAACGGGATTCCGGAAGCCAAGGTCGAATGCGCATGCCTGGCCGTGAGGACTCTAAAAAAGACGATAGAGAAATACAAGGAAGAAAAATAGAATCATTCTGAGGACTTCGAGTACTTGTAGTCCCTTCTCAGATCCTTTTTCATGATAACGACATCTTTGTAATTCCCATTTTGAAAGCCCCCGTCTTCTATCGTTCCTACCTTCTCAAAGCCGACTTTTTTGTATAGACTCAGAGCCGGTTCATTAGTGCGGTAAACTTCCAGTTTGACTATCTCGAGATCGAGCCGTTCTACCGCCTCGCGCAAGAGGATCCTCATAAGTTCGGTTCCGATCCCCCTACCTCTAATTTCCTCCTTAAGTCCAAATCCGAGTTCCCCGGTATGCGAAAGCGCTCCAGAATCCTTCGAGATGTTGCCCATCCCCATCACCTCCCCTCCAACCTCCACGACCAACGCTATGCTTTGTCCCCTCTCGATATCCTTGAGCGTGTCCGCGAGGCTCTCGACCTCCCAATCCATATCCTTTTCCTCGTCGAGGGCAAGGACACCCTCATCGATAACCGAGTTGGTGTAGTCGAGCAGATCCTCTGCGTCATCCATCTCAGGGTACCTGATCAAAACCTCTCCAATTCCATCTATTTGGATTCTGTCCACGATATTTCCCGAAATCGTAACCTTCCTCAAGAAGCTAAGTAATGAAACATTCACTTAAACGTTAATGGAAACGTTACGCGTTCTGATTCTTCTCTCTACCTGACTTCGGACTTGGCTAAACAAGCCGTGGAAGCTATAAAGAGATTTTTTGAAGAAAATTGAAGTTTCAATCTATAAATTTTCTACTAAACGATATTTACATTTCTTTTGCGGATAGGAGCCAGAATTACTCCGGAATACAGATGGCGCAGGGGCGGGGATTTGAACCCACGAACCCCTATGGGACAGCGCCCTCAACGAGAGCTCGTAAAAATAAAAGAGAAGTCCTTTTAGTTAAAATTATAATGGAAAAAGTTTGACTAGAAGAACAGGAAATATTTACAGAGGCTAATTGGGCAAAAATATCATGGTAGTATTCCTTGTGAAGAAGTCTATAACCGAAATTTTTTCTAATTCTTTTATTTCTATTCAAGATTATCCATCAGTAATCTCTTCTCCGGCATTATCTCCAGGAGTCGAGTCAAAGATTTCTTCAACCTTCACTACAACAGCAGCATTCACTGGCATCTCCTTGTCCTCTGAAAGAACCCATTCTCTCATTTCATCAAATACCTCTCCCTCGGTATAGATCTCAGCGGAGCCCTTGAGCTGATATGCAACACTTTCCTCAGAAGATTTTACCGTTATCGCAACATTAGGATTTCTTTCGATATTTTTCTTTGTTTTATTAAAGTAATTATCAGCAAGCAAGACCTTATCTTCACCTATTATCTTAAAAAAATAGACTATGTTCACATTTGGTTTTTCATCAAAACAAGTACCAACCCACACAAGAGAGGATTCGTCTAAAATTTCTTTCACATTTTCAGGTATTTTCATAATAAAAACCCAATCAATCAGTTAATCTAAAGATATTAAAATCCATTGAAATAAAAAATTGAGAAATCGATTAACAAAAAGAAATTCTAACGATTTCCTTCTTTTGATAACCGGAAAAAGGTGAAATGGTGCGGGGGCGGGGATTTGAACCCCGGAACCCCTATGGGACAGCGCCCTCAACGCTGCGCCGTTGGCCTGACTTGGCGACCCCCGCGAATGCTGTAGAATACTTTTTACAAGAGCGCTCTTTAGAGTTTTCCTCCACCCCAAACTGTTCTTCTATGATATCGGCTCTAGACTGTACCAAAGCAGATGAATCCTCTATCCAACCCAACAAGATGGACAACCCCCCCGGAACTGAGTGTGGTGAGTAATTAAAGATTTTTTAAAGACAAGCCGATGCAAACTTATAAAAAGAATTACGCGTTTATTTCCTCCCCAGGCTGATAGACCCGATGTATCCAAAAATTATATCTCTTTGTTTTGAAGGGATTTTTGCTTTCATAAAGGATTCGATTTATCTGCTCTGATAACAAATTTTAATTAAAGATAGTATGGAAAAAGTTGAGAGAGTTTTGATTCCTTATTTTGGCGAAAATCTTCCAGAGAAAGCTGAGAGTAGGGCCTTAGAAAAACTGAAGAAGGGAGGAAAACTTTTTCTTTTGCATATTCTTGACGAGGCTCCAACCCGCAGTCTAAGGTACACGACTGGTCAAATTGGTGATGAAAGCGAAATTATCAAGACCTTTAGAGAAATTATGAAACATGCCCAAGAAAAGAAGGCTAAGGATTACCTAAAAGGGGTAAAAAAGAGGGCTGCCAAGAAGGGAATATCTGTGGAGGCTCTTTTCACTTCGGGTTCGCCAGGTGAGGAAACCTTGAAGGCGGCGGACGAGCACACAATCGATCTCATAATTTTGGAGCATGTGAGAAATAGAATTGATGAAATTTTTGTGGGAGACGAAATTAGTTACATCTCCGATAACGCCCCCTGTAAAGTAGAGAGCATCTCCAAGTGAGTTTCTACCATACACCGACCAACTTCCACCAACCTAGTCCAAAGGTAAGGAAAGTTACTATTCCCAACACGTTTAGCACTGCTCCCGCCCTCACCAGGTCCCTGACCTCAAGATAACCCGAAGAGTAAGCTATAGTGGCGCTCGGAGTCGCTATAGGCAACATGAAAGCCATAGCCGAGCCCATGGCTATCAGATAACCGCCGAGCTGTGCCGGAAATCCCAGCCCGACCAACGAACTAATTGCTATCGGTAAAATAATTGCGGTGGCTGCCGTGTTGCTCATCAACTGAGAGAGAAAAACAACAACCACCAGAAAAATTACAAGTATTAAAAATGGTCTTTGTCCGAGGAAACCCAGCATTCCGTTGGCCAGGAACTCGATGGACCCGGCAGATCGTAAGGCCTGACTCAAAGTCACAGCCCCACCATAGAGAAAGATAATACCCCACGGCATATTCTGTTCGATATCTCTCCAGGTTATGGTGCGTGTAATAACTAGGACGATCAAGCCGCCGACTGCGATGGTGGCTAAACCCACATGTGTTCCGACCAATGACCAGAGGATAAAAGCCGTAGCGAAAATCAAAGCTGCCTTTTTTTCGTCTTTTCCCATGTCCCCTATTTCTTCAACTTCCTCTCTGAGCTCCTCCCTAATTTTTTCGGTGTCGACTTCTTTCCACGGATAAGTGATTCGGAGCGTGAAAAAAGTAACGAATATGAGAACGAGGGCTATCGGTATCCCGGCAATAGCCCAGTCAACAAAACTTAGAGATATATCGGAAAAGTTCTGCATTATACCGAGTGGCAAAACGTTACGGGCCCCACCCAGAAGGGTTCCAATGCTCCCGACGGAGGTTCCATAGGTAAGTGCCAGGAAGAGGGCAACGCCGAAATTTTCCCGGTACTTGATATCCCCCGTCTCGATAATTCCTATCAGGACTGGTAGTAGTAGAGCAGCCACTGCATGTTCAGGCATGAGCA
>CAZEBR010000001.1:0-553 GCA_964510375.1 Hadarchaeota archaeon (SeqCode) | reverse complement strand
TTTTGTGAAGATTTGTTTTCTGCATTGCGATTCCGAAGGAGAGGGCCCCAACGAGAAAAAAGAGAGCTGTCGAACCAAATCCTAGGAAAGAATTCTCAGGGGACGTGACCCCTAAAACCGGAAGTAGCATAGCCCCGAACAAAGCGGTCAGCCCGAGGGGAAAGGTCTCTGTAACCCACAAGATGGCTACAAAGGCAAGTATACCAAGGGCCCTCTGGCCCTCCAAACTTAACCCATCAGGAGTGGGCATGATGGAAATTACGGCAAGGGCACCCAGGGAAATAGCAAAGAATAAAATCCGCCTCTTCAATTCGACGCCGGAAAGTTCTTTTAAATCCTGATCCGTTCTTTTTTCATTATCAGACATCTTATCCCTCAAAGACTGGATTATCTATTCTTTTCTTTTCAAGAAGCTTTTTATGCTCACACCGAAAAAATACCTTGATTTAGCTCGATAGTTTTCAGATAATCCATATTTTGACTTCCACTATATTTTCAAGTCTATACAATTCTCTCCTACAACCACAAACTTCCACGTGTCACTCCCCCGGAT